>JAZKFE010000520.1:15912-37322 GCA_040386595.1 Planctomycetota bacterium | reverse complement strand
CAGGTACGAAACTCTACCTTATTTCCTGGTCCAGTTTTCGGGGTCCATCGTACTCGTCAAAAGCAATGGGTGGCGCATCAAACGCGTCCGACAACAGACCGTAAAACTCGGTGGTCAATAGCTCGTTTTTGTTTTCCAGTGGTCGCGTCAGACCAACAAGGGCGAGAAGATATTGCTCAAGTGTCCGATCATCTGAATAATGACGCTCGCTAAGCTCATAGATTGCTTGGCAAAGCTCGTTGCTAGTCATGTGAGTTTTCTATTCCGATGTGAGGAACTCGCCCAACGCTCAGACAAGTCCGCGTTCGTCGCTTCGATCGCTGTGCGGCAATTTAGCCTGTAGCTTAAATGCCACTTGCTTATGCTTGAAGGGTGGGCGACAAACGCCGCCAGTTCACCGCTCGCTGTCAGGCCTCCTATTTGGCATTCTCGATTGATCGTCGGCGACAAATACTCAACCTGGCCCCAGCGCGATTGCGATTGAAACACCAGTTCACTGCGGATATTATCGTGTCACTTGGTGCAACGCAGGTCAACTTGGGCGCTAGGCAGTTGTTAGGAGAATCTCATCACAATCTCTTCGCGGACGCCGGAGAGTCGTTTCGGACGTTGTCCTGTCTGCGGAGAAGGCGTGTCCATCGATCCGTCTCATCCACCGGGTGACGCTCCATGCCCTGCCTGTGGCAGTCTGATCTGGTTTTCTCCAGAATCTGCAACTCACGAACCACACCGCGGGCGAGTGCTTGCTCTCGTGAGACAGATCGAAGATCTGTCTCACGCCAGTACGGCCGAACGCGTATTCTTTCCCGGATTTCTGCAACGACTACTCAGTGCGATCGATGCACCTGCAGGACTTGTCTGGTCGACGTTCGTTTCAGGCCAAGTGGTCCCGCTTGCCGAACGGGGTCTCAGCCAAACCAGCTATCGCCTGAATGCCCATTCCGATCAAATGAACGGCAGTCTTCTTCAGGAGGCACATCGCCAAGGGAAGCCCCTAATGTTTGGCGCGGGCGAAACAGATCCCAGGCCAACACCAACCGACCATCTGTATGTCGTTAGCCCGTTGATGACCGGGACGAATTGTTTGGGCTTCCTGGAAATCCTTCAACGTCCAGACACAGATCCTCTGGCAAGACCGGGCTATTTGCAGTTTATTGACCAAATGGGCGGTCATGCGACAGCTTACATGCAAAAACGTGCCGGCCGCGAGAAATTCAACTAACAAACGATTCCACCTGACATTGGGCTGCGGCAGGGTGGCACGGGTTTGAGAGTTAAGTAATTCAAGGTCGTGGCACTGCTTTGCGACTGTACTCGGTCGTTAAGCAGTGGTTCTGTTAGATTCGGGGGCGCGAGCACTGCTTAGGTGCGGCGGCGACATCCAATTCCAATTCACGCGGGACTGCGCCGCCCCAAAGCAGTGGCACGGGCAGAATCTAAGGGTATCGCCCCCTTTTTTCCCACGGGATGTTCACATTTTACGGTTAGGTATTGATGGTGGGTCCTTTTCACGACTTCTTAATTCTTGATCGTGACGTTGATGGCGATTGGGAGCTTACAAAATTCATCAGGAATCCACGTGCGATCCAATTGCATGATGACTTCGTTCGATACATCGCTGATACGTTGGCATGGATTCCGACGGTGAATCCTGCTCAGAAATGTTCGCAGTTCGGCTTGTGCATGAATGGGCCGACTATCATTGAGTCAGGTGGTGCTGCAACGTCCGGCATGGTGTTTAACGCGTGGGCCGATCTTTTGTCTATTGGGCCGCAAGTTATCGCACTCACAGGCGGGTTTAGTTGGACCGACAATCCAGCTTTGGATGGTGAGTACGTGCATCTGCAATTCGACCGCAATGAGATTGTGCTCGCGCTACGTCAACTGGCGATCTGGTCTAGCCAAGTACGAATGGGGAATGGACGATTATACTTGTATCATGATGGTCTCTGAGGCACTACAACCGGTTCAAGCCGACATGTGCAGTGCATCGACCTTCAATAATCAAGGATCTGGCTATGCAGCAGTTGCGATATTTATGGCCGTTGCGAGTCGCGATGTTCTTGGTATTGCCATGGGCGTCACCGGTCGCCGCCGGCGATCGATTGTCCGCGCCAGAGCAGGAACTGGCCCTCAAAGCGTGGGCTGACGTGCGAGCAGAAAAACTGGCTCCGATCCAGGTACGCCTCTGGTCCTTAGTTCGGGGAGAAAAGAGTCTGCAGCCGCTGACAATCGCGCAGTTAAAAGAGGCTGTGGCCAATTCGAGTCCGACACAGGGCGCAGAGTCGCGTCAGAAGTTCGCCGAACTGGTGACCGCCGATCACTTACCACTGCGTTCCGAGTGGCAAGAGGTGACGCTCACTGTCGTGGGGCAGACCACACGGGTCGAGTCGAGCCACGAGGTGCGTATGGTCAGCAGCCAGGAAGACATTCGCGCTGATCGAAAAAACAAGCAGATCGACATCAGACCCTTACATCTCTCGAAAGTGCATTACCTGCAACTGTTTGATCTGAGACATATTCCGCAAGATGGAATGGCGAAGTTCGGAACAGTCGAACAGCGGAATATGCAACACATCGCGCTATCACTGACCTCGACGAAGCCCGACACAACATGGAAGTATCTTCTCGATGCGAAGACTCACCAGGCCGTGGAGTGGACGGAGACTAGTCCGTCTAGGGGCACCAGCAAGTACGGGTTTCAATCGGAATCTATCCAAGTTGGTGAAAGCAAATTGTTCCCGCGGTTTCAGGTCAGCGCAGATTTCAGACACGGCAACGCTCGTCTGCTCCGAGCCACGGTCATCGAAACAGTCACAGCGCCATTCGAGCCTGCCAATCCGAAGGTGCTTGAGGAAGTTGGCGGTCAACGGGGCGACACGATCGTCGATCATCGCCTGAATCCAAAACCGCCACGTGTGTTTTCCGCTCCGGCAAATTATACCGACGTCCGAATTGCTCAACCGGACCTCGATGTGAATACACCCTAAACAAACCAAGACCACGGCAGCGAAAAGTGGGAAGACCCGGCGGACAAGCAGTTCATCCCACATGTACCGCGATCGGTTTGGGATAAAATACATGGTGACTCGCGCGATACGCGCGGGCGATGCGAACCTGGGCGTTAGGCGGATTGAAACGATGCGTCACTTGGGGCTTCCTCGACAGTACAGCTTGGTCCGCTTTTGCTTCGAACGACTTCCAGTCGAATATCATTCTAAGTATCCGTTTGCGCCGGACGGCGTGTATGTGTTTTTCGGTGAAATCCCCAATATGCCTGGGCATTGTATCGTCGCTAATCGCAGCACTGGGCAGTTGCAGTGCGGCTACCATTCTGAAAATTTTACAGAACTTTCCGACGACCAGTTGTAGGCCAATTGGGGCCATTCTCAACGGCATCCTTATTGCAGGCTTAACAAACGGTTGAAATCGACGTGTGTCGCGAAGGAGCCAGGATTGCAAAAACCACCGGCCCCCCCAGCGACTATCGCGAGCCTTCTATTGAAGCATCAGTTCACTGTGGATAGTATTGCGGGGGAGTGGAATATCCACGATCACCGTGATGAAACATAGTTAGGCGGCTTCATCGATATGACAACCTTTCGTCTCGCGCTTGCCAGCACAATCGTAGCTGCCTTTTCATTCGGATGCGTTCGCCCTGCCTCACTTCCCCCGTCCCACTTTCGCCTGACGGTCCTCGAAATTGCAAATGACGCGAGTGCTCATGCGACCCTAATCAAGATCCAAACCGTGGGTGCAGCATCGATCTCTGTTGATCAGGAACTCGACCATAATTCGATAGGTCTGTCGGCCCTCGATTCCAGCAGCCTCCAGGAAGGGAGTGTTGCGATACTCGCCAGTCATTTCGTTCCAGCCGGTGACGAAAGCAGCTATCTTCAAACGTTAATTCGCGTGAGCACGCCAAACGGCAACTATGCAGGAGGGCCGGCGACGTACACTTTGCCACGGACCGCTGCTCTCTCTTCCACTCTGAAAATCACTGCGAAGAGCGGGGTGTACTCCTGGAATAAAGCGGTCGAAATTGCGACACTCCAAGATCATCCAGTGACGCTGACTGTTGGAAAAGCCACCCGTTAAGCAGCACCTGCGTAGCGAAGGGCACAAATACTTTGCTGTAAACCCTAAACCGCCGCCACCGCCTAACAAGTAGTTCACCCCGACCTTGTGCCGCGGCCGGGTTTCGAGCGCAATCAACCCCGCTCGCGCAGCACGGGCCAACTGGGGATTAGACCAATAGTGCGAAATCACACGGCCAGAATCGCGATCGCAGTCGTCACGACAGTGGCGACCTCCGCTCTGGCAGTGGTGCTCGGTACCGCCTATGTACTCGGTTGGCCACTATCTCAGGACAACCTAAATTATGCGTTAGAACGTGGCGCTTTCTGGGGAATAGTTGGCGGTGGACTATTGATATTTGCCGCTGGTCGGGTGCCATCCATTCAGACTTCAACTTTCTTAACTGCCGGTGTTTGTCTCATTTGGTCCGCGGTAATCGGCGTGTGTTTCATGGTCTATTCTGCTGTGTTAGCGGCGTGTTAACGCGGGGTGCCTCAGCGAAAGACATAGACGTTTAATCACTATCCGGCTATCATCCGCTCGCTTTGCGGGAAACCACGGACGGATGCGGTTGCACTGAACTCACGGAGAATGGATTCATGAGAGAATTCTTCACGGGCTGGCGAAGGAAGGTCGGCGTCATCATCTTGGGGATGGCGTTGATGTTCACAGGTGGGTGGGTGAGAAGTCTTTTCGTTGATGACTTCTTAGAGTTTCCCTTTGAATGCGACAATGACCAGCCCACGATGTCTGGGTTGGCGATCCGAGAGCAGTCATTCGTTCTTTATTGGTTTAGTGAGTTAATTGAAAGTTCTCATGCTGAAACTGCGCCAACGATTCAGCCGGTGAGTTTTCAACCCAGTGAATCGGACGATGAAAAAATCGAGCTAGCAGTAGACCGGTCGGCAGCTCAAACTCCTTCGGTCACGCTGTATTTTGAGGCATCCAATCAGAAGCAATCCAACGATCAGCCAAAGTTTGGCGACCAACACTTGTATCTGCTGCATTCCATGCCGAGCTTAACCAGGCTCAGCCTCAGCAACACCGCGACGACTGAAGAAGGGTTGAAGAAACTTCAGGGACTGAAGAATCTGGACACGCTTCTCCTCGGCGAAACCGAAACCACCGATGCCGGGGTCAAGAACATCGTCGAACTGCAAAACCTGACTGTTCTCAATCTTGGTTTGACTAAAATTACCGATGCCGCAATGCCTGAGATCAGGAAGCTCAAAAAACTAACCTACCTCAATGTAATGAACGCCGCAATCACGGATGAGGGCTTAAAGGACATCAGTGAACTGCCGCAATTGACCGGTCTCTTTTTAGGCAATACGAAAGTGACGGATATCGGTCTTCGAGAAGTCAGTCAACTTCAAGAATTGAACGAACTCTTCCTGACCAATACACAGGTCACGGATGCCGGGATGAAGGAGATCGGCAGACTCGCCAAACTGGAAAGTCTTGATCTCTCTGGGACAAACATCACGGACACCGGCCTCAGGGAACTCGTCGGGCTCAAAGAACTGCGTTGGGTTTCATTCGCCAAAACGGCAGTCACGAAGAACGGTGTGAAGCAACTCAAAAAATCTCTACGCGATTTGCAGGTCGAACGCTGAGTGTGTGGTTTTGATTGTCTTCCGAGAGCAGAAAGCCAACCGAAGGCTCAACCTTTTTGATTCGCCGAGCGCGGCTTCGTAAGCAGCAAATAGCCTGAGATCAGTACCAGCGGAATGACAATCGACCAAAAGGGAATGACCAAAAGCGACTCCGACTCATCCGGCTCATAGTTAAATGCGAGCCCCATTGGCACGTCGTCGTGAATCGTTCCACCAAGCTGTTTGATCTTCGCGACGGCCTCGGCTTCAGCCACAGAGTCATCAGCGACGATGGGCAAAGCTGCAAAAAGACCGAGTGCAAGAATCATCAGCCAACGAGTAACTCGCATCGATCATGCCTTTCAGTTGTGTCTTGCGATCAAATCTAGAACGGTCTCCGTCATCGACGGAGGTTCGAGTTTGTATACTGAAATCGTGTAGAAAGCAAGATCTTCTTGGTGGCAGGGGTGAAGTTGCTGAGTGGCCCAGCGTGCCCGCGAATTGGATAAAAACGAATGACTAACACGCCGGGTAACGCAGACGTTAGGCGGCGGGGATCGATAAGAAAGTGTCTTTGGTTATGCTTGCTGTTGGCCATTGCTGTCATCGGCGCCTGGCGGCTCACTGCAGACAGAATTCCTGGCAGTTCGATTCTCCATGGGGCTCAGCGTGTCGAGGTTTTTCGTGTGGGGTCCCAAGCGATTGCAAACGGTTCGGACAAGACCATCGGGTACTATCCCATACTCGCCACTGGTCGTGAACAGGGTGCGGACTTTGCACGGCGACTCTCCAAAGTGCTCCTGAGCAGTGGGGTCACCCAGAACCAGAAGAAGTGTGGCTTGGAGCCAGGGGTGGCGTATCGCTTGTGGAACGGGAATCGTGCGGTTGAAGTCCTGATTTGCTTCAAGTGCGATGTCTTATGGCCACATGTGATGGGCTCGAATGTCGCGAGTCCGCACCGCGAATGGCAAGACTTCGACTCGGTCCGAGCGGAACTACTCGCTTTAGCCAAGGAAGCGTTTCCTCAAGACGCGGAAATTCAGGAGCTGCGGGAACATCATGATTGATTTGCCAGATGTCAGTTGGAGTGAAAGTTGAATAACCCACGGATCGAAGCCTGTCTTAGGCGATGCCGCTTGTAGACTGAGGCTACGAAGCAACCCGTACATCCTACGGTTCACCGAAGGTCCACACAGATGCCAATTGGATTTGACTATCGCTGTACTCAATGTGGCCACGAATGGTTGCTGTTTTCAACGCGTTTCGAAGTTGGCCCAGTGCAATGGGGGGCCACGAAATGGACTTGCTTCCACTGTCAAACGTTTCTTTCCATTGCGTCCAGCGTCGATCGCAGCTCTTGGTCGAAGTGGTACGCAATCAACGCGGTGGAAGTGAATCGTGTTCCGGTGCTTGAGACCATTGCTTCCGAGATTGAATCTCGAATTGCCGGTCGACGTGGGTTGGCCCAAATGACACTTCAATTTGACCAAATAACATGTCCCACTTGCAGCGATCCGATGTCGACAATTCCATTCGGCAAACATCCCATGAAGTGTGAAAAATGCGGAGAGTTTTCTGGCGAGTCCGTGAAGAGCTGCACGATTACTACCTACGCTTTATTGGACCCGGACGAGAATCCGCCCTCATAACACAAAAATCGCTTGGTGGCCCAGTTTACCGTGCAACTAGGGCCACTCAGCGTAACACGGAACACTCATGGGGCGACTGTTTTCTTGAGCTCAGCTTCAATCTGCTCCGCTGTCGGAGGTGAGTTCTCAAAACCAATTGAAACCTTGCCGTCACGGCCGACGAGGTAGTATGTTGGAAACGCAGAAACGGCAAATCGCCTTTCCGTTTCACCGTCGTCAACCACAATCGGAAACTGAACCGGATGAGTGTCCAGAAACTTTTCAACGCCCTCTGCATTGTTACTGGAATGGATGCCAATAACGACCAGACCTTGGGCGCTGTATTTCTCTTGCAGCTTGTTCACCTCAGGTAGTTTCTTGACGCAGGGGCCGCACCAAGTCGCCCAAAAATCGATCAGAACGACTTTGCCTTTTAGGTTTTCTGGACCAATCGCCGTCTTGATTGGTCCCATGGCTTTGCCCGATATTTGCGGCAATGGTTTGCCGACAAGAGAATCTTTGATTTCTTGCGCGGCAAGAGTCGCTCGTGCTCCATAGCCAGTGTTGCGTTCAGCAACCAGCAAATCACCTTCATCCTGGCACCGAGCGTCGCCGCAGAATACTTCGCCGAATTGCCCGTCGGCAAAAAGCATTGATCCGCTACCGTTCTTGAGCTGTAGATGCTGAAATCGGATTGCGGTATCCACCGTTTTATTGTCGTACTTGGGAGAAGTGCACAGCCAGCACCAATTATCTTTTTCAATCACAAACAATCTTCCGGCCGAGCAAATCGTTTTTCCATCGGGAGCTTTTTCGATTACAGCCCATTGATCTTCGTCAAATTTCTTGGGCTCGCGAAGTACGCGCAGGCGTCCAAGCCCCTCACGAATGAACCACGGACCATATTGGACGGAAAAAAGTGGCAACCCTGGGTGGACAGTCACGACCGGCTTAACGTCCGGCTGAAGTTTCGCCAGTACGATCGTCCATTCCAATTCATCTGGCAAAGCGGTCAGTGTCGCCACCAACCAACCATTTTTCGCAGTCAGTTCCAGAGTCTGTTCGGGAATATCAAGGCCATCCGCTTTGATTGCAGGAATCTTGGTGACGATCGGATATGGCTTCGCTGGCGTCTCCTGCGCTTCCACCCCAGACACTGGCAGAAGGAGTAGTAAGATCGTCAGGAGTGATTTCGAAATTGTTGCCATTGAACATCCTTGTTAAACCCAAACAGACAATATCGTAAATCCACCTATGCAACCGTGGCTGGCCCTGTTTGCGGTGCAACTTGAGCCACCAAGAGGCACCCCCCACAGTGCGACTGTTTTCTAAATCACCCCGCTCATCTTCAGCACGGACAGGACTCCTAAGCCCAGAAAGAAGATACCAGCAAAAATCAAGCCGATGCGGATCAGCCAGTGGGGGCGTATTTCTCGGGGCAGGAGCGTGGTGTTCACGACGAGCGTGTGCCAGGCGCTGAAGGCCAAAGCAAAGTTGTGCCCCGTGGTGGCGAGTTTAAAAACTCCCGCGGGGCTGACTGGCGACCAGATGATGCCCACCCCGATGGTCAGGTAGCCCATCAGCAGGCAGAAGTAAACTTTTCCGATCTGGTCGATATGCAGCTTGCGGAGGGCCGGGATGGCCGTCCAGAATGCGTCCAGCCAGCGGCGGATGAAGCCGTCAATTGTGGATACCATGCTGGTCGTCAGGACTAAAAAGCCGCAAAACAGAGTGCTGGCCCAAAAGAACCGACCGGCATTTTTTCCGGAAATGAACGACGTGAGCCCGATCTGGGAAGCTAGTACGTCCGACGGCGGATTCGCGATGCGGTGCTCGACCCCGCCCGCAGTCAGCGAGGCCGTATTGTAGTCGTCGCATTCCGTGCCGCGCTGCAGGAAGCCGACCGACAGCACGCTGGGCAGTCCCACGCCGATGAAACAGGCCACCATCCAGACCATGGTCTGGTCACGCACGATGTGCTTGTACCAACGTCGCCAGCGCGGCAGCGATGCCTCGTTGACGTCGAACACACAACCGACGTGCGAGAGGGTCACTCCCTTGCCACCGATCATGCTGGGGATCGCCCCGACGTGGTGCCCCATACCCCAACCCTGATCACGCGTAAAATTGCTGATGGGGCTGTTGCTCAGGCCGCCGTTCCCCGCAATCGCGGCCAGACCGCCAATCATGGCCATCAGGCTCCAGTCCACCGTGGGAAACGTGCCTTTCCCCAGCAGGCTGGTAAAGATGTTGTCGACGTTCGCCCCGTCCCGGATACCGTCCCCGTCGCGGTCGTCGAACTTAATGGGATTGCCCTTGGCGTCTTTCTCCCAATCGTCCGGCACACCGTCGTGATTGAGGTCCACTGTTTTAGGGAGACTCGCCTCGACAACATCCAGGTGACCGTCCCCATCAAAGTCTTCTCCGGGATCGAGAATACCGTTGCCGTTCGCATCTTCTCCACGGACGACCGGCACCGTACCGACCTTGGTGAATCCAGTCGCGATTTCCCAACAGGCTGAGGGGTAAGAATAAAAGACCATCAGAAACAGGAGAAAGCCGATCACCGTCACCAATTTGAAGGACATGATGACCTTGAGCGAGTTGTATATTTTGCCGCCAAAAATGAGCGGCACGGCGCAGCCTCCCAAAATGAAGCTGGCCATGATCTTGATGAGCAGCCCATTGTTAGGATCGTTCGGCTTGGGGATTTCCCCGCTAAAGATCGCAATCAGCGGCGAGGCGGCCCCCATGGCGAGGAACGGCGCAAGCGATCCCCAGTCCAACAGCAGGTACAGGAACACCCACAGCATGGGGCCGGGCGGTACGCGAAACTTGCCCGTAAAAATCGGCTCGCCGGTGTAGAGCGTGTAGCGACTGATTTCGATGTTGTAGAGAACTTGAAAGAGGATGCTGACGGTGGCCACCCACAACAGCGCCGGTCCGTAACGGGCAGTCACTTGCGGTCCCGCCAACCATTCGCCACCACCGATGGCAGCCGCCCCCATGACCAGGCCTGGGCCGATCAGGGCCAGGATATTCCGCATGGTAAAGACGGGAGCGTCGATGAGTTCGGCAGTGTCCCAGCGGGGCATTTGCTGGCTGCCAGGATGTGGAGCCACGAACTCAGCGGGCTTCTCGGCTTTGGCGGGTGAGAGTGCAGTCACGGGGAGGCTCCGATGAACATGGATGAAAAACGATATGGTCGTTCTTGTCAGCGGTTACGTCAATTGAATGGGCCGAATTGAAGAGACGGAATATCGTGCCAGGACGAAGGGGACATTGAGGCATCGTGCGAAGCAATGAACCGCGAATATCATTCGATTGGCTCCTTCGGCTGAAGGGGGAGCCATGACCTGCGGCAGAATTGGAAGTCCGCAATTCTCAAGATTTCCGGACATCGTATGGCGACAGGCGGAGTCGTCCCAAGTGTATAAAATCTTTGAGAAGGGACCTCATTCGTTGAGCGAACTCGAATTCGATCAATGCAACCGGCGAGTTCGACAATGGTTGTGGAAATCGTTCGGAACCGAATGAATTACGCAGTCGCTATCATCGCCCCGACTCCCACGAATCACTCTAAGATCTGGAGTGACTTGCTACTGAATGAGTGATGACACGCCCGATAGCTCTATACAAATTGTCTTTTACCACCGCAATTCTTTCTCGTTCGCGATCGGCGACACCAATCGACCCTCTGTCGAGTGAAGCTGCTGCGCAGTGTTTTGAACAACGAGTTGCGGGGGCACCGTCACGGAATCTGGGGCCAGTTCCGGGGCACAAGAAGTATGCGGCAGCTGCGCGCTTTCAAAACCGCACCAGTCTTCAGTCATTCGAACAGCAGTCCGGCTGGGCAGGCCGGCGTTCTCGCTTCGTTGTCGTTTCCATCGTATAGAAAGTGCATTGCATGATCAGCCGTCGCCGCAGAGAACGGAACTTTGATTCGACTACTTCCGCCATGGTCGAGCAGTTGGAAGATCGGGCCCTGCTGACGTCGATTATGGAATTCCCGCTGCCAGCCAACTCAGGCCCAGTCACCATTGTGACAGGTCCAGATGGTGCTCTCTGGTTTACCAATGCCGATAACGATTCGATCGGCCGAATTTCTTCGGGCGGCACCGTAACCGAGTTCAACATCAGTAGCGGCGCCAATCCGAGTGGAATTACAGTTGGTCCCGACGGCAATCTGTGGTTTACCGAACCGGGTATCAACAAGGTTGGTCGCATCACAACAAGTGGTACGGTGACGGAATTCTCACTCTCATCCGGGATCGGTCCGAACCAGATTACATCTGGTGCCGACGGCAATTTGTGGTTTACGGAAACTGACAGTGTAAGCATCGGCCGCATCACCACGACCGGTATCTTCACCAACTTCGCGACGATCATGGGACTGCAGCCGACGGGAATTACGAGCGGTCCTGACGGCAATCTGTGGTTCACCATGGCTGGATCGAACCACGTGGGGATGATGATTGCTAGCGGCCCCAATATTGGCACTAGCACGCTATTTACACTCAGTACCGGTGCCGAGCCGACCTCCATCACGACAGGTTCTGATGGCAATCTCTGGTTCACCGAGCGTGGCGGGAATAGTATCGGCCGAGTGACGCCCGGAGGCACGGTCACGGAATTCACCATCCCGACCGCTGCAAGCCTGCCAACGCAGATTGTATCGGGACCAGGCGGCGACCTCTATTTTACCAAAGCAGGCACCAATAGCATCGGACGCGTCACCACCACCGGAACCTTCCTCGACGACGTCGCTGCTCCCACATCCAACGCTGGCTTGTCAGGAATTACGACAGGTCCGGGCAATCATATTTGGTTTACAGAAACCACTGGCAATCAAATCGGCCGGTTGAATCTCGGGCCGGTAGCGACACCCGACACTTACGGGATTCCTCCTCTCTTAGGTCAGTCGACGGTAGTGCCAGCGAATATCGGCGTGCTAGCCAATGACTCCGATCCGGAGGCCGATGCCCTGACCGTAACCATCGAGACCCAGGCGGCGTCCGGTATCGTAACGCTGAATACCGATGGTTCTTTTACATATCTTCCTACGGGTCTTCCGGTAGCGGATTCATTCACCTACAGGGTAACCGACGAAAATGGCGATAGCGCGATCACCACGGTCTCCCTACTCGTTAACTTCCCGCCCATTGCCTTCAATGACTCGTACCTCACGGATACAAATACGCCCCTCGTGGTCCTTGCGGCCACTGGTGTGCTCGCAAACGACATCGACGCTGAACTCAACTCGTTAACCGCCACCGTCGTCGAGAATCCCACCCATGGGACCTTGACACTGAATCCCGACGGCTCGTTCACTTATACACCGGAGCTGAACTATTCGGGACCTGACAGCTTCACTTATGTGGTGAACGACGGCAAGATTAATGGCAATTCGACCGCCACAGTGAGCCTGCTGGTTACCGCCCCGAACGTCCCGCCGACCGGCGTCGCAGACACCTATGATGGCTTCGAAAATACTCCGCTAGTCGTCGTGGCTCCTGGCGTCCTCGCTAACGATACCGATCCAGACAGCGGTTTGCTTATTGCCATGATCGGCGATCAACCGAGTCACGGACTTTTAAGTTTGAATCCTGACGGTTCATTTACCTATACCCCGGCCCTCGACTACAGCGGCCCGGACAGTTTCACCTATACGGTGTTTGACGGAACCGACCAAAGTGATCCGGTGACCGTCACACTGAATATTCAAGAGGTCAACTTCGCCCCGGTCGCTAATATTGATACTTATAATGCGACCGAAGACACGCCACTGATCATTGCAGCCCTCGGAATTCTCGCTAACGATACTGATGTTGACGGCAACCCGCTAACCGCAGTGCTGGTAGCTGGACCGTCGCACGGCAGCCTGACGTTGAATCCCGATGGATCATTTACCTACACCCCGGCCGCTAATTACAACGGGCCGGATAGCTTCACTTACAAAGCGAACGATGGGACAGCGGACAGCGATGAGGTGACGGTGACTCTGAACGTGGCAGCAGTCAACGACGCTCCGGTGGCGGTGCCTGATAGTTACACAACGTACGAAGATTTTCCGATGCCCCTCAGCGATACCGCGGGCGTGTTATTCAACGACACGGATGCCGACGGAGATGTGCTGACGGCGATCCTCGTGACAAGTCCGACTCACGGATCGATCACTTTGAACCCGAATGGGTCACTGACTTACATTCCAGATTTGAACTATCATGGACCAGACAGCTTCACTTATAAAGCGAACGACGGGACGTCAGACAGCAATGTCGTGACCGTAAGCCTGACGGTCCTCCCGGTCGATGACGATCCGGTCCTCATCGACGGTTCCAGCACGCTGCCTCAGGATTCACCGTTCAACGGTTCGGTAACTCCGTTGAGTTCCGACATCGATGGCGATGCGTTGACCTTCTTGGTGATCGTGCAACCGTTGCATGGCAGCCTGGTACTCAGTCCCGATGGAACGTTCGTCTACACTCCGGCAACCGGTTTCAGCGGTTCGGACTTCTTTACGTTCCAAGCCTCTGACGGTGAGGCCCTGAGCAATGTTGCGACGTACAACCTGACCGTGACCGACTTGTTTGTCTTGGATCTCGCCGACGGTCCTGGCACCATCGCCACAAGCATCAAGACACAAGTGCCGTTGGATCCCACAGCCCAGCTGACGAATGTCAGTCCGACCGCGGTGTTTGCCAACGCCTCCATCACCGCAGGAGTGATCGCCGGTGGGGATCGGCACGACCGGATTTTCATCCTGAAGGGTGAGACCGAGGGGGGAACGATTCGCGTCGTCGGTCGACGAATTTACTTCAACGGAACGGAAGTCGCGAAAACCACCGCCGGACGTCGCGGCTTCGAGTTGGAAATCCAGTTCAACTCAGTAGCAACGGAGGCCGCCGTCAACGCCGTGCTGCAACGCATTAGCATCAAGACAACCAAGCGAGCCACCCGCGAGCCCCGGACAGTGCAGATCCGGGTCACCGCCGGTGGAGAAACCTCCGTGGCCACGATTGGTGCGAACGTCGCCTAGTTCCGGCAATTGACGGAGCGACATGCAAAAGTAGTTAAAAATATCGACCTCGTCCGGTAAATGACCGCATTTACCGGACGAGGTTTTTTCTATGCCCTGTCGAGAACTCGACACAACTCTCGGTGATTTCCCGGAGCAACAATTTCGCGGTTCACTCTTTCACCACTGACAATTCCCGGCCGACCGCTGACACGCTTGGTCGGCAATGAAGGGGGGGCCTCTACGGATCGAAGTCTGTCCTAAAATGCAGCCTGGAGCCCCAGCTTGCGAAGCAATCCGCCCCCTCAGCGAATCCTGCAGGAGAATTATCTCACGAGCTGCGGGACGGGAACCTTCAGGTCCAATTCGACATCATCGTTCGACCAGGCGACTTTGAGAGGTGTCGTCTCCGCCTTCGAGCACTCTTTGGGAAACTGTAACGGTGCCCCCGCCGATTCCAGGGTGCAGCGATACTCACCGGCAGTGAGCGTTAACGGCCCCTCGGCGTCATTCGACACCAGTTCGAACGTGCCGCCCGATCTGGTGACGGCAAACCCGATGGGGTGCATGTCGCCCCCTTCGATCTGATGCACGGTGACCTGCATATCGCTAAACGTATCCGCTCCCGCGTGGAGCACGCCTCTGGTGCCGCCAGTCACTGGCTGGACTCCACCGCAACCCGGCAAGACTGCCACCGCGAACATCGCCAGAGTGAAGATTTCCAATTGTCGCAACATTTATGAATTTCTCGGTCGCGTCCCAATTTCATCAATTTGGACGGTTCAGCGTGAGGGGAGATCGGTGTGCTTGGACTGCACGCTAACGATGCCCGAACAATGACAGGTAGATACCTAAAGTAGGTCTTCAGAAATACTGATACAGGCGAGCCCGGCGGCGTAGTTATTTGGCACGACTACTTAGTCAACACGACGAGGGGATGAGACCAAACAATACGTGCGGACTCGGCCAGACTTTAGGGAGCCCCCGGGACACCCTGATTTCGTCCACGTCATATAACACCTACAACAGCCGCGGTGCCCTGTCGATTAGAATTCGCCAAGGTCCATAGGAAGATCTCCACTGCTGTGAAGATTGCGATGCATTGTCACATCGATGCTGTTGCCGAGAAACTGAACCGTACCATCGCCCATGAGCACGTTTGCGCCACCCGTGTGATAGCTGCGGGGGCCAAAGAATCCGGTGAAGTGCGTCACCACATCTGGAATGCGGTGATTGGGAGTGGTGTATCCATTCGTCAGCGTGCAGAGCGCCCCGGCCCCAGCCCAAGAGACTCCACGACCGTAGAGTCCTGCGCTCCCCGAACCACGCCATCCAGTGACCGTCAGCATAACGAATGAGAGATTGGGATTGAAATTCATACCACCCGGTCCCGTGGGCCAAGGCCCACCGCTCACCCTCATACCTTGTGTGGCCTGCAACGCCGAACTAATTCCCGCCGAACCATTCGCAGTCATCTGGTACGGGAATGGGGGCGATGTTCCGGCGGGCAGGGTGATGTCCGGCCCCAGGCTCCGCACGGACTCACTCATGAAAACGGTATTTGACGCGCCATCCACGAGGTCCGCGAACTTGACATTGGAATTCTCGTAAACGATGCCATCCGTCTTCCAGCGCAAGTCGTAATTCAGCCCGGCTCCGCTGCCGAAGCTCACCATATAGTTGTTGCCGGCGTATGTAGCATCTCCCGGACCGGGTGTCTGCGCTGGGGCCGGGTCACTAGGACAGAGCAGCATCACCAGAGACGTCGCAAATGCGGTCTGAAATAATGGATTGGGAACCAGATTATTGTAGGCCCCCGTGAATGCAGGCTTCGTGAAATCGAGCATGTGATACAGATTTGCCTGGTCCAAATGGGGCAACAGCCGGGCATGGGGCGAAAACCCCTGCGCATTGGGTGAATAGTTCTGAGCATTGGTCATGGGAAACACTTTGAAAGTGCTCTCATAGTTGTGCAACGCCAATCCCAGTTGCTTGAGGTGGTTCTTGCACTGCACGCGGCGAGCGGCCTCACGAGCCTGCTGAACCGCTGGCAGGAGTAACGCGATGAGGACCGCGATGATCGCAATCACCACCAGTAATTCAATCAGTGTAAACCCAGGCATTCTGCTTCGCAGTGGACGATATCTGGACATGGCTGAAAATTTCCTGGAAAAAGTGATCTCGTAAACAGAAGAAGATGACCTGAACCGAAAATTTCGCAAATAATCCGGACGCATGAGAACACAGGAACACATGATACAACAACTGCAGTTAAATTGCATCGTTCGGCGATCCGAATCGAACCCAGAATTCGCCGAGCACCTCACCGCCCGCCCGCGTTGAGCGCGCCACGTCGCCACGTCGCCACGTCGCCACGTCGCCAGGTTGATACTCTCGGATACGAACCGCACGCTGCCGTCGCGGAGCGCTATTTGCACACCACTGACATGTGCAGCCACATTCCCAGAGGCGACATCGAACTAAACGGCAGAGATGACGTTCGATAGACGCCGTGGGGCAGGGAATGGGCGCTCGAAATTCGAGCGACAAGAGGCGAAGACATCAAAGATGTGTAAAGGGGTGCGAGAATTCGCGATGTTGGTTGGATGGCCGAAATGAATCGCTGGGGGCCCCCAGCGATTTTCTCCCAGTTCAAAATCTGAATGGTACTCTGGTCGCGGAATGACGATCCGCGCGGCGTGCGTCATCACGTCGCGCGGTCAAAGTCAGTATGATGCGGTCCGATTTACATCACACGTCATTTCTGCGGTATTTGTTCCGCCGGGCCGGCTTCGATTCGACGGATAAAGGCTAACGACTTTTCGATCACTTCGGGCGTGATTCCCATATGACCGGCGGTGGTGTAGTGATGAAACTCGTGGGGCGCGTTTTGAGCCTTCAGGGCTGCGACCATCGCCAGCGCATTGGCAATCGGAACAGACTTGTCATTGTCGGCATGAAAGATCAACAACGGCTTCATGGCAGGGCCGATATATCGAATCGGAGAGGCAAGCTCGCGCGCTTTAATTGGATCAACACCGGTGGGTGTCCACAGGTTTCCCCAAGGACAGGTCAGCAGATCGTGAGGACCGGAAACACAGATGGAACCCCGGAAATCATCGCGGACTTTTTCCCAGCCGCCGGTCTTCGGAAGATCGCCATTTCCCATGGTCGCGGCAAGAGAAACCATATGCCCGCCGGCTGACTGGCCGATCAAAAAGATGCGGTCTTCGTCAATGTTGTACTGTTCGGCATGGGCATGCAAAAAGCGAATTGCGCATTGCACATCCTGGTAACAGGCGGGAGGTGGCGACAAGTCACGCAGCCGGTAATCAATTGTCATCGCAAAGAAGCCAAGGCCAGCCCACTGCTCGACGTTGATCGCCCCATTATTAGTCTTGTCCCCCCGCATCCAGCGACCACCGTGCAGGGACAGAATGGCCGGAATCTTCTTGGGGGATTTGGGGTAGGAGATGTCAGCCAGAAGGCCTGCTCCTAGAACCCGTCCGTATACGACATCCTTTCGAGAGACGATCTCTGGTTCTGGAGTGACCGTTGCGGGCTCTCCTCCCTGAGCACTGATGCTGCAGAGCAGACAACCCAGCAGTCCCCAACACCCTCGTCGAAACAATTTCATCAGTGAGAATCCATCAGTGTTAAAGTTGGAAAGCCATAGAGCACACTCCAGTAACTTCCTTGATCCGATTTATTTACTTGGAATGTCGATGGTTAGAAAATCCTCTGGGCCGCCAGTCACCGTGACCTCTAAGCCACTGGTTAACTGCGAGTGGTACTTCACCGGGGCGATCCGCAACGGTCCCAGGTGGGACGGGCGCGGAGGTGCAACATCGCCGGGATCGGGCGGGGCTGGCGGAGTGACCGCAACGGCATAGGTTCCGACAGGAATCTTGGCAATCCGGAATTCACCGTTTTCATCCAGATTCCCTGAAGCTGCGAAACCAGACTCGGCGGATTCGAGCGACACGATGCCGTCCTGCAATGGGCTGCCGGCAAATGTCACCTTGCCCACCATCGGCGCCATTTCCAAATTTCTGCCGGGGCGACTGCACCCGCCACCCCAATATGTTAACAGAAACGCGGCAATAAGAATCTGCCATCGAACGGGCATTGTGTTGTACTTCCTCAACTATGGACCTTGTAAAACCGTTTGTTGCGGATGAATTGTCGCATTCAATCTAGCGTGCCCCTTCAGGCAACGCCGTGAAGGATTCTAGGAGGATGAACTACATCACTGAGATCAATATTCACCGATGACAGACCCGTCATCCTTCACGCACAGCAATCTGAACATGGTGAAGTCAATGTTGTCGGAAACGAATCGCACGCTGCCATCCGCCAGTAACCCGTGAATGCCTCCGACGTGCGAGGACGTCAGAATCGTATTGCTGTCATAGGCCGTATTGCTCCCCAGTTGAGTGGAGTTCGGGGAGTTATTGGCGTATCGCACGGCAGTCATTCCAGATAAAAATGCTTGAGTGTTTGCGGCAATGCGCTCCACCGGAGCAACATTATTGATCCCCCACCAGCCACCGTAATAAACATTTCGCAAATCCAAGCCATCAGTGGGGCCGGACTGTTCCGCGATGATAAAGACGTTAGTCGAACCATCGGTACAATCACGCAAACCAAAAGCTTCATTGGGTGCCAGCAGGCCGTTCTTGCAGAAGGTACCGCCGTAACTTGTGGGAACAGAACAGAGATCGCTGGCATTCGGACTGGCGGGGTTCCGATTGCGGCCCAGCGGATCCGGGTAGGCCCCCATAATGCCGATGTAGTCGTGTGTCTGGCCGCGATCTTTATTGTTCTGCTGTATCGGACTAGTACTGTTAGCATTCTTGCTAAAGATACTTGACGGGCAGGCAAACACACTTGAGCTCCAGCCCTTTAACACTGAGTTGGGCCCCACGCCGTATCCGCCTTGAGTACCGGAATTGCTGACGGACGCGAACCCGCCGGCAGCCCCCAGGCCGCTGGTGGCCGTGCATTCTCTGATATTCAGATCGATGGCATTCGCCACAGCCCCTTCATCCAGATAGGCGAGCAAAGGTGGCCGCCAGTTCGCATGCGTATAGAGAGACTGTCCGCCAATGGGAAAACGGTTGAAGGTGGAGTGATAATTGTGCAACGCCAACCCAAGTTGCTTCAGATTGTTTTTGCACTGGGAGCGACGAGCAGCTTCGCGGGCTTGCTGAACCGCAGGCAACAGTAGCGAGACCAGCACACCAATAATGGCAATGACCACCAGTAGTTCAATAAGTGTGAATCCCCGTCTCGCGGGCCAGCGCTTGAAATCCGGAATCTCGTAGGGATTATTACTCACAACAGACTTGGCACTCATAATTGTCCTCGGCAAGGGGGTTACTCGAGACCTCTTAGAACATGTTGGAAAAAGTCACACGTGATGAAAAATTCAACTTGCAGCGATGCCTTGATCGACGTGACTGATCCGTGGCAGAACGTTCCCATTCATAGGTCTGTGTCCTTGAACATTCCCAGGAGCGATGCTGGAAAAATCATTTCTTAGTCGCTGAGGGGGCCAGATCGTTCGCAGGCGCGGGCTCGATGCGGAACCAGTCAAAATTCCCCAATCGACCGCTCGTGTGGTTCGCTTCCATGATCACTCGCATGATCTGACGCCCCGCTTTCAGTTCCACTGGCGACGATACCGCGGTTCCATACCAGTCAGCACGATCACCCATTTCCAGCTGGGTGATGGGCACTGCGAGTGACGACGTAATCGCGGGATGGCTGGTGGCCGTCTCGCCGAACTCGAACCGGAACATTCCCCCCTTGAGCATGGAGCCGGCACTGGCTTTCACGACATATAAACCGGGCTTATCGATCTCGACGGTATAGTTCAGCCATTCTCCGGCACGTGCCACGGAGACGTTAATATCCGTACGATCACAAATGAGGTAACTGCGAAGTTCGACACTTTCGCCAGGTCGATAAACATTCGCGAGAGAATCAGGGGTCGTGTCGTAGTAGGCGACGTCCTGTCCGCCGAGATCGAAGTCTTCGGCCTCAATAGTTTGCTCGACGACAAACGGCTTACCGTGGAAGGGCTGTGTGGAGCGGTTGACGGGCGCTTCGATCACGGCAGCGCGTTCTCGATCATCGGTCGCCACCAGAATTCGCAACTGATCGGCCTCTCCCCCCGCCGCACATTTCAAGGTCAGCGTCTTGCGGTCGGCACTCAGCCGTAACCAGTCGGTTGGGGCAGGCGATTCGTGCGAATAGTGCTTATTCCACAGGCCGGTCAGGCCTCGAATCGCATAGCCAGGAGAGATATTCGACAGGTCGTAGCGCATCTCTTTTTTCGGATGATAGATCGGTTCGGCAATGTACTGAGTCCGGGGTGAAGCGAATCCAGAGTCACCATAGGTCAATTGATCACCGCGCGCAATCAGTCCCAGGATGGGGCGGTCGAAGGTGACCGTTCCCCGCACTGAAACTGGGGCTTGATTCGATTTCGAGCCGACAGGATCGAAATGGACCAGATAGCTGTCGACTTCGACTCCAGCCGGCAGCCACGCGATCCGATCTGTAAATGTGGTATAAAGACCAGGTTCGGTCACCGTCACCGGCAAAGTGTCAGTCAGCATCTGGCGTTCGCGCTCCAGAAACAGCAGCAGCGTCTCGTTACTTTCGGTATGACCTTCGGCGACGCTGGTGGGGGCGGGATGTACGAAACGCATCGTGCCAGTGGTTTCGGAGACCCGGCTGCTGAGACGCCAGGCCCGCGAGAAACGCTTGGGATTGAACGCAATCTGGCGGACCGGCGTTTCATTCGTGGCAAAGCGATTGGCTTCGCCCGTTAACATCGTGATAGAAGCCACGTCGGTCGCCTGATCAACAAACCGTGGACGGGCCTCGACCGCTCCTTTGAAAACGTGAATTTCACTGCCACCGTTGGCATCGGTCGACAGGCCAAATTCGGTTCCTAAGTCGATCAATTTGACTGTAGGAGTATCAATCGTGAACCCGGTGTCTTCGGGTGACACTTTGGCCACCAACTGCCCGTGTGCCAAGCGTCGCTCGCCCTGGGGAGTAAACTCAATATCAATCGGT
>JAZKFE010000520.1:0-15902 GCA_040386595.1 Planctomycetota bacterium | reverse complement strand
CTTCGGTCCCCCAGGGAAAGCAAATCTGGGCCAAGCCGGCAGTCAGCGTATATCGCCCCGTCAGCAACCAGTCCCCCGTGGTGAGCTGGATGGGTTTCCCATTTAATGTCCAGACAGGCTCGACCGCACGAATGACCTTGGCAATACGCTGAGGAGTGGAACTCCAGCCGGCGTTCCGACTGGCGGCCGAGGCCGAAATCCACCATCCAGCAACGCCTCCACCGACGGCAATCGTGATGACGATGGCAATCGAAACACACGTTCGCAGGAAACGTAAACTTGCCATATTTACCGAGCGACGCTTCGGAGAAACCAGGTGGCTTTGCAGGACATAGGGAAGCCCCGCGTCTCCTTGGGCCGCCAGTGCTGCCAGCAACGCGACGGACGAATTCGTGGACGGTATCGTGGTCGTTTCACCGATCTGACTGGCTTCCAGCGAGGCAGCCAATTGCGTCTCATGGGTCCGCCGATGTATCGAGACCGTATCGTGCATATACCGGACATAGGCCCAACAGGCCTCGTCGCTGTCGCAAACCAACTGGTCCAGGCGCAGACGCTGCTGTTCCGTCGCACGGCCCGAGGCGACGGCATCGGCCAACTGACCGATTTCGTCCTGCAAACCGAGCTCTGAAAAGGGATTTTCCGCCATACCTACTCCAAAGTTCGAATCGACCGCTCAACGCATTGCTTGAGCATTTTTCGGACACGCGACAGCGCCTGGTATGTCGCGGATACCGTTCTTTCGATCAGCCGCGCGACATCGTCCATACCGAGGTCTCCCCGATAAGCAAGTTCCAGAAGTCTTTGATCTCCTGGACGGAGCTGTTCGAGACAATGCTCCAGGGCTTCGACACGCAGCTTCAGATGGTCTGACCTGGCTTGCTGTGTGGCGGCAACCTTGTCGACAAAAATCTGACTGAATTGCAGCCGTTCCCGTCGCGTGCGGTTGCGATAATTCAACACCTGGAAGTGCGCAAAGCCGCAGGCCCAGGGGTAGAGTTCCTTCGTCGAATCCCATTCGTCGAGACGCTCGAACAGGCGCAGATAGGTCTCTTGCAGAATTTCTTCCGCCACAGCCCAGTCCGACACCAGCGAGAAAATATAGGCATGTAGCAGTCGCTCATGCCGGACCAATTGACAGACGAATTCGTCGCGATGCGCAGCGTTCAAGCAATCTTCATCCGTCTGAGTCCTGGAGGCAGCCGATGGTCTGGGACGATCTGCCATTCAAGGTCTCCTGAAAGAAAACATTGCATTCTCCGGGTAAGGGCGCCGAGTTCGAGCCTCACAAATATAGACAGTCAGACGCTAATTCTGACGTTAATTTCTGACCAACATCGTTGATCTCATTGGCACCGCAAATTGCACAAGTAGCCAGATACCTGAGATTCAAGCAACTACAGCCAACTGTTGCTTGAGTAGATGAGCCGGATGCTGAAAGTCTTTGAAAGCTAGATTTCAAATGTTCGCGAGATTGAACAAAACGAAGGGGCCTTCTTCGCGGCTTTTTAACACTTTGGGCTCAGCGGCGCTCTCAATGTGAACATAAGTTCATATACGACAATGATTGTCGGACAACCAGAGTCGGGCATTGAGATCCGAGCCCTCGTCAATCAGTAGGTGATTGTGCAATCCAGAAGCACTGCTTCGCCTATCTCAGAACGTTGGGCTTGGGGCGAAGGGGATTTCGATTTCATGCGAACGCCAAATGCGGTGATTGCGTAAGCAGGTGTGCCATTTGGGTGAAGTTAACGCGTTGCCGTAGAACTGGTAGAGGACAGGCATCTTGGGCTTTCCTTGCGCAGCTCACCTGCGATTCGACTGGCATGCAAAAGCCGAGTTAAACAACAATTCATAATGTTCGTTCTACTTGGCAAGTTTTGAAACCTGTTCGATTCACCTACTTTTTTGCAAGGACGTTAGGACTTGGCAGCTATTGCAATAGGAACGAAAGGTGATTTATCATTCGGTCAGGAGAAGTCGTTCGTGCAATCGGTCATCGCTTGGATTCTGATGCTGCATGCGTGCCATCTTCCGATTCCATTTCCGGATTTGGATGGTGAATGCCGCGGTGCGCCCATTGCGAGCATGGCCGAGCTAGACGCTTGGCATGTCATCATGCTTGGCGTTCGTCCTAACGATGACGTTGATCGTGGTCCGATTCGTACGCATCAAGAATCTCAAGAGGCCGACCAGCACCAGAATCCCCTTGGAGATCCGGCCACACTGATCGCCAAAACGAGCGAACTGCGACTGGCCTTAGCGTTAGATCTCTTACCATCTCTGTCGAGTGATCGACTTGGCGAACTTGTCGTTGCAACACGGCTCCAACCGGCGTTGCAATGCAGCAGCCAGTTCACGATTTCCGATATTCGAGGCAGGTGTATCTCCTTCTGCTGTTGGCAAGTGTAAAGCAACGGCCGTTTCAGCGAGTCTCTTTTCTCGCGCAACATTGCGTTCTTCGCAATTTCTTTGAGCCCAATTGCGCCCCGCGAGCTCTGTTTTCAGAGGCTCGTCGCGGAAGTGGCGCGCGTCACACAATCAGCCTTGGAGATCGTCCATGTCTCAATTTTTCACGTTGTCTCGCTCGAAAAAGTCCAACACGGGGTTTACGTTAATCGAACTCCTCGTAGTCATCGCCATCATCGCGGTGCTCATCGCCCTTTTACTGCCCGCCGTCCAACAGGCGCGCGAAGCGGCTAGACGCTCACAATGCAAGAATCATCTCAAGCAAATTGGTATCGCATTACACAACTACCATGATCAGTTTCAGATACTGCCACCCGGGTGGGTGGGAATCACTTCCGGCCAACCAGACGTAAATGGCATCAACGGCTGGGGGTGGGCATCCAAATTGCTCCCGCAACTCGATCAAGGACCGTTGTATGGCACGATCAATTTCAACTCACAACTCGGAGCAGCGATAAACGCCGTTCCGCGTACGACGGTTCTCAATGTTTTTCGGTGCCCATCCGACATTGGCCCGGAAAAATGGACAATCACTGCGGCTGGCGGTTCGACACCACTCGCAGAGATCGCAGCGGCCAGCTACTCAGGGGTCTTCGGAAAGAACGAAATTGATTTGTGCGAAGGACTCGCTGTCGGGACACCATGCTCCAGCGACGGTACGTTCTTTCTCAACAGCCGAACTCGCTTTTCGGACATGACAGATGGGTTGAGCACCACAATTATCGTGGGCGAACGACTCACCCGAAGTAGCAGCAATTGGTATTATACCTGGACCGGCGTGGTCGCTGGCGGCGAAGAGGCGATCGTCCGAATTCTCGGTGATACCGATGTGACTCCCAATCGAGATCTGATTCACATGGATGAATTTGCCAGCTATCACACTGGCGGGGCGCATTTCGTACTCGGTGATGGCGCCGTCAGATTTCTCAGCACGAGCATCGATCTCCAGATTTATCGAGCTCTTGCTTCCCGTTCCAGCGGTGAAGTTGTTGGTGAGTTCTAACGCTGGCCATCCAGATGAACTCCCCCCGCAACAATTTGCGATCAATTCTCGGGTGGCATCGACCGGTACGGCCACCCGAGATTCGCTTGCGGGCCCTCACGTTCCCGGTAAAGGACAGGCATTCGCAGGGTGACGAAGAATGCCGAACACTCACTTGGAGAGCAGGTTTAAAAAGTTGCCATCCGAGGGATCTGCTTCGCCCGAGCGATTGGGGTCGGGTGTGCAAATTTCAAAATTGGCCGTTCATCGAGCACTTAGCGCTCACATTGACCTGCGGCCAATTTTGAAGTTTGAATGCCCGACCCCGCCTTTAAACGGGAGCAAGGGGTAAAGGTCAAAGAGCGCGAGTCCAGACAAATACGGCCGCAGGGGACCGGTACTCTTAGACAATGTTAAGCCCTGGATGCAGCCAGGCGCGGAGAATCTCCGAGGTCGTGTTCATTCGGAACATCGGTCAAGTGTCTGCTCGGAACAAAAAGCGAAAAAGGTATGGAATCTGCTTAGTGTTTCACCACCACATTTTCGCAGGCGGAATCTCAGCTCCTCATTCCATGAGGAACTTCACCCACTCTGGAGACTTCCATGCTGTTCCTCGTGTTTATTTCGTCACTGGTGATCTCGCAGGATCCCGCCGTGAAACCCAAGCGGGAGTATCTCATTCAAGTCTCTGCTGGAAAAACGACCAACGACAAGAACCCCGACGACCAGCCGGCTCCCAAAATCGTCGATGAGCCTGCCGTGGGAGGGAAGGGGCTGAAGGTCACATTTCTGGCGGGGGGAAGCGTCGGGCAGCGAGTGCGGATCGTCGACTGGTCGAAATTTGAACGCTTGCGATTCAAAGCGCTCAACCCGGGTGCCGACACCACTTTGGAACTGAATATTCTTCACGCGGGGTCAACGGATTTTGATACGCGTGTTGTGGTCCCCATTTCGTTAAAAAAGGGGAAGAACGACGTCGTGGTGGAACTCGGAGAATTGAAGAATACGAATGGCAGCGATCCCGAGCTGGCCCAGGTCAAACGCTGGTACATTGCGGCAACCGAAGAGGAAACTCCGACAGTGATCTTCGGGGATCTGCAGTTAGAGTCGGGCACAACGAAAGACGAGCCCAAGGAAACTCCCGCTCCCAACGAGGGCAATGCTCCCGCCTTCAAAGTTCGTATCAATCAGGAACGTGTCGATCGAATCAAAGCGGCAAAGATGCCGAAGTTCACCAAGCCGGTGCCGTTCGATGCGCCGGAAGCGGCCAAGATCCTCGACGCCTTGGAAATCTTTCCCGCTGACAATCCCTGGAACACTCCAGTCGATGACTGGCCAGTTCACCCTAATTCCCAAGCCATTATTGCGTCAGTCGGTGAGGCCAAACCACTCCGCTACAACCCGGATATGGGGTTCGTCCTAGTCCCCCCCAATCAGAAGTCGGTCGAAGTCAAACTGAATGACAATGTCGAAGAGTCTGATCCCGGCCCTTACCCCTTGCCTGATTCCGTCTTGATCGAAGGCTGGCCGGCATTTTTTAAGCGCGACCCGGACCTTAAGAAACTGAAGCTGGATGACGTGCAGCGCGGACAACCTAATCTGGAAAACGACAGGCACGGAATCATTGTGGACCCGGTAAATCGCAAGCTGTACGAGTTCTACCGGCTGACAAAAACAGATGATGGCTGGCAAGCCGATCAGGCGTCCATTTTCGACTTGGCGTCTAACAAATTACGCCCGGACGAATGGACCAGTGCCGACGCTGCCGGGCTGCCAATCTTTCCCTCGATTGTCCGCCACGATGAACTCAAACGAGGCAATATCGAACACGCATTGCGAGTCACGATCGCTAAAACGCGACACGCCTACGTCTATCCCGCAACACATTTTGCCAGTGACGATGACAGTGAAGAGCTGCCACGCATGGGCGAACGGTTCCGACTCAAAAAGGACTTCAATACGTCCAAGTTCTCGGCGGAAGTCAAAGTGATCCTCGAAGCATTGAAGGTCTACGGGATGATGAATGCCGACAACGGAATTGACTGGGCCATTTCGGTCGCCCCCGACGCCAGAATTCCCGTCATGCATGACGAATTACGCAAGGTGAAAGGGAGTGATTTCGAGGTCGTCACGCCACCGGAGGGATACGCTCCCCCCGAATAAGCACTCCGATATCCATATGCTCTCTCCCCACATAATCTTGGGGGGTGGGTGCCGCTGGCTCAGCAAAAAAAATGCAATTCCGTGTCGCGGGGCGAAACTTTGAGCTCCGACTTCGGTTAAATCTTCCACGGAGCCTCGCAATGGCCAGCCTTGTCCTGGAAACTGAACCAGTAGGTTTGTTCCGGCGGAGTTCACAGCGGCATTTGTGAAACATCACCATCCAACATCGAATTCAACCTGCCAGACCTGGGCGTGATTGAGTTCCTGAAGTGAGAGAGTCGAGCATCATGCGGCGGTATCAATTGAGTTGGGCGATGTTTATTGGCGCGGCATTATGCTTGGGCCAACCCGTTTGGGCCGACGACGAAAAACCGGCAGCCGGCCCGAATCCTGAGCAGATTTTCAAAGAATTAGACAAAAACTCGGACGGACAGCTCAGTGCCGACGAAATCAGCGAAGATCGCAAACGCTTCTTCGAACGGCTGGTACGGGTCGGCGATAAGAACAGCGATGGAAAGCTAAGCGCCGAAGAATTTCAAAAGGCCTCGAAAGCGGATGACCGTCCCGTCGATGCCCCCCGTGGCGGCGAGGGGCGGGCTGGTGCTGGTGCAGCGCGGTTCAATGCCGAAGAAATGTTCAAACGCCTGGATCGCAACGGCGACGGTAAATTCACCCGTGACGAAATCCCCGGTCGCGCCGAACAATTGTTGACACCGCTGTTTGACCGCCTGGGAAAAGATGAGCTCACCAAGGAAGACCTGGCGAATGCTCGCGAACGACTGGGGGGGCAGGGCAGGGCAATGGGAAATGGCCTTCCGGGGGGAGGAACTCCCGAAGAGTCCTTCAAACGACTCGACACCAACAATGACGGCAAATTGACCGTCGACGAAGCCCCCGAACGTGCCCGTCCGTTGGTGGAACGGGTGCTGCAGGGTTTGGGTAAGGAGAAGGACGGCTCGGTTTCTAAGGAAGAATTCCTGACAGCCGCGGCACGACTCCAGGGACGAGGCCGGGACATGAATGCCAACCGTCGGCCCGAAGGAGCGCCGCGAGATGGCGAACGGCGTCCGGAAGGAGCCCCCCGCGATGGTGAGCGACGCCCGGAGGGCGAGCGTCGTGGTGACGGTGAGCGACGGCCGATGTTGCCCCGGTTCTTTAACAAACTGGACACCAACCACGACGGCCGGATTTCCGCCGATGAACTGGCCAAGGCCAGCGAGCTGTTTAAAGAACTCGACGAAAACGGCGACGGACAGCTCGATCCGCGGGAACTGATGGGCCCACCACCTGGTGGCCGTGAAGGGGGTGATCGCCCCGCCGGCCGACGCCCAGAGGCCGAGAAACCCGCGGACAAACCTCAAGAATAAAGTGTCACAACCAATCAGTCTAAACTCAAACAGGCCTGCAACGATGAATCGTCGCAGGCCTGTTTATCAATGCCCCTCGCTACTTGTTCTCGATCCGATACAAGTGCGTCTTCGTCCGCAAAAAGAGCGATTTGCCAATCGCCGCGGGCGACGCCATGCAACCATCTTCCAACTTGTTCTCGCTCAGAACTTTGTATTCGTCGGCGGCGGCAACGACGGTGGTCGTTCCTTCGCGGCTGGGGAAGTAGACGCGGCCCTCAGCAAATAACATCGATGCGGAGAACTGTCCTTCCAAACGATTCTGCCAGACAGTGGCACCGGTCAGGGCATTCAAACAAGAAGCCACCCCCGAATCGCTGCACATATAGATCCGTTCACCCACCAACACGAACGACGGCATCGACGGAACTCCTTTGTTGGCCTTCCAGACAACATGAGTGTCGGTGACATCTCCAGTTCCATCGGGTTTGATCGCATAGACTTGAGCTTTGCCAAATCCAGTACTAATAAACACCATTCCCAACCCATAAATGGGCCGTGCCGTCGAAGAGAAACCGTCATAGCGCACGCGCCAGATTTCCTTGCCGGTCAGTGGTTCGTAGGCCAACACGGCCTTGGAAGTCGTGCTGATCAACTGCTGCTGGCCGTTGACATCAATCACAATCGGCGTGCTATAGGCCTTCATCACGTCGCCGTCGGTCGTGCCATACTCAACATCACGCGTCTTCTTCCAGACCGTCTCACCGGTGTTCTTGTTAAGAGCCACGATGTATTGCAGGTCGTAGCCGTCGTAATGGACGATCAGCAGATCTTGATAGAGAATCGGCGACGATCCTGGACCGCGCCAGTGATTGCAAGGCAAGTCCTTGCGGCTCCACAGCACTTTGCCGTCGGCCGTGGTATCCAGACAGGCCGTGCCGTAGCTGCCGAAGTGCATGTAAACTCGCCCCTCTTCCATCACCGGGGTCGGCGAGGCATAGCTGTTTAGCGCGTGGCAGAAATCGGGCTTTTCACTCTCAAACAACTTGATGTCGTGGAGAATCTTGCCGGTATCTTTGTCCGCACAGACGGCGAAGAACTCTTTCCCATCTTCCTTGGCGGTTCCCATCCAAATCTGCTGGCCCCAGATGACGGGGGACGACCAGCCGCGACCATGAATGGGGGTCTTCCAGACGACGTTGCTCGTTTCACTCCAGCTGACGGGTAAGTCCGTGGTATCAGCATGACCATCACCATGCGAGCCCAGGAACTGCGGCCAATTGTCGGCTCCCAGCAGCGTTCCAGCGCACAGTCCACACAGAGCCATGACAACAGCGAAACGCATCCGTGTTCCTCCACAAGGTGATCAACGCCAAAGAAGCACCGAGCCCGCCCCACAGCGAACCGATCAGCCAATGATGATATCAAACCTGGGAAGTCTACGCGAACCTGCCGCTCGGGGTCGAAAAGCAACCGCACCACAAACACGAAGGGCTCGCGAGAAGATATCCTCGCGAGCCCTTCGTGTTTGTATTGGAAATCACGGCATTCGCAGTACGCTAGCGGCGAACGGGGCCAGCTGGCTGCGGACCCGCGACGCGTTGTCCCGGTGCGCGACGTTCGAGACCGAAGACTTGCACGGGGACTTTAATCTCGTGCATCTTTTCGTCGTTGGTATAAATCTTGATTGTCGCCATTTGCCTCCCGGCAGGGACAGCTCCGGGCACGGTCACCCGCACACGCTGCTGATAGGCCCCAGTCGTCGTGGTCGTCGGCTTGAGAACCTCGACATTAATAAAATCTGACGACGATTCGACGCCAATAATCTCGGCCGGATTCGATCGCAGATCGGTCACAATAAACTCTTGATCAACAGGCGACGTCCCCAACTGATGGAAGGTCAATGACATCGGCTTGACATAAATTTGCTGAGTCGGAAATACGACTCGCAAGAACACATCCCGGGACTGCGGCTTGGTGTCGGTGTAGTTCACCTTCACGTTGAACTCTTTCAGTCCCGGCCGCTGCAACGCCGTGCGGATTCGCAACAGGAACTCACCCGATTCACCCGGACCGTAGACCTTCTTGTTGAGTCTCGGCAACAGGCAACCGCAGCTGGGCTCTAAGGACGTAATCGTCAGTGGCTGCGTGCTGGTATTTTTAAAGAAAAAGTACCCAAACACCTCTTCCGCCTGGGCCACTTGCCCCAGATCCAAGAGATACTGATCGAACACCAGACTGGGCAATTCAGGAATCTGCTTCATCGTCTGCGGATGGGCTCCCTGGACGCTCATGACCAGAGCCAGCACCAACGGCAAGCACATGATCAACAATGGACCACGGCGAGTTCCCAAGTAGCCAGGCACACCAAACAATGTCATGGCCGAGTCCTTATTACGGCGAGCGGCAAACCATCGGCACAGAACGTTCGTTGATAGACAACAAAACGTCACTAACACCAATGTCATTGCCGGTCAGACCGGAATGCATCTAGCAGAAGTGGAAGGGAATTGTGATGGGCGGAGTGGGACCGAATACAGACCGGGAATCAGGGCTGCAACCGGCTGGGCGAGGTGAGTACTAGCGGAACTGACGGGAGAGGCAGAGGGGAGTCAACGAGACGGTCATTGCGGAGAGCAAACCGGCCACGTTGAAATCATTCAGGCAGGACCAACAAATAACACAACGACTACTGACGGGCACCTTCCAGGCTGGGGTCGAGGGCCACGGCTTGCCGAAAGTCTTCGTCGGCGGCCTGGGCTTGTCCCTGAGTCTGGCGTTGCTTGGAACGAAGCAGATAGGCCTCAGCCACCTTGGCATCGAACCGCTGAGCTTCCTCGTAGGCCACGATGGCTTCGTCCAATTTACTGAGTTTCAAGTAAATATCACCGCGAATCGAAGCGACTTCCGATTGAGCTCCCAGCTCGGAGGCCAGAGTACATTCAGCCAGAGCCTTATCAGAATCGCCCTGCTTAAGATGCATTTGAGCCAGACCAATATGAACTGCGGCTGACTTCGGATTCAATTGCAATGCGGTCTTAAAATCCTTAACAGCCGTTTCGAACTCATCGCCAGCAACCAGGTGATTGGCCCGTTGCACCCAGATCTCGGCATCTTTCGGAGACCGTGTCGCGATCTGATTCACGCGAGCCAATTCCTGCAGCCAGTTAATCTTAACCAAGTCAACTCGAGCTTCGTCTTCCATCCCGGCCTTCAAATAGGCTTCACGGCGGTGACGGTAATACTTGGCATTCATCCGGTCGCGTTGAATCGCTTCCGTGAATTCCGCAGCAGCTTCGGCGTATTTTTCGCCCTTAAAGTACAGCAAGCCACGATTGTTGTAGGCATTCAGACTTTCCGGATTGAGGCGGACGGCCGAATTGAAATCGACCAAGGCTTTCTCCGAATCACCCGCTTGGAAATAGGCAAATCCCCGATTGTTATAGGCATCAAAATTTTGCGGCCCCAGCTTCAACGCTTCGGTAAAGTCGGCGATCGCCGGTTTGAACTGCCCCAGAGCGACATGCGCCAGACCACGGTTGTTACAGGCCTGAGCATGCATGGGGCTCAACTGAATCGCCTGAGAGAAATCTTTCACAGACTCAGGAAACTGCTGCCGGGTCAGGTAAAAGAAACCACGGGCGTTGTAGAAATCGGCGTTCTTGGTATCGAGTCCAATCGCCGTATTGAAGTCGGCGAGCGATCGCGTGTTCTGACCGGCGTCGGCAAAAATTCCAGCACGCATGAAGTAGGCGGCAGCACACTTGGCGTCGGCCTTGATTGCGGCATTCAATTGCTCAAAAGCCTTGCCGAAATCCCGCTTCTTGATGAGCTGCGTGGCTTGTTCAATCAGCGGCTTGGTTTCCGCAGTGACTCCAGCCGAGGATGTATTGGCAACGCTGGGCGTGGAAACCGGAGCAGCTGCCGGGGTGGCTTCAGCCTGCTCAGTTTTTTTTCCTGACGAGCAACCCACGACACTGATTAGGGCCAACAGCCACAATGCCTTGCGCATGGAATTCATCCCTGAATGCAAACTGAATACGGAGGATCTTCGGCGCGGACGGCCGAGGAGGGATCGCGAGATGTGAAAAGGAGGTGAGTCGGGGTTGTACAGCGAGACACGAAACAGGTCAATCCCGCTTCGGCCAGAGCGTTTTCCTAGATTTCCCTTGGCCTTGACGCCTCAAATGACGCAGTCGACGGGGCGTCCAAGCATCTGAATGCATCCAAAGACAGTTGGTCTCTGGACTGCGAACCCGACACGCGAACTGGTTGTATCAGCTAGGCTGAGCACCTGTATGCATTCTCTAGTCGAGTAAGGTGTAAACCTCATTTCAATCCGCAGAGTTTCCGATATCAGACTGGTTATCCCAGTTAGACAGAGATTGTCCGTCCAATAGTAGCTCCTGTAGCAATTGAAGTGATTGCAACACTCGCCGCCAGAGCAAGCCTAACGAGATTGACGAATGTTCTCAAAATCTGAGTCGTTCCAGGAACCAGATCGTATGAATACTCGTCATCAAAACCACACTGCGTGCAAGAAGCGGGGACTCGATGATGTTCTATTTCGGCTAACCCTTGTTTTGAATCCGTAGCGTCTTGAACACATCTCGCGACACGGAATACCACAGCCATTCTGCCCTCAGCCACTTCCCATCGGCCGAGTGGTTTCATTCGTCACAGCACCGCAGCCCTTTCATTCATTCACAATTGGATGATTGTCCTTGCAGCCGCAAGCGACAGTACGGAGTTCAGATCGATGTTCTCACTTTCCAGGACGTGTCGGTGGCTGAAGACGAAATGGATTCGAGACTGGTGTGCCCGGGTCTTCGGGGTGCGGTGGCAGAAAAAGCCGAAAGTCCGTTCGCGTTACATATTGCCCTATATGGAAGCGCTCGAAGACCGCACGTTACTGTCGGTGACCTACAGCGTCTCCGGGGACGAAATCTCCTTCAGCGGAGATGACTCAGACAACATCTACCTGGAAGCCACCGCCGGCAGCTTGAGCTACAGCACTGACAACGTCACGTTTATCGCGACTTCCTTCACCTTAGATAGCTCGTCTAAGGTCAAAGTCTCCACCGACGGCACGTTATACATCGAGAGCATGACGCAGGCAGGCGGCACCTTCACCGCGACCGGCGCAGTGGTCGTCGCTGAAAGTGTGATGACCAACGGGCAGACGTTATCCATCACGGGGATGAATGTCACCGTGGGAACGCCGGTGCTCGGCAGCTCGGGGACCATGCAGAACGGCACCGGAACGACATTCGTCGTCAGCGATGCCGATACGGGCACTCAATCGCTTGTGCTCAGCCCGCAGGGGGGCACAGGCACGTTAGCCGAGGGTGACATTCTGACCTTCACCGGGACCTCCGGAACAGGTCCTTACACGCTACAGAATAGCCAAGCTTACGTCGTCCACATCATCAATCAGAGCGACCCGACCAGCATTCAGGTTCAACTTTACCCCCAGACGGCACAGCCCGTCACGATCTCCACCTCAAACGGTTCAGGAAACGCGGGAGATCTGACGCTGAGTGCCCAGGCCTTCGGCTTAGATTCCAATCGGTCGGTCATCATCGCACCGAACAGCCAGTTGCAAGCCCAAGGCGTCAGCGTCGCGGGAGACGGTTCGATCACCGTCAGTGCGTCCAGAGTTACCGACGATCAGACGGGGATCAGCCTGGTATCGCAGATCGAAGATTTCTTTCTGCATAACTTCGTAGCGACGGTCTCAGTCGGCCAGAACGTCACAATTACCGGCGGAAACGTGTCGATCACCGCCACTTCGGGCGACGACGGATTGTTCGAGAATCTCTCGACGGCCGCCCAAAGCGTGGCGACCGGGTTGCTCGATCCGATCATTAGCTACCTGGACCAATTCTTATCATTGCCGGTCTCGGTTCTGATCACTCAAGCGACGGCCACTGCAGAAATTGGCCAAGGCGCCACCGTGACCAGTTCGGGCGCCGTGACGGTGTCGGGCACGGCAACTGCCAACTCGACCGCGGAAGCCGCTTACTGGTACAAGAGTCTCTTCGGAGTTGCTGCCGGAAGTTTTGCGTTTGCGAAAGCAACCTCCACAGCCGAGGCCCTGGTCCACGAAAACGCGACCATTGCAGCCCAGGGAAATGTGTCGATTTCATCGACGACCACCACCACGACGTCGGCCACATCTTTAGTCACTCAGGGAACAGGATTGTTCCCTGACAACGCAAATAGTGTTCAGGTTTCAGGGGGCTATAACAAGCTGACGACGACGTCGCATGCCATCGTCTCGCAAGGGGCGATCATCACGACCCCCTTAAGTGTGATGGTTTCGGCCGATGCCACCAACACCGATAGCATCAACGTCCAGGCAGCCTCATATCACGAGGGATTCGTCGGCCTGACGGGTGCCGGCGCCGATGTGAACTCGGACGTCCGAGCCGTGGTAGATGGGACCATTATTGCAGGCGGCGGGACCACTCGCAGCCCACAAGTCATCAATCCCTATCTGAATTCCTCGTCCAGTCTCTTTCAGAATTTGTTTAATGGCCTAACGCGAATTGATCTGGCCAATAGTCGGTTCGTATTCAACACCGATCCCGGCTACATCAACGGCGAGGGAATTCGCTACAGCACCGGCAACGGCGGGGCCATTCCCGGGTTAAGCAACAACACAATTTACCACGTGATCACGTCCCACAATCCGGCGGGGACGGAATTCTACGTGCAGCTGGCAACAAGTGCCGCGAACGCCGCCAACGATCTACCGGTAACATTCGGTCAATATCCGACGATCGCTGGACTACCCATTACGAAGGTCGATTCGACACCGAACAGCACCATTCAGTACGACTTCAATCCGGGATTCGTCGAAGGTCAGACCGTCACCTTCAACGCACAGGCCGGTCAGTTCCTCGGGTACGATACCAACGCCGGCAGTTGGCTCGGCGACGGATTTGCTCCCGGGCAGATCATCACCGTTGCCGGGGCGTCGGGCAACAGCGGCACTTATACGATTGCCTCGATCGACGCCACGGGCACGATCCTGACGCTCCTTGCAGCGGATTCTCTGCAAAATGCCGTTGCCCGGGGAGCCACCGTCACCGCGGGCGGCGCCACGCTGACCGAATCGCCCACATTAACGTTCAATGCCGGCTCATCCAGCGCGGCACCGACGATTACTCGCTCGGGCAGCCTCGTCGGGTCGCTCAACGGCAACTACACCGTTCATATTGTGAACGGTACTCCGACGAGCACTGAGCTCTATGCCATTCAGTTAAAGGATGCGAACGGCAACGTAGTTCAACTGGATGATAGCCCCTATTTCACGATCAACTCCGGCGTTAGTGCGGGGCAGATCATTCGCATTGCGGGCTTCCAGCACACTTCTAACGAAGTGGTTCTAAACCCTGCGGATCTAGCATCTGGGTTAAGCCTCAACAACGCCGCCGGCCTGACATACCACGCCGGCCTGGCGACCAATGCCCCGGGGCTCGTTGATGGCACGGCCTACTATGCCATCGTCGATGCCGGTGAATTTTCGACGATCGACCCCACCAATCCGCCGAAGCTCTTGCTGGCTGCCAGCCAGAACGATGCCCAAGCGGCCAACCCCAGCCAGCAGTCACCGACCTTCACCTGGACCGACAGCAATGGCGTCGTGCAGACAACCGTCGTCCAGCAAGTTCAAACGGCTCTCTCCAGCCAGCTGTTCGGTGACAACCAGTCATTCACAATTGTCAGCAGTGATTCCCAGACGGGGATCGTCACCATTTCCCTGGACTCGGGCTCCGTCGACACGAGCATCATCACCGGTCGTCTGCTCACCTATTCAGGAGCAATCGGCAACAGCACCACGTTGCAAGACGGGCACACTTACAACGTGATGCAGGTGGTGAACAGTACCGATCCGAACGCGATTCAGATCATCCTGCAAGACGTCCTGCGCTTGCCAACTTTCGGTACGCTGACGGAATCGGGCGGCGGCCAGTCCTTCGCGATCCTGTCGTCAGAGCCCAACGCCGTACTGACGATGCAATTCCTGGGAACCGGCCCCTTCACGCAGCTCACCGAGGGGCAATCGCTGGACTTCGCCGGCGCGGACGTATCGGGCTTCTTGCTGAATGGACAGTCTTACTTCGTCCATATCATTTCCCAATCAAGCACCGGACTAGTTCAAGTCCAACTGACGACCAACTACTTCATCACACAATCCGGAAGCTTGCTCGCGGCGGGTGGTGCGAACTATTCGATTACCAGCAGCAACCCAGCGACGGGTCAGTTAACCCTCACGGTGCCGAGTGGCTCCATCCCGACTCTGGGAGCCAGCCTGACCTATCAGGGACCAGCCATCGCGAGCACGGGTTATCTGCAGCCCGGCCAGCAATACACGATCTCCACAGTGACGCCAGGAGTCTCGGCCGGGCAATTCACGGTGACGCTGATTTCGGCCAATTTCCAACTCGGCAGCGCGGGCGTGCTGCAAGGAACGGGGCAGTCCTTCACGATTACCGGCAGCAATTCCTTTACCGGAGTTGTCACGGTCGCCTTGCAGACACAGTCTGAACTGACGCAGCTAACCGAAGGTGCAACACTCCGCTTTCAGGGGACGTCAGGAGTCGGTCCCAATACGTTGCAGAACGGCGTGCAATACACCGTGCACGTCGTCGATCAATCGAACCCCAACGCCATCACCATCCAACTGCGAACGACGAGTCAACTTGCCGGATACGGAACGCTGACCGGAGCGATGGGTGCGTATGTGGTGCATCAAGTGAACGCCGACGGCACATTGTGGCTGTCACAAGTCGGAGCCGCCCAGGCACTGACAGACAATGCGACCGTCACGTTTACAGGCAACGCGGGATCCGGCGCGACCGCCTTACAAAATGGCCAGGCTTACTCAGTACAAATCGTCAATCAGGACGATCCGCTTGCCCTTGATCAGCGCG
>JAZKFE010000519.1:0-4436 GCA_040386595.1 Planctomycetota bacterium | reverse complement strand
GTTCATCGAAAGTTGATGCCAAGTGGAGTCGCCGCAATTCAGTCCCGAAAGGGACGACAGAATCTAGCCGTGGGTGTAAACCCACGGTACGCATTCCACAAACGAAACGAAGCCCTGAATGGGCGAAACTCCGCAGTTTTTGTAGGTGTCGCCCATTCAGGGCTTGGAATCCATTTTAAACTTCGACCGTGGGTTTGCACCCACGGCTAGGTTCTGCCGTCCCTATCGGGACTACGGAAAAACTTAATTCGGAAAAACTTAACATGATCTCGCTTCAGATTCGCGATCACCTTAATTCTAACTCTGGCTGAACAGGCTCGTTTCGCGTCATCACTTCGTCATGACGCACAATTTAAGCTGAAACGCTCTCACCTGAATTTGCTTTGAACGTGGCACTGGTCCCGCCCGGCTACTGCGAGCGCGTTCTGTTCGCGGAGCGAACAACGACTATCCATGCATCAGCCGTTTGAGGCTTATGGACCATGATGGTGACCCCATGCCGGATCTCTCGTTTGCCAAAGCACACCAGCCGCGTCTGTCGATCCCCCCTGTTCGGGCGGCTGAAATTCCGTATGCCGAGTTACACTGCCGGACGAATTACTCGTTCCTGGAGGGGGCTTCACACCCGGACGAATTGGTCGAACGAGCTTGCAAGTTAGGTCTGAAGGCTTTGGCCATTACCGATCTGCACAGCGTGGCCGGGGTTGTTCGGGCTTATGCCGCGGCCAAGTTGCCGGGGCTGAAATTGCTGATTGGGGCAGAAGTTGTTCCTTTAAAACACTCGGCGGCTGTGTTGCTGGCGACCGATCGGGCTGCCTATGGCCGCCTCTGTCGTTTGTTGACTCGGGGCAGGCAGCAGGCTCCTAAAGGAGAATGTTTACTGAGCTTTGCCGATCTGACGGACTATGCGGACGGCTTGTTGGCCTGCGTTATTCTGGATGGTTCGCGGTTGGAGCAGCAGGAAGTGGAGTTGACTCGTTGGAAGGAGGTTTTTGGCGACCGGTGTTATGCCTTGGCGGAGCTACATCGTGGCCCCCGTGATGCCGCGTTGCTACAAAATTTTCAGCAGGTTGCTCGGCGAGTGGGCATTCCGTTGGCGGCGGCGAATGGAGCCTATTATCACGTTCCCGAACGGCGTCCCTTACAGGATGTCGTTACGGCGATCCGCCTGGGTTGCACGGTGGCCGACTTGGGGCCGCAACGTTTTTCGAACGGTGAACGGCACCTCAAAGCGGCAGAGGAAATGCAAACGTTGTTTGCGGCTGCTCCCGACGCCTTGGCTCGGACTTTGGAAATTGCCAGCCGTTGCACGTTTTCTTTAGATGAGTTGCGCTATGAGTATCCCGAAGAGGTTTGTCCCAGCGATGAGACTCTGTTGTCCTATCTGACGCGACTCGCGCGGGACGGGGCCTGTCGGCATTATCCGCAAGGCCTTCCACCCAAGATCGAATCGTTACTCCAATATGAACTGCAGCTCATCGCCGAATTGCAATATGAAGCGTACTTTCTGACCGTTTATGACATCGTCCGGTTTGCACGCAGTAAAGGCATTCTCTGCCAGGGGCGAGGTTCCGCTGCGAATTCTGTGGTCTGCTTCTTTTTGGGAGTTACGGCGATAGCGCCCGATAAAATTGATGTTCTGTTCGAGCGGTTTATCAGTAGGGAACGGGACGAGGCCCCGGATATTGATATCGATTTTGAGCATGAACGCCGCGAAGAGGTGATCCAGTATCTGTATGACAAGTACGGCCGCGAGCACGCCGGGATGACGGCCGAGGTCATTACGTATCGGCCCAAGTCCGCTATCCGTGATGTGGGGAAGGCCTTGGGGTTATCTTTGGATCGCATCGATATTCTCGCCAAGAGTTTGGATCATGTCCGGGAAGAGACGCAGATTGCCAGCCGCTTTCAGGAGGCGGGCTTCGATTCGAATAGTTGTATCGGAAGACAACTTCGGACTTTAGTGCAGCAGATCTTGGGGTTTCCTCGTCATCTGTCGCAACATGTGGGAGGGATGGTTTTGACTCGCGGCCCGTTGTGTGAGCTCGTTCCGATTGAGAATGCGACGATGCCGGGCCGAACGGTGATTCAGTGGGATAAAGACGATCTCGATGAGTTGAAAATTTTAAAAGTCGATTGCCTGGCACTGGGGATGCTGACGGCGATTCGTAAGTGTTTTGACCTGTTAGAAGGCCATTATGATCGGCCTCTGACACTGGACTCGATTCCCGCAGATGATCCTGCTGTTTATGACATGATCTGTAAGGCCGACACGATCGGTGTCTTTCAAATCGAATCGCGGGCGCAGATGAGCATGCTGCCCCGACTCAAGCCGCGTGAGTGGTATGACTTGGTCATCGAAGTGGCCATTGTGCGTCCAGGGCCGATTCAGGGGGGCATGGTTCACCCCTATTTGAAGCGACGAAACAAGGAAGAGGTCGTGACCTATCCGAGTCCGCAAGTCGAGGCGGTGCTGGAGAGGACCTTGGGGGTGCCGATCTTTCAGGAACAGGCGATGAAGTTGGCAGTGGTGGCTGCCGGGTTTACTCCGGGGGAAGCCGACCAATTGCGTCGCGCGATGGGGGCCTGGCGCAAGCCGGGAATCATCGATAAGTTTGAAGAAAAACTGACCAAAGGGATGCTGGATAACGGCTATACGCAGGAGTTTGCCGAGCAGCTATTCAATCAAATTCGAGGGTTCGGTGAATATGGTTTTCCTGAATCGCATTCCGCGAGCTTTGCGTTGCTGGTTTATGCTTCGTCCTGGTTGAAGCACTATTATCCCGCCGTGTTTGCTGCCGCCGTTATTAATAGCCAGCCGATGGGGTTTTACGCTCCGGCCCAGCTCATCAGTGATGCTCGGAACCACGGCGTGGAAGTTCGGCCGATGGATGTGAACGCTAGCGATTGGGATTGTATTCTGGAGAAAATTCAGGATCGGGGCCGAGTCTCGTACGCCATTCGTCTCGGTTGGCGGCTGTTGAATGGACTGGGGCAAGCCACGGCCAAACAGATTGTGAGCTGCCGTCGTAAGGGCCGGTTTACTTCTTATGATGACTTCACTCGGCGAACTGCATTGAGCCCCGCGGTTCTCGCCTTGTTGGCCGACGCCAATGCCTTCCGGTCACTGAATGAATCGCGCCGCACCGCGTTCTGGAAGTCGCTGCCCGCTCAGCAAGCCGAAGAGTTATTTGAGGGAGTGGATACTCCCGAACCTGTCGCAGCATTGCCCGCGATGACGTTGCAGCAGCAAGTGATCGCCGATTACCGGACGTCGCGACTTTCGCTGCAGCAGCACCCCGTGGCGTTTGTGCGGGGAGATTTGACTTCACAGCGAGTCCTGCGGACCGAAGAGTTGCTGACCGCCGAACCGGATCGGCGGTACAAGGTTGCGGGGTTGGTGTTACTTCGGCAACGGCCCGGTACCGCCAAGGGAATTACCTTCATGACTCTGGAAGATGAAACGGGCACGGCCAATTTGATCGTCCGACTCGATGTGTGGGAGCGATTCCATCGTGTTGCCCGCCAAGCCTCGGCGTTGATCGTGCAAGGGATCTTACAGCGGAAGGATGGAATTGCTCATCTGCTGGTGGATCGCATGGAGGATCTCTCCAGTTTGTTCGCCGACGTCGGCAATCGATCACGAGACTTCAAATGATTTTTTTTATCGCCGTAGCAAGACCATTAGCGTTCGGCGGACGTATGGAATTATTTAGGAGATTTCTACCACGAATTACACCAATGACACGAATAGATCACGAACACGTCCATTTTTTAATTGAATGTCGAAAATAGAAAAACCCTTAAACAATCGCTCGATTTCCTGACATCTATGGTTAGCTGTTTTTCATTCGTGTGATTGGTGTTATTCGTGGTTTCAAATTTCTTTCTTGTCCCCGCGAGCTCGATTTCTCGGTTTTTTTAGGCGTTCAGAATATGATGCGTCATCAAGTACTACTGGCGGTGCATGTGAGTTTGGTCGCAGGGGAGCGTGTCTTCCTGCTGCGACGGTTTCAGACAGGTTATGAGGACGGTGCCTATACCGTCGTTGCCGGGCACGTTGACGCTGACGAATCGGCGACAGCAGCGGCTGTTCGAGAAGTCATGGAAGAAGCCGGAGTTGTTGTGTGTCCCGAAGACCTGCAGTTTACCGGTTGCATGCACCGTCAATTTGCGGATGGCGAAGCGATCAATTTGTTCTTCGTGACGCGTCGTTGGACAGGAGAACCTACGAACGCCGAACCGGGCAAATGCGATCATGCCGATTGGTATCCATTTTCGGCCTTGCCGGAACGCATGGTTCCTTACGTACGCTCGGCACTGGAATATTTTGAAAACGGACGGCCGTACCTTGAGTATGGTTGGGCCAAGGAGGACTAACGAGAACCAGAAGATGTGCTGGTACATCACCGGGTCGCCGCCGCCGGCGGGGTTGA
>JAZKFE010000518.1:31989-39493 GCA_040386595.1 Planctomycetota bacterium | reverse complement strand
GAGCAATTGGTCGCGAGCTGGGAGACAAGGCGCTGCAGGATGCTCTGGAAAAACTGGAGGTCCCGACGCGAGTCCAGACGGCAATCGCAATCACCCAGGTTGCGGAACCGTTCATCCGCCGCCGCGCGATCCGCCATATCGAAAAGGGCCGCGTCGTCATTCTGGACAAGAGCAATACAATCATGGCCGTGCTCGGCTACAACCCAGATCCCGCTAAGGGTGGTGCTTACGGCATCCCGCAAGAACAGTGGAAAGAAGGCATCTTTAGCGGCACCCACGGTTCATCTTGGGACAAAGACGGCAATCTGTACGTTCAGGATTGGAACGTCACGGGTCGCATCATCAAGCTCGTACGCGTCAAGTAGTTGACGGAGATTTCTCTCTCGTCTGACATCTGAGAAAGAACGCAGCGATGCCAAGATCGCTGCGTTCTTTTCGTTTCTGAATAACGGGCACGCCGTCGGTGAGCTGTTCCGGGCACTGACATTGTCCATCTTTTCCAGATCGGAGCAATTGAACAGAGAAAGGGTGGCCAGAAAAATAATGTTCAGGTAAGATTGCGGTGGATTTTTCTATACGTTTTCAGGTTAACAGCGGCACGCGTTTATCAATTAATTGTGTTGGCGAGCGGAGCCCATGGCGAAGACCAAAGCAGAATTACTTTCTCATCAGCTGGAATATCACCGTCTCATTGCATCGGCACGGTTGGCCCAACGAAATGGACAAACCCAACAGGCGCTGGAATTAGCAGAATCATCCTGGCCATTCATTGATGGGATGATGCAGTACGAACGCAAGTACGAGAACCGTGAATCCTTCACTATCGACGGCATCGAAATCGCGTTCAAGCTGGCTCCTTTGCTGCTTCAACTGGAGATCCTTGACCGACTTGAAGCCCTCCTTTTGAGTCAACGAAGAATCGCGAAGAACGCGACGACGGATGTCGTTGAGCAATTGTCGGCCGCAAAACAATTGCTAAGTAGGGCTCACAGGCTTTGGGATCACTTGGAACAATTCGGAAAGGTGCAGCAAGACCAACTTCGACGTGACCTTGGTGGCAGCCAGGACGAATGGCGGGCGCTCGCAGAAGTATGGGAATCGATGGGATTCATCACTCGATTTCCCAGCCGCGGTTCATACCGTCTATCGCTGGTAACTGAAATGGATGCAGAAATCTTGGGCAAATGCCCAGCTTGTGGAAACTTCGCCGAAGCACCGAAGATTCTTTTCCTGGAAACCACCGCCTGCCCTGAGTGTCATGCGGATGTAATGTATGTGCTTCTCGGTACGAAAACCGTTGCTGGCTGAAGAGGTAATATTGTGACATTTCTTATTATTGTAATTATTTCCTTGGCCGTCGGCGGTGGCATCGTCTTTTTTTTGATGGAACACCAACGTCGCATATTGGACGAGCAGAAACGCGAGCAAGAAGCCGAGGAATTGCGTCTGCAGACTGTTAGTCGATCGCTCTACGCCAAGGAGCAAACCGTAAACGGCGAACGATCTCGCTTGGATGTTGCCGAAGCCCAGTTCAAAAGTAATTTTATTTCTTTTAGTGAACTTCAAACTGAGAACTCTATACTGAAAATCGACCTGCGCAATCTTGATGTGAATATCCGAAAGTTACGATTAGACAGAGACACTTTGCGGGATCACCAAGAAAGGCTCGACGAAAAAATCGGCGAATTGGGGCGTCGGTATTTGAAGGAGAACACGAAATGGATCGGAGCATCACTCAACTCGAATAATTTTTCAGCGTGTGAGCAGCGCTTGCTGGATGTGATCGATCGCTGCCGTGGTCTCGGTCTTGAGATCTCCGATGACGAAGAGAGCGAGTTGATTGGCAATCTGAAATTCGAGTTCGAGAAAGTTGTCAAGGCTGCACTTGCGCGTGAAGAACAAGCCCGCATCAAAGCTCAGATTCGTGACGAACAACTTAGGGACCAGGAAATCGAGCGTGCCCAGAAACAATTGGATCGAGAACGAGATGTAATCGCTGCAGCATTAGCACAAGCACTCGCTCAAGCACAAAATGAATACAGCGTGGAAGTCGAGCGGCTGAAAGCCCAACTCGAGGCCGCAGACAGCAAACAACGTGCGATCTCTCAAGCGCAACTCACGAAATCGGGGCATGTCTACGTCATTTCCAATATCGGATCGTTCGGTGAAGGGGTCTTCAAGGTTGGCATGACCCGTCGTTTGGAACCGCTAGATCGAGTAAAAGAGTTAGGCGATGCATCTGTTCCATTTCCATTTGATGTCCACATGATGATTGCTTCGGACGATGCCCCATCACTAGAAAATGCCTTGCACCGCCAACTACATAAGCAACGTGTCAACAAGACCAATCCCAAAAAAGAATTCTTCAAAGCGGAGCTTACCGAGATTCACGATCTCGTCACGGAATTTCATGGCGTGGTCGAGTATGTGATTGACGCCGAGGCAATCCAATTCCGGCAAAGTCTGACGATGTCCGATGCAGAGGAAGAATTTATCGAAACAGTGTATGCAGCCCTCGAAGACGATAACCAACTAGATGCAGATGAAGAGTGAAGAAAAGGTCGCTGAAGACGGTTTCCGCACCCAAGTGATAGGCCGGGAATTCTCTCGGAGAAGACTGCAGGGGCAGGGTATTTGTGAAATCCGATAAAACGTCGAAGTTAAGTTCTGCGGAACACACGTGAACACGGAACGGAATTGACGACGTTTTTTTGTTGTTCCTATGGAATCGGCGAGTATACTGACCCGAGTATCATCGATACGCTTTCTAGCACGTCACATGAATCGTTCTGGATTCCTTGGGCATTTGAGTTCTGCCTCAATGCTGTTGTTGCACGGTGAGAATGATCCACAATGAGCGAACTGAGTTCCGCCCCCGCTGTGCCTGAGGTCGCACCCGTAAAACCCGCGCGGTCGAAATTGGAGCGAGTCCTCGTGCAGGGGGGGATTGCGATTCTGCTGGTCCTGTTGGTGGTGGAAGGTTGGTGCTATTTTCAGATGAATCGAGTTCACAGCCGCCTGCTATCGGAACTGAAGAAGGCCGAGTCAACTGACCACAAAGTGACACCGGAAGTGGTCAACACGATTCTTGGCGGGCGCAAGCCGGATCTCTCCAAAACGGTCAAGCTGGCGGCGGGCGAAGAACGCTATGACGTCTATTACTTCGCGGGGCTACTGAAGACTCGGGAACTCTGCTTGCACTTCGGTGTCCCCGGTATGAAAGCCAATCCCGAGGTCATCGAAGTCATGACCATTATTCCTGACGAAATCCTTGCTCCCTGAGTGTGTCACCGCTGCCCTCGCAGCATTTCAACTTGTCCCCCGGCAAAGTCATCAACTGGGGCGAATTTCAAAAATCGCTTCAATCTCTACGGGAGTATTCCCCGGTAGAGAGCCCATGCCGACAGCGCTGCGAGCTCCTTTGCCGGCCTGCTCACCAAATACCTGGACCATCAATTCGCTGAAGCCATTGATCACCTTGGGTTGCTGAGTGAAATCGGGCGTGCAGTTGACCATCCCCAGGACTTTAACGAGCCGTGAGACACGGTCCAGATTACCTAACGCTTGACGCAATGTCGTCAGTATCTGCAACCCAACGAGCCGCGCGGCGGCCGCGCCTTGCTCGACGGTCAGATCGCTCCCCACCCGGCCAACTTGCATCTTGCCGTCAGCCAGCCAAGGAATGTGTCCCGCCGTGTACAGCAGATTTCCCGTGATTACCGCGGGGACATACACCGCCACCGGTTTCGCAGGTGGCGGCAACTCCAGCCCCAAGTCTTTAATGCGCTGTTCGACATTGTTCTTATCGACTTGAACATTGGCCGTGGCAACCGTTTCCCAGTGACGAAGCCATATCCAGGGGGCCAAGGCGCCCGCACCAATTCCGGCAATCAGCGGCATGCCAGTACGCAAGAACGAACGACGGTTCTGGAATTGAGGCATCACTGACTCCTCGAATGGATGTGGACTGAATTTTAAAAGATTGCTCAAAATAGAAGCGTATTGGTGCTCTCAGGCGAAAGCCTTACCAAGGCTCTTGGAGAAGCGATCAACATCTGATTCGGTATTGTAGAGATGGACGCTCAGACGGTAGTCGATCCCGTTGACTCCGACTGTTTTAATGACGATCTTGTCTCGCGCCAACTGCTCTTGCAGTTTGGCCTGTTTCTCTCGGTCAGTCACCGAAAAGCAAACCAGGTGTGAAGCCATCGAACTTTCTGGTGGAGGGCTGCTGATCTTGATCTGTGGAGAGGCCTTCAATACAGCGTACAACGAATTTCGCAGGAACATCAAACGTGCGTAAATGGCCTCGTGACCAATCTGTTTCGCCCAATCAATCACGCCCCCTAATCCAATGGCTTCGGGCATGCAGCTCGTGCCGCGAATCGCCGTGTAGAACCCCATACCATCTTCGAGTTGCATGGGTTTGATCCGATCGCGCGCCTGCTCACTGAGATACAGCACTCCCGTGCCTTTCGGCCCCAGCAGGAATTTATGGCCGCTGGAAGCATAGGCATCGCACCCCAGTTGCTTGACGTTGACCGCCATGCCGCCGCAGGCCTGCGCCCCGTCGACCACCATGACGCAGTGCTGTTGATGGGCCAGTTCGGACAAGCGACTGATGGGCATTTTTATTCCGCTACAGAACGTCACGTGACTGCAAACTAGAGCGCGTGTCTGCGGTGTCATTTTCGCCCGAAACCGCTCCACGATTTCGTCCTCGGACTGGGGCGGTGAGGGAATCTCAGCCACATCCAGCACGACACCCCGGTGTTTTTGCAGAAATTTCCAGGCCCCAAGTCCGCCACCATGTTCCTGATTGCTAGTTAGTACATGCTCGCCAGGTTGCAGATTCAAACCCTCGGCGATGAAATTGATGCCTTCGGTCGTGTTCCGAGTCACGGTCACTTCTTTCACACCACAACCCAGTAACTCGGCCACCTTACTGCTGACCGCCTCGGCGTCCCTCAAGACCGACCCAAAGCCTTCACCGACCGGGTTGGATTCCAGTTTGTGTTCGACGGCTCGACGGGCTTCCAGAACCGATTTAGGGATTGAACCTAAGGACCCCGTGTTGAAATAGGCGAGTTCCTCGTCGATCAAGAACTGTTTAGAGATCTGATTCCAATCGGTACCTGGCGTCTCATTCGCGGCCGCTTGAACAAGGGGGGGCTCGAGTCCGAGGAATGTCATTGCTCCGCCGAGTGCGATCAATGATTGGCGCCGTGTCATTGACAGGCCGTGTTCCATAAAGGGTTGATTCATCGCGACGACTCCACAGATGTGAATTGAATCGGATTTCGAATCCCGGCGTTGACGGTGTCTGTGGTTGTTGACGACAGGCACTGACGACTGACCGCTTCCAGCAATAGGAAATTCAGCGAATGCTGTTGTCTGAAAAGATCGAACTAAAGATTCACTGGAAGTGGCACTCAGCATGCACTAAGTTCACCGTTCAAAGCAAGTATTTTTCTGAGGATTTTTTAGAAAACAGGTGTCTCATTCTCAGTCGTCAGAGGACTTGACGCAACGTTCCGCGGCGATACGCTGTAGGAGCACATCACTTCCCGCGCAATGTCGAATCATCTGGAGCCCTGCATTTGGACGTTCCTCGCCAATCCCGCAAATATCTCTGGCGCATTGTGGTTCTCGTTGCCTGTCTGGCGGGAATTGGCGTCATGGTGCAACGGTCCTGGCGACGGCCGCCGTATAATGTGCTCCTGGTCACGCTCGACACGACTCGCGCGGATCACATCGGCTGCTATGGGTACCCAGAGGCGTTCACACCGACACTGGATGCACTCGCGAAGGACGGCGTGGTGTTCGAGAATGCCAATATCACCGTCCCGCTGACGTTGCCCTCGCACGCCTCGCTACTCACCGGGCTCTATCCCCCGGAAAATGGGATGCACATCAACGGCCGCGGTCAGCTTGCGAACGAAATTCCGACCTTAGCCTCAACGCTTCAAAAGCAGGGCTACGATACGGCTGCCTTTGTCGGCGCGGTGGTACTCAATGCGAAGGGGGGCTTGAATCAGGGCTTTCAATTGTACGACGACGATATGGCGGGGGGCGTGCATCACGGCCACGAAGCCCACCTCATGCGAAACGCCAGCCTGGTTGTCGACTCCGCACTGAAATGGCTGAAAATTCGCGAGTCAAAACCGTTCTTCGCCTGGGTCCATTTGTACGATCCTCACGCCCCTTTTGAAGGTCACGCGGAGATTTTTCAAGACCGCTTCCGGGACGAACCGTATGACGGAGACATCGCGTTCGCGGACCTGCATATCGGTCGATTGGTTCAGTTGCTCAAAGATCGCGGTGTTTATGACAACACCTTAGTTGTGGTGGTGGGGGATCACGGCGAGGGGTTCGGTGAACATCAGGAACACGAACACGGCTTCCTGCTCTACAACTCGACCTTGCGAGTACCGTTAATCGTTTCCTGTCCGACACTTGTCCGGGAAGGTCATCGCGTTCCCACTCCCGTTTCTCTTGTTGATGTGTTTCCGACGGTGTTGGATTGCCTGCAGGTTCCGGCATCGAAACGAGTCAGCGGGGTGAGTCTGCAGCCGGCATTGAAAGGTTTGCCAATCGAACCCCGCGTCTGCTACGCCGAGACGGAATCCTGCTACGCGGCCTATGGGTGGGCACCGCTCGCCAGTGTGACAACGGACTCCTGGAAATATGTGAATTCAGTCCGCGAAGAACTTTACGATCTGCGTCGTGATCCTGCTGAATTGAAAAATCTCGCGACAGCTCAACCGGAACAACTCAAGACAATGCGACAATTGTTTCGCAATGTTCGGGGGAAGATGGTGGAGTCGGTCGAACGCGATGTGCACTACACGCCAGTCGATCTCCAAAAACTTCGCAGCTTGGGATATCTCGGGGGAGCCAGCGTCCCGGCAGCTGCGGAATCGGGAAAGCCTCTCTCTGACGTCAAAGACATGATTGGCTATTACAACGCGGAAATCGAGGCCAGAAAGCTCCTGCAGGACGGACACGCCGAGCAAGCGATGACGGAGCTGCGGCGAGTCACAGCGGCGGCTCCAGAGTTCATGCCAGCCTGGTTGACCCTGGGCTCGGCGCTCCAATCGCAGGGCCACTTTGACGAGGCCATTGAGGTCTATCAAGCCGCCTTGAAGGCCAAGCCCGATGCCGCCGATCCCCACTTCGATCTCGCGAAACTCTATGGCAGCAGGGGAGATAAAGCGAAGGCCGCGGAACAATATCTGGCCGCATTAAAAAACGATCCAAATTATGCGATGGCCCATATCAATCTCGCCGGGATTCTGGCGGATCAAGGTGACGTCCAGGGGGCACGACGACATTTTGAACACGGCCTGGAAGAAGCACCAGACTCCACCGTTGGCCATTTTAACTATGGACTGTTCCTGTTCCGGCAACGAGATCTGGAACCTGCCGGCATTCATTTAGAGCGTGCCAGGCAACTGGATCCGCAGCTGCCACAAATTCATTATCAGCTGGGAGTGCTGGCCGT
>JAZKFE010000518.1:21345-31979 GCA_040386595.1 Planctomycetota bacterium | reverse complement strand
CTACGATCAGGCGTTCGGACATTTTCAAGCGACGTTGCAACTCAATCCCCGTTTCCCGCAGGCTGCGGCACAACTGGAAAAGGCCCGCGAAAAACTCCTGTTCGCCAAATGACGCGGGGTCAGAACTCTCTCCGGCCGAGTCATTGAGCAACCTTGCACTCGGGCATCGCCTGCTGGAATGCCTGCAGATCCATGGGATTGAACTTCGCATCTTTCAACGACAGTGATTGCAGCTTTTTTAACGCGTGCAACGGCACCAGTCCGTGGTCGCCCAGATTCGCAACGGCCAGATTGAGTGTTTCCAGCTGACGGCACTTTGCGAGCTCCTTCGTCCCCACCTCGGTGATGTGCAACCCGGCGAGCGACACACTACGCAGCGCCGGAAACTGCTCCAGACAGGCCAGATTGGTCTCCGGAACCTGTGAAAAATCCAATCGCAGGTTTCTGAGCTTAGGCAATTTCGCCAACGTATCAATCCGTGTGATCGCGGTGTGGTTCAAATACAAAACGTCCAGTTGTTCCATCTTCTGCAGATAACTCAAACCTGCGTCCGTCACCTTTGAATCACCTAAATCCACCAGACGAACACCGGTCAACCCACGCAGGCGTTCCAGCTCAGCATCCCCAATCTTGGGGTTATTCAGCATTAACTGGACGATGACCGTTTGGTCCAGGAACGAATGCGTTTGTGGTCCGATCACAGGTTGCAGCCAGGAAAGAACTTGCCGTTCCGTCGTGGACTTGCCTCCCACTTTGACGACCTCGCGCCGTGCGGATTCTGCTTGCCGCTCGCCCAACATCACCATCAAGGCCAATGTGATGAACAATAACAACGGAACAATTCCGAAGCCGACCAGCAACTTTTTCCGCATGGCGTTAGTCAAAATGTGCTCCACATGTTGCGGCAGAACTCGATTGAGGAATTGGGTTTGGCACAAGTGCGCGCGTGATAACAAGGGAGCCGGATACGAGTTATCTCAGCACGACTTGCCATGTACTCCGGGGCCACACGGCAATTGTGAATGTCCGTCGACAACCGCAGTCTGCGCGGGCATTTTTTTTGGCAAATGACGATCAGCGTTTACGAAATCATGTCATGCGACGGCAATAAATGTCAATGCCCGTACAGATCTGATCAATCCTGATCTTCAAGGACACAATGTTGGTAGCTCTCAGCCAATAAGCCGCGGTTTATGTGAAGGCGGGGCGACGGCCCACGCTTCCAAGAAAAAGACTCGGAGATTTTGGAAAAATGTACGACTCCATACACAATTTAGTTGAAAGAATGAATCACAGAGTGTATTCAGTGTACTATTAGTGCAAACCCGTCGCGGAAATCTTCGCGAGGGACCAAGGCGATCTGCTTACGGACATTTCCCCAGGTGATTTTCACCTCAGCAGATCGCGGTTGAATTCGTGTCAAATCTTGAGATTAGCGATACTATCCAGCGTCCTGCCAGCCCATTTTAACATGGGCTGATTGACGTAATCGGGCTGTCGCGCAGACAGAACGACTTTCTGCGCAAACGCTCCCGAATACCGGCAACCTGCCGGTTCCGCGATCGTCATAGACTGACCACTCCAAAACATTGAGGAAAAGGTGCATGAGGGAATCGCCAGGAGTCAGCTCAGCAAGAGCACGGGGCCGAGGCATGTTTTGGCTCGACTGCGGGATGATGTGCATCGCTCTCGCCGTCATTTCGGGTTGCGGTGATGGTGAAGCCAGCGTCAGTCGTGAAGCCGTTTCCGGCACTGTGATGCGTGAAGGAATTCTCGTCGACAGCGGGACGATCTTGTTTAAACCGACAAATGGTGGGACGGCCGCATCGACATCGATCACCGACGGAAGCTACCGGTTCGACAAAAAAAATGGCCCCATTGCGGGGGCGCAGAAAGTGGAAATTGTTCAATTTCCTCTCCGCGGTGATGTTCCACCAGGGACGCCAAAGAAAGATGCCCCTGTCCTGCCGGATACTCGATTCAAGAAGAAGATGCCAGCCGCAGGTTGGGTGATGGATGCGGAAGTGACTGTTGGACACGATGAATCATTAGATTTTCAGATTGATAAATGAGGCGACAGAAGGCATTAGGAAACATCGTGATTTCATAACCCCTACTGATACCGTGCGAGTCAACTCGCAACAGCTCGCCCGATTTATTAGTTCGTTATCCACAAAATACTTACGACTGGGGCTTTTTCGTTTGTTATCGGAGTAGATGATGCGATCACGTTCAAAAGTTGGTTTTACACTGATCGAACTTCTGGTTGTCATTGCAATCATTGCGGTACTGATCGCCTTGTTGCTACCCGCCGTTCAGCAGGCACGCGAAGCCGCTCGACGCACGCAATGCCGCAATCACCTCAAGCAATTGGGGGTCGCCTGCCACAACTATCACGAAGCTTACAACTTGTTTCCCTTGGGAACTGGCTATTCGCTGTGGGGCTGGAAGGTTTACATTTTGCCCTATCTCGATCAAGCCGCCATGTACAATCGAAACAACTTTTCGGATGACCGCGACACATCCGGGGCCTTCTGCAAAGGGCAGGGGACTCCCTGTTATACCAGTCAGCATCAGCTCGGCGCACAAACGACGGCAGGACTAAAAACTCATGCCAATTCCGTGATTACCACGTTAGGCTGCCCTTCGGATCCGCTGGCGATGACTCCGTATGGAACAGGCGGAGCTGGCAACGCGGAGAATATGAACGGAAACTATTTTGGGGTCTGCGGCGATGTGAACAGTGTGGTTCGCGCCAATACCAACTACGGCCCAAATTCACGACATCGTATTGTCGTTCCCGTCGGCACGTCGCCGTCGTCGCCAACTTATGTCATTGGGACCTATGATCCAGGGAAGGAATACAATGGTGTCTTTGGCTATGGCTTAAAGGTCAACATCGCCCAGATTACCGATGGTACCAGCAACACTTTCATGATTGGCGAACGAGCAGTCGATGCGAGTCACTCCTGGGGTTGGACCTTAACCGGAACCGAAGGCGACGGGATGCTGGGAACTGGAGCCCCCATGAAAAATGGCCCGTTCACGGTTGCCGCTGGTTACACCGCTGCAACATCACCCTATTTCAATAGTTACCATGTTGGTGGTGCTCACTTTCTGATGGCCGATGGCGGCGTGCGATTCGTCAGCACGTCCGTTTCATTCCTCGTGTTTAGCGCGGTGGGGACACGGAACGGGGGCGAAGTCAACGGCGAGTTTTAATCATTTGATGAGAACTCGGTGTGATATTCGGTATCCACCGCTGTCCCGCAAACACAGAAACAGCCCGACCTCGTGAACCAGGACGGGCTGTTTTTGTTTGTTTCGCCAAACAGTGTAAGACTTCATCCAGACGATGAAGGGACTACGGCAAACCCCTCGCTGCATTTCCATTTGCCGTGAAGTCATCGCATTCCGAGACGTCCCTCCGAATACCTCATTGGCATTGCCCATCGTATTAGATAACTGATTGACTTAGCTTGATTTACAGCTTTCAGCTGGGATAGACTGACGTTCTCGTCCATCGTACGTCAGGTCTATCGGCACCATGTTCTCACCCACCATGCTTGGCATCTCTCACGTCATTGGGGGTGACTCGTTGTTTGCGTATATTGGGCCCGGTGCCGGCATCACGTTTCTGAGTACATTTTTTGTGCTCGTGACGGCTTTTGCCTTCCTGTTGGCATCACTCTTAACCTGGCCGTTCCGCTTCCTCATCATTTGGATCCGCCGCCGAACACGCCTATCAAAACCCCAAGCTCGACGCGCCGTTGTTTTGGGACTCGACGGCCTCGATTCGGCCCGCGTCCGGCGTCTCATGGGTGAGGGACGATTGCCACATTTGCAACGTCTGGCAGAGCAGGGCACCTTCACCGAATTAGGGACCACCTTGCCGCCGATTTCACCGGTGGCCTGGTCTTCGTTCCAAACGGGAGTCAATCCGGGGAAGCACAACATCTTCGACTTCCTCAATCGCGATTTGAGAACCTACCTGCCTGAACTCTCCTCGACACGCATCATCGAGGCACGGTCCAGTCGCTGGTGGTCCTGGCTGGGAGCGGGGGGAGCATCGATTCGCCTGCTGCGGAAGAGCCAACCGTTCTGGAAGATCCTGGGGGATCACGGTGTCTTCAGCACTATTCTGCGAGTCCCAATCACCTTTCCTCCCGAGAAGTTTTTTGGGCTCTCGCTATCGGCCATGTGTCTGCCCGATCTCCGAGGCACCCAAGGATCGTTCACCCTCTTTACGACTGATGAGGCCGAATGCCGGCAGGCTACCGGCGGGCTGTATCTCGCCGTCAACCGTGTTAACGATCGCATCGAAACTTCACTCCCTGGTCCCCCCAATCAACCCGGGGCACAACCCGCTGAATTTCGAACCCCGCTCCACATTCGGATCTTGCCGGAGCAGCAAGAGATTGAAATTCGGATCAGTGATCAGGTCGTTCGCGTTGGCCTGAAAAAATCTTCGGAATGGTGTCGAGTCCGTTTTTCCTGCGGTGCTCTGCAAACGGCCAGCGGGATCTGCTTATTTCGTTTGGAAGCCTTGCAGCCACATTTTCGGCTGTATGTTTCGCCCATTCATCTCGATCCCGAGCGACCGGCCATGCCGATGTCGCATCCCCTCTACTATTCGATCTACCTCGCCAAACTGCACGATTCATTTGCCACGTTAGGACTAGCGGAAGATACCTGGGGGCTGAATTCAGGGGCGATCGACGAAGACGCCTTTCTGGAACAGGCGTGGAAGATCCATGACGAGCGCGAACGGATGTTTCTCGACGCGGTCCGGCGGATGCAGCGGGGACTGACCGTGTGTGTGTTTGATGCCTCCGATCGAATTCAGCACATGTTTTTTCGACACGATAACCCGGCTCATCCGGCCAACCGCGGACGCGATACTCAACGACACGCCGAAGTCATCGATCGTATGTACGAGCGGATGGACGATTTGGTCGGACGGACGGCTGCCGAGCTTCATGGCGACGCCGTCCTGACCGTCATTTCCGACCATGGCTTCTGTGAGTTTCGTCGAGCCGTGAATCTCAACGTCTGGCTGCAACAGAATGGATACCTGACGTTGCGTGAAGGCACTGCAGGTGGGGAGTATTTTGTCGATGTGGACTGGAGCCAGACTCGCGCTTACGCCTTCGGACTGAGTGGCATCTACATCAATCAGGCAGGCCGCGAATCGCGGGGAATTGTGTCGCCGCAAGAGGCCGTCGCATTACGTGCCGAGATCGCCGGGAAGCTCGAAAATCTGATTGACGACCATACGGCTGATCGAGCAATTCGGAAGGTGTATGACAGCCGTAAAGCGTATCAGGGACCGTATGCCACCAACGGACCGGACTTGATTGTGGGCTATGAACGTGGCTATCGGGCCTCCTGGGACACTGCCGTCGGCCGCTGCCACGGTCCCGTCATTCATGATAACGCTCGATTTTGGAGTGGCGATCATTGTGTCGATCCCACATTGGTTCCAGGGGTATTTTTTTCCAATCGGCGGCTGGCAGGTCCCGAGCCTCTGTCGATCCTGGATCTGGCTCCAACTTTACTCCAACTATTTGGAGTGCCCGTGCCCGCGTACATGGATGGTCGATCCCACTCGTTGACCGTTCCTATAAAACCCTCGCCGAAGAGTACCACGTCCGTGACACCTACAACGGCCGAGGTGCCCGTATGAACTGGTCACAAGGGATGTCTGAAAATGGCCTTCCACGCCGCGAGTTTCTGGCGCTGGGAGCAGGGGCATTGCTGGCGGGCTGCGCTCCCAAGCCCGCCGCAAATGCGGCCGTTCCAGGTCGCATGATCGTACTGGGCGTGGACGGCATGGATCCCGAGTTGCTGCAAAAATACATGCAGGCCGGTCGTATGCCCAATTGCCAGCGGCTGGCTCAATCGGGTTCGTTTCAACCACTGCAAACCAGCAACCCACCGCAAAGTCCGGTCGCCTGGTCTAATTTCATTTCCGGAACCAATCCAGGTGGCCACGGTATCTTCGACTTCGTAGCTCGTGACCCCGCGACAATGCAACCCTACCATTCGACCGCGCGGCTGGAAGGGGGAGGTGAGCCTTTGCGAATTGGGCGCTGGGCCATTCCCACGGCGCCGGGAACGATTCGTAATCGACGCCAGGGACGGACGTTTTGGAACGAGCTAGAACAGCGGGGAATCGACTGCACCATCTACCGTGTGCCGGCGAACTTTCCCCCCACCGAGACCGAAGCCACGACGTTGTCCGGCATGGGCACGCCCGACTTGCAGGGGGGCTACGGCATCTTCAGTTACTTTACTGATGATCAATCAGCGCGCACGCGAGACGTCTCTGGCGGATACATTGAGAAAGTCACCGTTCGTGACCATACCGTGACGTGCCTACTGCAAGGGCCCGTGAATGAGTTCTCGGCTACGCAAGAGCGAGCCACGGTGCCGCTGACCGTGTATCGCGATCCCGAACGTTCTGCGGTGAAGATCGTGATTCAGAACACTGCCATTCTGTTGCAGGAAGGCGAGTGGAGCGACTGGATCGTCGTGCGATTCTCTTTGTTGCCGTACGCCGTGGAGATCTCCGGGATCTGCCGGCTGTATCTGAAAAGTGTGCGAGAGCCGTTTGGGTTGTATGTGTCCCCGGTCAACATCAACCCGGCGGATCCCTCTGTTCCGATCTCCACGCCGCCTGACTATTCTCGCCACCTCGTGCGAGAACTGGGCTATTACTACACCCAAGGGATGGTGGAAGACACCCACGCCTTATCAGCTGGGGTCTTGAACGAGAACGAATATCGGCAGCAGGCCCTGTTCGTGCACGACGAACGTCTCAGGTTTTTCGAACACGAATTGCAACGGTTTCAACGGGGATTTCTGTTCTATTACTTTTCGACTCTCGACTTAAGTTCGCACGTTTTCTGGCGCACTCTGGATCCCGCACATCCGCTGTATTCTCAAGAGCTCGCGGCAACACAAAGCGATTTTATCCCGCTGCTCTACGAAAAAGTGGACCAAGCCGTGGGCCGCGCGATGGAACGACTGGGCAAGGATGACTGGTTGATCGTGATGTCAGATCACGGATTCACTTCGTTTCGTCGGCAGTTCAATTTGAACTCCTGGTTGCTCGACGAAGGCTACCTGCGCACGCGTGGTGCTCCGGCACGTGCCGGTTCGACACTGTTTCAGGGAGTCGATTGGAAACGCACACGGGCCTACGGAGTCGGCATCAATGGTCTCTATCTGAATCGCCAGGGACGCGAATCGCAGGGATTCGTTCGTCCGGAACAAGTTGACGCGTTGACTCGCGAACTTATCAAACGTTTGCAGGAGGTGAAAGATCCTGACAATGGGCAACCAGTGATTTCTAAGGTCTTTCGAGCGACAGAAATCTATTCTGGGCCCCATTTGGATCAGGCTCCCGATCTGATCGTGGGCTATCATCGGAACTATCGCGCGTCATGGGATACGATCTTAGGCGGCTTCCCCCGGGAGCACATTCTCGATAACACCGATACCTGGAGCGGAGATCACTGCGTCGATCCCACGTTCGTGCCAGGTGTCCTGTTGAGTAGCCGCCCAATCTCTAACCCGACACCACGTATTGAGGACCTGGCCCCAACAATTTTAAATGCGTTTGGTGTCCCGGTTCCCAATGAGATGACTGGTAGAAACTTGTTATAAGAGGTTCTAAAAAACCTTCAGCGTTTAACGAGCGATGGAATTAATGAAGGAGATTTTTACCACGAATGACACAAATGACACGAATAAATCATGAGAAAATCGATTCTGAATTGGTTATTAAACAGGAACAGAGATTGAACGTTCAAATCATGATTCGATAGCTGCGGTTGGCTGGTATTATTCGTGTGATTGGTGTCATTCGTGGTTTTACATTTCTTTTTTATCGCTTCGAGCTTGGTTTCACCGTTGGCAATTTCTCAGTTTTGTTAAGCGTTCTGAATTGTTATTAGGAAGTTTGCGGATGTTTGAACCGAAAGTCAAAATTGATCGAGGCCTGTATGAGACTTTAACGAAGGCCTCGCAGATCGCTGGTTATAGTTCGGCCGATGAGTTCATTATTCATATCCTGGAAAAAGCGGCGGCCGAAGTGCAGCAAGCGCAATCGGAAGACGAGGTCCGCAAGCGGCTGCAAGGATTGGGGTACATTGAGTAACGATGTCGATCGTCAATAACATCCTGACCGGGATCGGCGACCTGCTGCTGAGTCCCTGGGCCTTTCAATCACCGTGGCCGGCGCTGGTCGTTGCGTCGCTGGTGGTGGCGGGGGTTCTCGTCGGATTGTTTCGGCTCTCCTCAAATCCGACGGCGATCCGTCGCGGTCGAGATCAACTGTTGGCACGTGTGCTGGAGCTATTGCTGTTTCGCCATGACCTGCGAGTCAGCCTGTCCACCTGCTGGCGGATTGCCGTGGCGAATGCACGGTATCTGTCGGCGTTCGCACTCCCCATGGTGGTGAGCATCCTCCCGTTATGGTGCATGTTCGCCCAAATGGCGGCGTGGTTTGAATACCGGCCACTCCGTGTGGGGGAATTGGCATTGGTGGAATTGGAGTTGGATGAAGCTCATTCCGTTTTGAATTCTCCCCTCACGATCACCACGTCTGATTCACTGCAGTTGGTGAATTCCGGAGTCCGAATTCCGTTGCAGAATGAGCTGTGCCTGAGTCTTCGCGCCAACAATGCAGGGCCGGGTTGGATTGAGATTCAAGTGGGCAATCGTTCGGAACGGAGACTCGTTCTCGTTGACGAGCGATTGGCCCGAGTAGCCCCCAAGTGTCAGTGTTTAGGATGGTGGCCAGAGTTTCTGAATCCTACCGAGCCGCCGTTGGCATCCGGTTCCACATTACGGCGCTTTGATATTCGATATCCTGCGCGACAATTGCTGATTGGGGATCGGGAAGTCCATTGGGCCGTGGTGGCCTTTGTCCTAGTCATGGTCTTTTCGCTGGTACTCGGTAAGTTGTTTGGCGTTCGAATTGCATAACCACAAACGTTCGAACGACCACTTATTTTTGAGCCTCGGGACATAGTCACGATGATTACAGTTGTTTCAGGTTTGCCACGCTCCGGCACATCCATGATGATGCAGATTCTGCAAGCGGGCGGATTGCCCGTATTAAGCGACCAGGAACGGGTGGCCGACGAACACAATCCACGCGGCTACCTCGAATATAAGAAAACCAAGCAACTGGCGACCGATAATACTTGGCTACAAGAGGCCGAAGGAAAATCGATTAAAGTCGTTTCTCAATTGCTGTATCATCTGCCGCCGCAATTTGAGTATCGCGTGATTTTTATGCGACGAGATCTGACGGAGGTCATCCGGTCACAAGAGCACATGCTCGGATCGCGCCAAAGCGACAGCGGTCCCGAACAGCACGTCATGCGAGAGCACTTCCAACGACATCTGGAAGCCTTGGAGGCTTGGCTCGGAAGACAACCCAACATGCGTGTGCTGCCGTGCAACTTTAGCGATATGGTTGCCGATCCGACTCGCCTGGCCCCCAGCATTTCCCGTTTTCTGGGAATCCTGCTCGATCCTGAACGAATGGCATCGGCCGTCGATCCCGCACTTTATCGGCAACGAGCGAACTAAGATTCGCACTCACCGTCCGGACGCGCCCTTCGTAAGACCTTCCACCGTGTGGGCAATTTGTTCGACCAGTTCCGCGGCTCGGGATGCTGGTTCTCCGGTGTACCGAGCCAGGTGAATCATCGTCACGAGTTGTCGGACCGAGGCCAGCGTCGCGAGTAAATCGTCATGCCACTGCTGGCGCACTCGTTTCAGCTTCGACAGATTTTCGCGGCGCGACTGTTCGCTGAAGGTGATCCGTTTGGCGGACGATGAGTCTGCTTCAAGAACCGTCATCCCTTTGATGGCGACGAGTAGATTCTCCGCTGCTGGAGCCGATCCCGCATCGATACGTGTGGCCTCAACATCGGTCGTCGCGAGCAAGCGGTCGAGCTCACGAATCCGTTCTGCCTGCTGCCGCCATGCACAGCGAAGTTCTGTAAACCGGTCGGCTTCAGCACACAGGGCATCCTCGGCCCAACCATTCAGGCTACACAACGCTTTGTCAAGTTCCGCTTCCACCTGAGTAATCGCCACGGCCATCTCGTCCGCCGCTGGGGGTGACGAGTGTTCGTTCTTAGCCGATGCTTCCTCTTCCCGAGACAGCCGTCCTTTCGAGGACAGTAAGAGAGGAAGATACATAGGCCAAAATGGAATCGCCGTGAAGACTCGGAACCAGCGGCCGGTTCGGATCTGGTTGGTGTCACCGAGCCATACGGCGACGGCGACACAAACTCCGATGACCAGGTAAAAGCAGATTGTGACATCTCCACTCATGATGTTGTCTCCCGCTGTGACGTGTTATCCGATCACCCTTGCCACCGCTGCCATAGGGTAAAGATCAGCACGGGTGAGACCGCGGAATAACAGGCAGCCCATGACAGCACCAACCGCTGCAGAAAGAACTTCCGCTGGACACGACGCTCGACGGGCACGGTGTCCCAGACGCATTGGATCTTTTCGTGAGCGACGGCGCGGTCGGCCATGATCTTCGAGGCGCGCAGAGTGTCGCGGCGGTGGACGAGATAAACTTTGCTCGCGAAGCGGGTGAG
>JAZKFE010000518.1:18028-21335 GCA_040386595.1 Planctomycetota bacterium | reverse complement strand
GCTCGACGGGCACGGTGTCCGCAAACCCTGAAAGCCCGCGATATAACGAGTAGGTGCCCGCAGTTCCAGCGAGAAAAGGCAGGATCAGCCCTAATAGCAAGACGGCGTTACGCAAAAGTTCGGGCATGGGAAAGATCGCGATCGCCAGTCCACCAGTGGCGTAGATGGGCAGTACGCCCACCAATGTCACGGCGGCGACAGCCTTTGACTTTAAGGACAGCAAGACCACATCCATCATCGTCATCCGTACTCCGGCCAACAGCGAATAAAAGTAAAGACTTGGCAAACAGATGCCTGTCGCGGCCACCAATCCCACCGCATACGCCGCAATCAACCGCCAGGCATCGCCATTCAACCAATGCACGAGTAACGACGTGTCACCTGACGACGCAAATCGGAGTGGAGTGGCCTCACGCCCCGCGAGAACGGCATCCATCGCGGCCAGATGCGGCCACACGGAACTGGTGCTGAGCACCAACGACATCGCCACTCCGAAGAAGGTGAAGCCGACTAGTGAAATCCCCAAAAAATGAGGCAGTAGTTCCGCTTGCCGGGCGGGGTCGCGAATCAAACGGTCCAACTGTTCTGGAGACTTTAGAATCAGTTCGAGTAGCGACAGCGATCCGTCTTCCACAGGACGAATCACGCTCGCTGCGGGGTTGGCAGATTGTATTTCCGCTTGGAGATCGCCCGGGAGAGGCGAGAAGTTCTCGTGACTCTTGCTCTCCGGAGGCCCATCGATCACCGCGTGTAATGACTCTGGTATTTCAATATTCATGGGAATTCTCTCATTCAGATGGTTAATTCAAGAATCACAGGCGACAATCTCAAACAAAGCGGAACAAGCCGAAGAAGTAGAAGAGTTCGGCCCCGGTAATTCCGACGAGAAGCAGCCACCAGTCGGGGGTGACGCCTCGCTGTGGTTCAAGCTGTTGCATGACCCGCCGAAAGACGTCGCTCATAGAGATTCCCACGCCCGCAAATACTACTAAATTCACTAATAACACAAAGCTTGGCGAGGGGATCGCCACCGTGAAGAACCAGTTGATTGGAATCGACGCCAACATGGCCAGGCCACCCCAACTGGTCGTGACGAGCGCGGCGAGCAACGTGCTGCTCGCAGGAAGTCGTGAGCCCGACAAACTGTTCAAGATATAAAGTGCCGGTAGCGGAATGGCCCAGGCCAATCCGGCCGCCGCCGTGCAGGCGATGCCTTTAAACAGAACATCCTCGACACGACCAAGCAGCCCCATGGTCATACCGTAGAACATCGTTCCCATGATTGCGGTTGCCATCAGCGACAACCACACCCACCAGCGATACTCCACATCGCCCCGGTTCCATCGCACGGCAAATAGTTCCGGCTCACGTAACGCTAATCCGACGTGGGCCACACCCGAACGCAACTGCTCTCGAAACATGACTGAGACCTCCCTAGACAATTGAACTGCCTGGAGTCGTAACCGCCATGTGTCGCGTTCATTAACTGGTAATCGGTGGAGTTTGGTTGCATCGAGATGTTGGAACTACTCGCCCTTTTTGGCTACCATCACGAATTCGAACCTACTCAGTAACAACACTTCGTATTCCGATTATCAGTCTCCATGAAAACGCTCAGTAAGTTTTTAAGTCTTATCCTCCGACATCAACCAGAGAAAATCGGTCTGGTTCTGGATGACCAAGGTTGGGTCGACGTGGACGAACTCATCGAGCGTTGTAACGCCCATGGCCAACAGTTGACGCGTCCATTATTGGAACGTGTCGTGGCGGAGAACGACAAGCAACGGTTCGCGTTTAGCGACGATGGCCGCCAGATCCGGGCCAGCCAAGGGCATTCGGTGGAGATTGATCTGGGGCTGCCGCCGTCAGAGCCACCTCAGCTCCTGTATCACGGCACCGCATCTCGATTCATTGACTCGATCCGAGCCACGGGGCTGCATTCCGCCAGTCGGCAGCATGTGCATCTTTCTTCGGACACCGCGACTGCTACCAAGGTGGGGCAGAGACATGGAAAGCCCGTCATTCTGATCGTTCGATCTGGTGAGATGGCTGCTGCTGGCCACCAGTTCTTTCTGTCGGCGAATGCCGTCTGGCTGACCGAGCGAGTTCCTGTAGAGTTTCTGCAGTTCCCCGAGTGAACCCGCAAACTCATTTTGGACATTTGCGTCGAACAGACTCAAATACAAACACCAACGAGTGCTTCTCCTCACAAATTATGAGGAAATGCACTCGCTGGCGTTTCGGACGAGTCCGCTGGGGTGTTACGCGAAAATGTCGCGAACCACGTTTCCTTCGACATCGGTCAGGCGGAAATCGCGACCGGCATAGCGATAGGTGAGTCGTTCATGATCCATTCCCATGAGGTGCAGGATCGTCGCGTGCAGATCGTGAATGTGAACTTTGTTCTCTGCGGCAAAGTATCCATAGTCGTCAGTGGCACCATAACGTAAGCCCCCTTTGACGCCGCCGCCGGCCAGCCACATCGTAAATCCTTCCGAGTTATGATCGCGGCCGTTGGTCCCTTCTGCTGTCGGGGTGCGACCAAATTCGCCGCCGCACCACACGAGCGTATCTTCGAGTAGACCGCGGGCCTTCAGATCCTGCAGTAGTCCGGCAATCGGCAGATCGGCTTCGAGCGCGTTCTTCTCATGCCCGTCCTTCAAGTCGGAATGCTGATCCCATTGAACTTTGCTGTCGTTGTGCGTGACCTGAATAAATCGCACGCCGGCCTCGGCAAAGCGACGCGCCATCAAGCACATCCGGCCGAAGTTCGCGTTAACCGGATTGTCCAAACCGTACAGCTTGTGAGTGGCCTCAGATTCGCTCGAGAGGTCTTCGACCTTGGGCAATTCGGACTGCATGCGGAAGGCCAGTTCGAACGAATTGATCCGGGCTTCCAACGAGGCTTCTGGTCCCGTCTGCGATTGATGATCGCGATTCATTTGCTTCAGCCGTTCCAGCTGCAACTGCTGAATGTCTCGCGATAAGCGGGAATTGGCAATGTACTTCACTCGGGCTTTGTCCGACGCCACGCTGGCATTGCCTAATGGTGTGCCCTGGTAGACCGCGGGCAAAAATGAGGAGCTCCAGTTGTTAATACCGCCAAATGCCAGAGTGGGGCAGATGGTGACAAACGCGGGGAGATTGGCGTTTTCCGTACCTAAACCGTAGCTGACCCAGGAGCCGATGCTGGGCCGTACAAAGTTGTCGCTGCCGGTGTGCAGTTTCATCACCGCACCGCCATGCGCCGGATTGGTTCCGTAGACCGAATTGATCATGCAGAGGTCGTCGGCACGCTCGGCCAATT
>JAZKFE010000518.1:8057-18018 GCA_040386595.1 Planctomycetota bacterium | reverse complement strand
CCAATTTCGGAAACAGCTCACTGATCCACAGGCCGCTCTGTCCGTGCTGCTTGAACTTCCAAGGGGACTTGAGCAAGTTGCCGGTGCTATTAAATTGCACCTTGGGCTTATCAAACGGGAAGGGCTTACCGTTATCCCGTTCCAGCAACGGCTTGTAGTCAAAGGTGTCGACCTGTGACGGACCACCGCTGAGAAAGATAAAGATAATCCGCTTCGCACGAGCCGCATGATGAGGCATCCGCACGGCTAAGGGATTGGCCGCGCTGGGAGCCGAATCAGCCCGAGCGGTTTCGGCCATCAACGAAGAGAGAGCCAACGAACCGAATCCGGCAGCTGATCTCATCAGTGCCTGACGACGGGAAAGTGGAGCTTCGAACATAGAACAACCAGCACTTTCATATAGACTGCGAGTGATCCCGCGGTCGCTTCTGATGACCGCAACGTCGAGCTGAAAGCAGGTCAGCGGACGTAGACAAACTCATTCGCCGCGATGGTAACGTGGCACAGAATACTCCAGGACTGACGTCTGCGTTCGGCCGCGTCGGGAACGGTGGCGGCCAGCGATTGATCGATCCGAGCGAGAAATTCCAGGTTCCCCTGACGTTCGGCCGCCGTTGCGTCGCGCCCAAAAACCGTTTGCGAGAGTACCGACAAATGCTGCTCGTCGGTGCCAGGCTCACCTAGTAATCGCGAGGCAATCGCATCGGCCGACTGCATCACGAAATCACTATTCAGCATCAACAGGGCCTGCGGGGCCACGGTCGTCATGGCCCGATCCCCATTGGGAATTGCAGGATCGGGGAAGTCGAGTAACTGAAACAGGTCGTAGACATTGTTGCGAATCACCGGCAGATAGAGCGATCGCCGAGGACTGTTGTAATCACTCAGATCAATCGAAGTGTGATCGAACAGATATGCTCGATTTTTGACCTTGAGCAACGAACCACCGACCGTGGCGTCCAGCTTGCCACTGATCTGCAACAAGGTATCTCGGACTTCTTCGGCTTCTAGCCGTCGCACGTTGGCGCGACCGAACAGCCGGTTCTCGGGATCAGCCGTCACCAATGACGCGTCGGGCGAACTGCTCAATTGGTAGGTTCGTGAATTGAGAATCAGCCGATGGAGCGACTGCATGGACCAGCCGTCCGCAATAAATCGCCGTGCCAGCCAATCCAACAGTTCGGGATGCGAAGGTAGTTCACCAAGCAAACCGAAGTTATCGGGAGTACGTACTAAGCCTTTTCCAAAATGCCAGCGCCAGACGCGATTCACGATGACGCGCGAGGTCAGCGGGTGTTGCGGATCGACTAACCATTCGGCCAATTGCCGACGGCCGCTTTCCGAGGGTAAAAACTGCGACGCTTGCGGCCCCTTGACGACAGGGGGCGTATGCCGCGGGACCACGTCGCCCAGCTTCAACGGGTTGCCGCGCACGTGAATGGCCAGATCCACGATTTTGTCTTCGGAGACACCCATCGCCGCTGGCAATTCGGGTGGATTTTTTTCCAGTCCCGACAATGCTTCGCGGAGCTTCGTGAGCTCGGCTTTGGTCGCTTCCGGATAGAGTGTTTCCAGTTTTTCCGGCGGCTTTGCATCCGCTGTCAATTTCTCTTGAGCGGCCTTATCGGCGGCTGCGACAAACGCCTCGACGGCCTGCTTCTGGGCCGCCAGTTGTGCGTCGTACTCGGCCTTCATGGCCGTCGCGGCGGGGGACTCCAGTTTGTTCTCGTTCCACTTGGCGACCTTGGTGTAGGTCTCCATCGTACGAGTGCTCTTAAAGATCCCCGCCAATCCGTAATAATCGGCGGTGGCAATCGGATCAAACTTATGGTCATGACAGCGAGCACATCCCAGTGTCAGCCCTAGAAACACGCGGCCAACCGTGTCGATTTGCTCGTCGACGATATCCATCTTCATCTTGGCTTCGTTGACTTCGGCCAGCACTTTGGGGCCGATCGACATAAAGCCGGTCGCAATCAGGTGCTCGTGTTTTTGAGCTTCAGTTGCAGCAGGGAGTAAATCGCCTGCCAGCTGTTCGGTCAGGAAACGGTCAAACGGCTTATCGCTGTTGAACGCGGCGACCACATAATCGCGGTAGCGCCAGGCATTTCCATGAGCGACATTCTCGTCGAGCCCATTCGAATCAGCGTAGCGCGCCACATCCAACCAATGCCGTCCCCAGCGTTCGCCATAGGCGGGCGACTTCAACAGCCGGTCAACAAGTTGGGCATAGGCATCGGTTCGTTCGTCGGCGACAAACGCCGCAATCTCGGCGGGCGTCGGAGGGAGCCCCGTTAGATCGAAGGTCACCCGACGGATTAAGGTTTGCTTGTCGGCCCGTTCTGCGGGGGCCAAGCCGGCCGCTTCCAACTTCGCCAGGATGAAGCGATCCAAAGGAGAATCGGACCAGTCACCATTCTTCACGGCGGGGATTGGCTGATCGACCGGTGGTCGGAAGGACCAGTGGTTGGGATCTCGCGTCCGCGCAACTGATGGCTGGGCTTCCGGATAGGGGGCTCCCATCTCCACCCAACGGACCAAGTCGGCAATCTGAGGGTCCGCCAGTTTGCTATTCTGGGGCATCTTGAGGTCTTCGTCCTCATGACGCACGGCTTTAATCAACAGGCTCTCATTGGGCTTCCCGGGGAGAATGGCAGCCCCGGAATCGCCCCCTTGCAGCAGAGCGGCGCGGGAATCCAGGCGTAAACCTGCCCACTGTTTCTTCTCACCATGGCACTTTTGACAGTGCTCTACGAGCACCGGTCGCACATTGGTCTCGAAGAATTTCAACTGCTCCGCTGTCGCCGGCTGGGTTTGAGCGGGGTCTTCCACGGCCAAAACCGCGAATAGCAGCACACCAATCATAGTCGGTCCTCGCTGTCCAGGCCCATTTCGGAGTGCGTCGAAGGGCCGCGATCATTCATAAAGGAATATGATTATATACCGATCCACGTTCGCAACGCCAGCTGTTAAGGGGGCAGCGGCAGGATTCGACAGGAGGCAACCTTCTCTCAACATTCCCCTTGACCCGTTCTCTTGTGATCGTTGGAATCTATTCGTGCAGCTAACGACATTGCGTCATTGCTGCCGTTCAGCCCCTTTAAAAATTTGTCCAAGATCTTTTGTACCAAGCGACATCCGTCATATGCCCTATGTCATGGTCGACATTGAATCCGATGGACCGATTCCCGGCGACTATTCGATGATCTGCTTCGGCGCCGTGATCGTCGAACCCCAATTGAACCGGACGTTCTACGGCCAGTTAAAACCCATTTCCGACAAATTCCTCCCCGACGCGCTCGCCGTCAGCGGTTTCGATCGGAATGCCACCCTGGCGTTTGAAGACCCCACAGCGGTCATGACGGCCTTTCGCGATTGGTTAAAAACCAACTGCAAAGGTCGTTGCCTGTTTGTGTCTGATAACAACGGGTTCGACTGGCAGTTCATCAACTGGTATTTTCACCACTTCGTGGGGGTCAATCCCTTCGGCTTCAGCTCGACGAACTTAGGCTCGTTGTATAAGGGCTTGGTGAAAGACACCTTCGTCAATTTCAAGCATCTGCGGAAAACCAAGCACACTCATCATCCCGTGGATGATGCTCGTGGAAACGCCGAAGCCCTGTTGGCGATGAAAGACAAGCTGGAATTGAAGATCAGTTGGGACTGAACGGCCAGAACCGACAGAGCAGGGTGGCCGTTCACAATTGCATGATGGCAATTCCATGGTGATTCGCGAATTCGCAGTGGGGGACGAACCCCAGCTGGCCCAGGTGTATTATCAAGCCGTGCATCAAACGGCAGCGGCAGATTACTCGTCAGAACAATGCGCGGTGTGGGCACCGGCGCAACGCGATCCGGTCCAATGGGCCGAGCGAATCCGCGGGATTCGCCCGTTTATCGCCGAGATCGACGGCGTGATCAGCGGCTATGCCGATGTCCAAGCCAATGGCTACATCGACCACTTCTTCGTTTCACCCGGAGCAGGGCGGCGCGGAGTGGGATCGGCTCTGATGCGGCGAATTCACGAAGTCGCGGTCGCACGTCAAATTCCGAGACTCTTCTCCCACGTGAGCATCACGGCCAAGCCATTCTTTGAGAAGTTTGGCTTCATTGTCGATGCGGCTCAGGTGGTGGTCGTGAGCGGGATCTCGTTCGACAATTTCCGGATGTCGAAGTCGATCATCCCATGACACGCCCTTCTACGCCCCTGTGCTGGTGGTTCGTGTCTGGCCGTCGCTGCTGAGTTCCAGAATATTGACGACCTTGAGCCGCTCAATGAACTTGGGATCGGCCACGAGGGGTTTGTGTTTGTATTGGCTGTCGCCGCTGCCGCGACTGGCGACTTCCGCAGCAACAAATTGCCGCCAGGCTCCCGTCGGAATGCGAACGAGGTTCGGCAGATCGAGTAACTTGTTCCGCCGGACGACTCCGTAAATGTGCACGTTCTCGCACAGGTCGGCATCAAAAGCCCGCAGGAATTCGGCCGCTTGACGATCATTGCCCGCTTCTTGTGTTTCCACGATCACGCAGTACCGCGGGGGCTGGCCAGCGACCAATCGCGGAGCGACCGTGAAGCAGGAGATGGCCAGGCCAGACACCGACTGCGCTTTCACCGCGGCCTGACAGACCGTGAAGGCCGAGAGTTTTTCCCCCTCTAAATCGCAGTAGCTGCCGTCCTTCTGGATGAACTCAATCAGCGGTGCCTCGCCGATAAAGCCGACGCATTTCACGATATCGCCGATGTCGTAGCGATACATGCCGCCGAACGTCGTCATCAGAATGCGATACAGTTTGTCCTGCTCGAGCTCATGCCCTTCCAAAACCGTACACGTCGGACTGACAGTTTCCTCCGCCGGAATGAACTCATAGTAATTGCTGCCAATCGCCAGAGGGCCATACGGCACACCATCGGCCAACGGAATCGTGTGCCGGCCCTCGGACGACAACAGCCCCTGGTCGCGAATGGGACTATCGCCGAACAGTTCTGGAATCCGCTGCGACGAATACCCCACCGTCCCACCCAGCCAGCAGGAAATCATGGCCGGCTGCCACAGATCCTTCGGCCGCAGCACTCCATTTTGCTCGATGGCACGTTCCAACCGCCGAGCCAACTCGGGTTCTGGACGCCGTACACGGGCGGCGATACGACGGCGAACGTCGCTCGGAATGTCCAAACTCTTATCGAGTGTTCCCTGGGCCAGATCACGCACCAGTTGCGGTCCGAAATGAGCGATCCATTCGGCAATCTGCAAAATGGACGACGGAGTGACGGTGCTGATCATTCCAATGGCTTGCGTCGCGGCGACGCGCACCAGGCAGTAGCCGCGAGCATCCACGTCGGGAATCTGTTTGACTTCGGGAGGGATCGCGTAGGTCACCTTGATCATGGGCGACTGGTAACGCTCGATCATCGCGCTGATTGACGCGATATTGAAGCCCCCTGACGTGTTGTCGAGATTCCATTTGCCCGACAGCTGCAGGATCGGCAAGCCCATCAATTCGGGATGATCGGAATAAGCCTTCACCCCCCAGATGTCCCAATCGTTGGAATAATGCCGAAACCAAGTCCGAGTCACCGGCAAAATTTTGGCTCGGCCAGTCGTCGCGCTGGTTTGAACGAACGTCAGCAGTTTTTCCCCTGCCGGGAATAAAGCAGTCGTTTCCCCAGCGGCGACACGCTCGATGTACGGTGCGAAATGATCAAATTCCGCAATCGGTAGCTGGCGGCGAAAATCCTCACGTGTCTGAATCTTACTCAATCCAAAATCACGGCCAATTGCCGTTTCCGCCCCGTATTTTACGATGCGTTGGCGAGTTTCCTGCTGTACGAGACGTGCCCGCTGCAAGCTGCGTTCAAATTTGACCAACTTGCCGCGGTACAACGGAAGCAGACAAGAACGCCCCAGAAAATTGAGCAACCGAGTTAAACTGCTGTGTTTGGGCATATTTCCTGTGTCCGCTAGCCACTCTGGTTTCCGTCACGAGTTCGGATCTTCCTGAAAAATCCGATTTTGAGGTACCAGATATTTCAGAATCCTTGACGTTCAAGGCGAACTCAAAGAACAGCCAGTGCATTTTATGTCCTGGCGGGTTGACGGAGGATTCCGTGCCTCGGTGCATCGACGATTCCACCCGACAACTTGCGAAAAATCGTGCTCCGGATTACCCCGAAAACCGATCTATGTCACCTTATCGATTCGGCCGCTTCTAAGGCGTCGCATCAATAACTTAATCGGCGAAGCGTGACTTGACGATAGTGTTAGAAACTGCTCAGCTTACCTAATCAACCCCATGGCAGTTCAAATTGAAGGCGACATGCGAGTACTCGTCACCGGCACATCGACGTTCTTCACCCCGAGACTCATTCAGGGCTTCGTGGCGCGTGGCGTCAGTGTCACTGCCGCGGACGACCACTGGTGGTCCATTGGCAAAGCCATTCCCGGGACGCGTTGGCTACGTACGCCCTCCCTGTCACGTGATCCCGCCGGATATCTGGCAGCGTTGATCCGTGAACTCAAAACGAACATGTATGACCTGCTACTGCCGACCTTTGAAGAGTCGTTGCTGCTGGCAGAGTTTCGTGATGAGATCGAATCGCTGACCAACCTGATGCTGCCACCGTTCGAAGTGATGTGGCAGCTGCATCACAAGCCGAGTCTCTACAACTTGTGCTGTGATTTGGAGATTCCGGCCCCTCCTACGATTACGCGGCCGAATCCGATCGACTTGGAGCAACAACTCAGCGCACTCAAATTTCCGGTTGTCTTAAAGCTACCGACGTGTAACAACAGCATTGGCCGCGAATACTGCGACACCCTGCCGGAGTTGGTGGAACGCTTTCAAACGATCTACGCGCAAGAAACACGGCGACATGCCGACCCGCCGTTCGTGCAACAAAAGATCGATGGCGAAGCGATCTATACGCTCATGTTGTGCCACGAAGGGCGGAAGCTGGGCGAAGTCATCTACCGTCCGCTACGAACTTTTCCGGAGAATGGTGGTACCTCGTCGCATCGTGAATCGATTCAACATCCGCGGATCGCAGAGTTGACCGAACGATTGACCGCCGCCACACGTTGGAGCGGATTTATCGGCTTCGACTTCATCGTCGATCGGAACGACGGTGTGCCTTATTTAATTGATGCCAATCCCAGGGCAAACCCTGCGGTGCATCTGGGCTATTTGGGTGGTGTCGACTGGACTGGCATGCTGACCGATATGCTGAGCGGCCAGCATCCGACTCCGGCGATGGCTCGTCCCGGCGTTCGTAACTGTACGCCGCTCCTCGACACGCTCTGGGTGTTGGAGGGACTGCGGCCGCGCGAAAAATGGGCTCAGACTTTGTATCAGCGCATTCGCCAGGTGCTCAAACCTGACTGGAAACTCGATTCGAGCCATGACTTCGCCGGACGGAGCGAATGGCTGTGTCATATCGCGATCGGGTGGCAAGGCTTCTCTGCAATCGGCAAGTCGTTGCTGACGGGGCAAGCCCTTGGTCAATCCTTCTTGAACGGTGCCAACTACGATCCGTTAACCGTTAGAAAACTGCGGCAAGTTGCGGAATTGCCCGACGAATTGCTGCTGCAGCACCCCGAACTGAGTCCGCTCGACCGGGCCGCGCCCGTGCTTGTGGCATCACGCGAGATTGCGTCAGCCTGACGATGACGTTGCAGCAATGACCTGTCGCACATGATCGTGCAGCCAAGTCACGTTAGCGAGATTATTCCGGGTCCGAGATCGTCCCTAAGGAATCGTCATGCCGAGTCGCCCTCTGCTGCAAGAAATCACCCGCGCGGAATCACGTCAGATCGCCGCCGAGACTCTCGTCATCTGGCCGGTGGGGGCTCTGGAGCAACACGGTCCACACCTGCCTGTGGGCACCGATTACTTGACGGTTGAAGCCCTGGCACGACGAGCCGCCGAGAAGGCGGGAGCAACCATTCCGGTCCTCGTTGCGCCGACGCTGCCATTTGGTTCTTCCCAGCATCACTTGCCGTTTGGCGGCACGATGTCACTGGGAACCGAAAGCTACTACCGCGTCGTCTGTGAACTGGCCGAGTCGCTGATTATCAGCGGATATCGCAAAATCTTTATCGTCAATGGCCACGGCGGCAATAACGAACTGCTGCAACTGGCGGCCCGTGATCTGGCCTTAAAGCATCCCGTCAGTGTGGCGGCTGCATCCTATTGGACGGTCGCCTGGGACGCGTTAGTGGCACTTGAGGCACATATCCCGGGGCGTCTGCCGGGACATGCGGGTGCCTTTGAGACGTCCTTGATCATGGCACTGCATCCGGATTTGGTGCAACCCCCACTCCCGCATCGCGATGATGTCGTCGGTTCAGACCCTCGGAGTTTTTATCGCCCGTATCGCGCCGAGCATCACGGGTCGTGGCAAGCCATCGACGGCTACTCCGACAGCCCGGACCGCGGTGATCCGGAACGGGGCAGGGCCTATCTGGCGGCGATCGTTGAAACTCTCTCTGCGGCGATGATCGAATTCTACGGTCAAGCCAAGTGAGCATTTATAGTCGTGGTTCGCTCCGCGAACCGAACGCATCGAAGGTGGCAGGGTCGATCCACAATTTAGGTTGCAATCAACTCCGAATCCAAACGAAGACGTTATGTTCGCGGAGCGAACAACGACTATAACCCGAAAGCTCTGCCGTGAAGATCACCGCGATTGAGACCCTGCCTATCAGTGTCGGTGTGGATCGTCGCGTCGGCCCGGTGCAGAATGCCAAGGGATTCCGTTTCACGTCACATCTCCTCGTGATCTTGATTCGCACCGACACCGGCATTGAGGGCCTTGGTGAAGTCAACGGTTCAGCCGACTGGAGCGGTGAAACACAGGTCGGGGCGCAAGCGCTGATCGCACAACATCTGGCGCCGCGGTTGATCGGCGAAGACCCACGTCGCATTCGCCACTGCATGGACAAATTAAAAAGTGTCTTCGCCAACTCGTTCGCCAAAGCAGGCATCGAGATGGCACTGTTCGACATCCTGGGCAAATCACTGCAGACGCCGCTGTATCAATTGCTTGGCGGGGCGGTACGAGCATTCGACCTGCCGTTACGATTTCCCATCATGCCGGTCGGTCCGCAGGAATCGGCCGCAGTAGCAACCCGCATGGTGTCCGAAGGATTTCAAACGATCAAACTGAAAGTCGGGCACGATCCTCTGGACTTCGACTTGGAACGAGTCCGGCTGGTGCGAGAAGCAATCGGGTCACAAGTCCGGCTCACCGTCGACGCTAATGGGGGCTGGTCGGTGAATGACGCCATTCGCGCCTCGTTCCGCCTGGAAGACTACGGCGTGGCTTTCATCGAACAACCCGTGCATCGACTGGATCTCGATGGCCTGGCGCGGGTCCGGCAACAAACCCGGCTACCAGTGATGGCCGACGAAGCGGTCTTTACTCCACAAGACGCCTTGAACTGCATTCGCAAAGAGGCAGCCGACATCATCAGCGTCTGCCCGGGCAAGCACGGCGGCCTGTTGAATACGATGGCAATCGTGTCGATGTGCGAAGCCGCCGGAGTTCAATGTGCCATCGGCAGCAACCTCGAATGGGATATCGCCTCCGCAGCGATGGCCCACCTCACCGTCGCCTCGCCCAACATTAGCGTCGAAAGATACGCGGCCGACATCATTGGCCCGTTATTTCATGTGACACACGCTCTGACTCAACCCTGGACCGTGAACCACGGCCAGATTCCGGTTCCACAAGGTCCTGGCCTGGGAATCGAGCTTGACCAGACCGCACTGGCAGTCATGCGAACCGCAAACTCGCCAGGTTGATACGAACTCAGTCCTGCAGTTCCAGAAGGTCTCGCGCCAAGGCGCAAAGGCACGAATAATGTAGAGAGCGTTTTATTCGGTGAACTCCGGAGCTTTGCGTCTTCGCGCCTTTGCGTGAGATCTATTCCGTCATTTCCGTCACCAGCCGCTCGGAGAAGCT
>JAZKFE010000518.1:0-8047 GCA_040386595.1 Planctomycetota bacterium | reverse complement strand
AGAAGCTTTTTAAAGCATCGCAATTTCAGAACAAGGAACACAAGCCGATACATCAACAATCTCAATTGCGATTGATTCCAAACCGTGTACAATAGGCTGACCACCATGGCATCTTCCGGCTGGGCTCCGCACTCACCTGAAAGCTGCGAAATGTCATGATCCTTGTTCGCTTGGCAGATTCGACACCGTCATTGTCTACAGATAACGGCGGGTAGTCGGGGATGCCGAGTGATGTAAGACGAAATCGTTGACTTCGGCGGAGCGAACATCAACGATCACGCGAAGCTACTGCGCACAGGAGAGACCTGCCCATGAAAGTCGCCTGGATGCTGGCGGGCCTGTTGTTGATCGCGACAGCCGCTCAAGCAGCGGAACCCGCGGTGGGCTATGTCCGCGACATCAAACCCATCCTGAAGGAACGCTGCCTCGCGTGTCATGGAGCCCTGAAACAAAAGGGTGGTCTGCGTCTCGATACAGCCGCAGCCATGAGGACCGGCGGGGACGGCGGAGAAGCCGTGGTCAGCGGAGATCCGCTCAATAGCTTGCTGATCGAACGCCTGATCGATCCGGAACCCGCCTCACGGATGCCCCCCGAAGGTCACCCGCTGACGGCCGAACAAATCGACAAGATCAAAGCCTGGATTCAGCAGGGACTCAAGGCACCCGAGAACGAGAAGCCGGAACTCGATCCGCGAGAACACTGGGCCTTCAAACAACCCGTCAAAGCGGCGCTCCCCAAACTGTCGGCTACTGGCACACCGCCACACAATCCAATCGACGCCTTCATTCAAGCCCAGCAGCAAACCCTCGCCGTTACCCCGTTACCCGCCGCAGATAAAGCGACGTTGCTGCGACGGGTTTACCTGGATTTGATTGGGCTGCCTCCCACTGCAGATGAAGTTCGCGACTTCTTGAACGACACGTCACCGGCCGCCTACGAACAGGTTGTCGAACGCCTGCTGGCGTCACCGCAGCACGGTGAACGGTGGGCTCGACATTGGATGGATGTCTGGCGCTATAGCGATTGGTACGGCCGCCGTACGGTCCCCGACGTCATGAACAGCTACCCTATGGTCTGGCGGTGGCGTGACTGGATCATCCGCTCTCTCAACGAGGATAAGGGTTATGATCGGATGGTCGTCGAAATGCTGGCGGCGGACGAAGTCGCGCCGACAGATGATGCCAACCTTGTAGCCACCGGTTACCTCGTACGCAGCTGGTTCAAATGGAACTACGAGGTCTGGAAAAAGGATCTTGTGGAACATACCGGCAAGGCATTTTTAGGCATTACGCTCAACTGTTGCCAATGCCATGACCACAAGTACGACCCGTTCCGTCAGGAAGAATATTTTCAATTTCGAGCCTTCTTCGAGCCCTTAGAACTACGCCACGATCGCGTTGCGGGTGAGCCTGATCCGGGCCCCTTTGAAAAATACATCTACACCAAATCTTACGGCCCCATTAAGAGCGGCATGGTGCGTGTCTTCGATGAGCAACTGAATGCCGAGACGTTCATGTTCGCCAAGGGGGATTCCCGGTTGCGAATGGAAGGTAAGCCTCCCGTCTCCTTCGCCGCACCGGCGGTCGTGGGGGGCAATAATATTAGTGCTGCAACCTTCTCCTTGCCGGTGGCGGCAGCTTATCCCGGGCTGAAGCCGTTCGTCCAAAATGAGGAACGAGCAACTCGGCAAAGCCGGCTGACGGCGGCTCAAAGTACGCTCGAACAAGTACGGATGAAGTACGATCCCAACGTTCCCGCCGCTTTAACTGCCGAGCTGCAAGCCGCCGAGTCTGCGCTGGTCGCAGCCAAGGAAGCGGCACTCGCCGGGAACAGTTCAGGGATGTCCCCCGTGTTGGCGGGATCACAATCATTGGTTCTGGATGCACGCGCCGGAAGACGTGCCTTGTCGCATCCTTTACTGGGGCTGGATGATCTCGCTGCCAATTCGACTCTGTCCTATCTCCTGCAAATCACTCAAGACGATCATACCAATTTGCAGTTGGGACTGGACATCGCCCAAGGTGCCACGGGGGGCTGGGTGGGATTCGAAAAGGGATCGATCAAGAGCTACGCCCCGGGAGGTTTTCAAGAGGTTGTCATCGGCAAGTATGACTTGGCAGGCGGACAGAACCGCTTTAAGGTCGTCATGCAGCTGGACTTGCCGCAGAATCAATTTCTCCTGACGGTGACTTCTCTCGTCGATAACAAAAAACTAGTGGACAATGCGCCGGCTGCTTTGAATGGATGGCAGCCACGGCCCAATGGCAAGCGGGGCTTGTTCATCGACTGTCGTCCCGGTACTCAGGCGATTTACGACGACGTGACGTTCGCTCTGCCTGATGGCAAAGCGGTCCTGACATTCGATTTCGAATCTCCCACTTACTTGGACGGACACGATGTCGTCGAGGCCGGTGGGTGGGCCAATACCGGATCGAGTGCGGCCCCGGCAACTTCATTGGTCGCTTCGGTTTCCAGTCTGAATCCGCAAGTCCAGGCGGCGTTGGCTCGCCGCGCTGCGGCTCAACAAGCCGTTCAGTCTCCGCGTTTGGGACTGGTCGCCGCGGAAGATCAAGTTGCTGCCGCACAGTTGGAACTTGTTAGTTTAGAGCGGCGGATTACTGCCGACATGTCGCGCTACGCGAGTGGCTTGCTCCAGGAAGATCGACAAGCCGATCCGGCCGTTCGCAGTCTTATCCATGCGGCGTGTCAGAGTGAGCGAGAAGCAGCCGTCGCGAATGCAAAGGCGGCTGTTTCAGCGGGAGAATACGCCGTGGCGACGGTCACTGCGAAAGTGACCGCAGCGACAGAGAAAGCTGCGACAGATGCTGCTAATAAAGAACTTCAAACTGCTATGCAGCAACTGGGTAGGAGTACTCAGGCCTTGCAGGCCGCCAATGCTGCCATGGCTCCGCCCTTAGGTGAATACACGCCCCTGTCGCCCAAATATCCAGGACAATCCTCGGGACGCCGCACGGCCTTGGCCCGCTGGATTACCGATCGACAAAATCCTCTGGCGGCTCGAGTTGCCGTCAATCATCTCTGGCTGCGGCACTTCGGACAAGCATTCGTGGCCACCACACACGATCTAGGTCGTAACGGCAGTCCTCCCACACATCCGGAATTGCTCGATTGGCTCGCTTGCGAGCTGATGGAATCTGGTTGGTCGATGAAGCACATGCATCGTCTGATCGTCACCAGCGAAACCTATCAGTTGGCGAGCGTCCTGCCGGCGTCTTCGGCCTCGGGAGCAGAAGCGGTTGCTGGGGCTCTGAAGATCGATCCCGAAAATCGAGCCTACTGGCATTTTCCAGCAAACCGTATGCAGGCCGAAGTCGTTCGGGACAGTCTGCTGGACGTGACGGGGGAGCTCGACGCCACGATGGGTGGGCATGAGCTCGACCACCATCTGGGGCTGACGTCGAAAAGGCGGAGTCTGTATTTTTCTCATCATGGCGAAGAGAAAATGGAGTTCCTGGAACTATTTGATGCCGCGAACCCAGGCGATTGCTATCGGCGAACGTCATCCATCCAGCCGCAACAGGCCCTCGCGCTGACCAATAGTGAATTGACCCGTACCCTCAGTCGCCAATTGGCGAGCCGTCTGTGGGTGCGTGCGTCGAATCCGGCTGTGCCGCAGGCTGACCCCGTGAAGGAATTCGTGAGCTTGGCTTTCCTGCAAGTTCTGAATCGAGAGCCGCGGCCAGCGGAATTCACGGCGTCAGTGGCCTTCCTGCAAGAGCAAGCCACTCGTCTGACCACGCCCGGCGCGGCGGCCGCCAATGTCGATCCGGTTGTCCGGGCCCGCGAAAACTTAGTCCACGCGTTGATGAACCACAACGATTTCCTGACGATTCGATGACGAAGTCCAATTGATAACGACGTCAGAATCCCCCACAGACCGGGGTGATTGCACTCAAGTGAGCCACTCAGCAACTGAGGTTTCAGATGCAACATAGTTTTAATGGTCCTCCTTGCGGTCGTACTCGCCGCACGTTCTTGACTCAGCTCGGTATGGGATTCGGCGGTATCGTCCTGAATTCGCTGTTGCAACAGGATGGCCGAGTGCGTGGTGAGTCCAGCGCGACGCATGTCCTGCCGACCGGTAAGCCGCACTTTGCCCCGAAAGCCAAGAACGTCATCTGGATCTTTCTGTCGGGGGGCGTCAGTCAGCTGGAAACATTCGACCCCAAGCCGCTATTGAATCAGATGGGGGGCAAGACTTATGACGAGACAAACCTGCCGAACCCTCAGAAGCTGCCGGTGTTTTTAGAGCGATCACGCTCGGTCGTGGGGCTTGATCGTGAAGTCCACTCTAAGATTTTCCCGCTGCAAGTCGGTTACAAGAAGTACGGCAACATCGGACTCGAAGTGAGCGACTGGCTGCCGCACATGGCGACGTGTGCGGACGACCTGGCCGTGGTGCGGTCGATGTGGACGACCGACAATGACCATGCGGCTGAATTCCAGATGCACACGGGGCGGCATAAGCTCGATACCGCTGAGCCGGTCATTGGGTCCTGGATCCATTACGGCTTGGGCACGCTGAATGAAAATCTGCCGAAATTTGTCGTTCTCGGCGACTTCAATGACCCGCGTGTGAAAGAGAATTTTGACGCTCACTATCTCGGGCCGACTCATGGTGGCGTGCGGCTGAAGCTGGATCCAACGCGGCCACTAGCATTCGGGGCCCGCGGGGCTGATCTGTCTGAAGTTGAACAGCGCGGCGAGTTTGAATTCCTGCAGAAACTGAACCGTCTGACCTCAGATGAATATCCATTTGATGCCGAGCTCCAAGCTCGAGTCAACGCGTACGAACTCGCGTTTCGCATGCAGCAGTCGGTCCCTGAGGCACTCAATCTGGCGGGCGAAACGAAAGAAATCCAATCTCTCTATGGGATCGATAACCCGACCACGGCAGTCCACGGCCAACGCTGTCTGGCGGCCCGCCGTCTCGCCGAACGCGGCGTTCGCTACACGCTGGTGTATCTGAGTGACTATGGAGAATGGGACTCGCACTCCGATCTCCAGAAGAATCATGCTCGTTCCTGCGAACGCATTGATAAGCCTATCGCGGGGTTGCTCAAAGATCTAAAACAACGGGGCCAACTGGACGACACTGTCGTTGTCTTTACCACCGAATTCGGCCGCACACCGGGGGTGGAGTTTGGCCAGTTCAACAAAGCCGCAACCGGCCGCGATCATCATCCGCACGGCTTCACCATCTGGCTCGCAGGGGCCGGCATTAAGCCAGGCATCCATGGGGCCACCGATGAGCTCGGCTTTCACGCTGTGGAAAATCCCCATTACGTGACCGACCTGCACGCCACGCTTTACCACTTATTGGGGCTGGATCCGCACCGCTTAGAAATCCCCGGCCGCAAGCGGTTGGATATTGATTACGGCAGCGTGATTAAAGAAATCCTGGCGTAACCAGAGTCGTTGTTCGCTCCGCGAACATAACGCATCGAAGTATTCCAGGTGGCATAAAGTCCCGGCCGCAATCAAATTCGAATCGGAACGAAGACGTTATGTTCGCGAAGCGAACAACGGCCATAGCTATAAGAAATGATAAACTTATAGCCCGCTCGCCTGTAATAACGTGGTCTGAACCAACAAATCGTGCTCGTAGGAGTAATCGCTAGCTTTCTCGCCGCGGAGAATGCGTGCCATGTCGGCGGCGTCTCCGACATAACGGGTGTACTTTGGGAAGGTGACATCCTGGGCTCCCCGCTTGTATTCACCGTGAGGCTGGTCCAGAGTCACCTTCGCTGCGGGGTTATCCAACGGCTGAATGTGGAACGTGCCCTTCGTTCCGCACACGACGAGGTGGCGGCGCTCAGACCCATCGAACTCGATGGCGCTCGATTTCACGGTTGCCAACGCCCGCGGGTAGGTCAGGGCGGCCAGCATGTTGTCTTTTAAGTTGTCCTCAATCGTCGCGGAATGCTGGGCAAAAGCTGTGACCGTCTGCGGCTTGCCGAGTATTCCAATCACGAGATCCAGGACGTGGCAGCCCAACTCAAACATGATGCCGCCGGGAAACTGAGCGACCTCTTTGCGGGCTCCTTCGCCGAGCACTTTGCTCATCACCGCATGGACTTCAAACACATCCCCTAACCAACCTTCTTTGAGGAAATGTTTGAGAAGTACGACACCCGGGTTGTAGCGGAACATGTATCCCATCTGGACCAGCAGCTTCTGCTTCTCTGCCCGTTCTAAGATGGAGCGATACTGCGGCAAGGACTCGCCCGCGGGCTTGTCGAGATGCACATGTTTTCCGGCGGCGACACACGCTTCCGCCGTATTCAACAAGTCGCGTACCCGAGTTTCCACGAGGACTGCCTGCAATCCCGGCTCATTCAATAACTGTTCCTGTGTCATCCACGGCACGCCACGATAGGCCGCCTGAGTCTCTGCTTGTTTCCGAAGTTGCTCGTCGGGCTCAACGATTCCGACCACTTCATAGTCCGGGGAGGCTCGATAGACCGACAGCTTACTGGCATGAGCATGACCGACACCGATTTGGCCGATCTTGATCCGCGGTCGATCCGAGTTTTCCGCCGCATAAGCTGGAAATGCAGCGGACAGCAAGGAGCCGTCCAGCGTTCCGGCGAGAACTCCGCTACCAACGGTTCCCAGAAACTCCCGCCGCTGAAGATTCATCGCCATGCTGGGCCTCATGCTCAATTGGGTGCAGTTCGTGATGTTTACCGTATGACTGATGGTAGCTGATGGCAGCCGAGTAGGGCTACTGTGGACTCAGTCGAGCTCGCAAACTTCAGCGAAAATGCGGTCGCAATCAGCCAGATTGAGATTGATTTCCCCGGACGGATTGTCGACAATATCTCTCATGAGCAATCTCTCACATAGTGCCCCTCAACGGGGTTCGACGCGGTCTTCTTCAGGCTTTAGTCTCTGGAGTGGTGAGCCATTGGTTTCACCCCGGATGATGGAATTTCGTCATCTTGGCCGGATGTCCTGCGGCCTACTGGCGACCGTCCTGGCTCTGTTGCCGTCCGCCGCACGGTCGGAAAGCGATGTCGATTTCTTTGAGAATCGCGTCCGTCCGATCCTGGTCGCCAAGTGTGACGGGTGCCACTCGAACACGAAGGGCAAGAACAGCGGTGGGTTGGCCCTCGATACGCGAGACGGCTGGCAGAAGGGGGGCGATAACGGAGCGGTGATTGTTCCCGGCAAGCCCGAAGAGAGCTCGCTGATTAAGGCCATCTTGTATGAAGATGAAGATCTGCAGATGCCGCCGCCGGAGAAGGGGGGCAAGCTGTCGAGTATGGAGATTGCCGCGTTGACCGAATGGGTCAAGCGGGGGGCTCCTGATCCTCGCATCGCAGCCGCACGCATTGGCGGAATGGCACTCGAAGACGCTCGTCACTGGTGGTCTTTTCAACCGATCCGCAAACCGGCCATTCCTGCCGTCAAGGACACCGCATGGCCTCGCACCGACTTGGATCGCTTCCTCGCCAGCCGCCGCGAACAACAGAGCCTGGCCCCGGTGGCGGACGCCGACAAACGCACGCTGATCCGTCGAGCAACATTTGACCTGACTGGCTTGCCGCCGACACCCGAAGAAATTCAAGCCTTTCTTCAGGATGAATCACCGGACGCATTTGCCAAGGTCATCGACCGGCTGTTGTCATCTCCCGAGTATGGCGTCCGCTGGGGGCGCCACTGGCTGGATGTGGCACGTTATGCCGATACGGCTGGCGACGGCTCTGACTATCCCGTTCGTGAGGCCGGGAAGTATCGAGACTGGGTAATCAACGCCCTCAATGCAGATCAGCCGTACGACCAGTTCATCCGCGATCAAGTGGCGGGTGACATTCTGGCACGTTCTGGCCCAGCTGATGACTATGCCCGCCGTGTGACGGCAACGGGCTTTCTGGCGATCGGCAAGCGGTACGGTTACAGCCCGTCACCCGATTACCAACACCTCGACTTTGCGGATGTCATCGACTCCGTCAGCCGATCGGTGCTGGGGCTGTCGGTGGGTTGTGCCCGCTGCCACGATCACAAATACGATCCGATCAC
>JAZKFE010000517.1:0-6570 GCA_040386595.1 Planctomycetota bacterium | reverse complement strand
CTTCCCGTCGAGCTACAGCAGGCTGGGCATGAACCATCGATGGTTCTCTTGAACCACCACACTTCTCTGCACACAACTACCCGCAACTCAGAATCCCAAGCGTCGCGAATCTTTCGCGAGATCCACGATCGAGAGTTGTTTTCAGGTCACTCTCGATTGCAGATCATGGGAGTTTTTTCAAAGCAAGCGGGGTGCCAAACGCTACGGAGGTTCGCAAATTTTTAGGAGCGACACCGAGTACCGGACTTGCCAAGTATCCGCATTGCGACCTGCTAAGTTCGTCGAGTAACAGCCCAAGTCACTACTAATCAATGAGTTATATGGAGCTGTTGGGGGACTTGGTCTCGCTCAAAGTTGTGCTCAGAGAATTCTCAACGACCGCGGCCGATTGTTCCCTACCCGCTAGTGCCAGCCACCACCGCGATTCAAACGGGCGCAAAATAACATTTTGCGACAGGTGTCGCTTGTTGTTTCTACAAAGCATGGCCGTGCGACATTGTAGTGTCGCCGGTTTGATAACAGCACGATGAGTTCCTGCTTGTCGGGAAATGACCTTTGCGACACCAGCCCGAAGCGGTTTCGCCCGATGTGTTGGTCACAATCAGGGGGAGCTCAGATTCTTGAATCAAGGCGAGTGTCGTGTCACAGCAGGATGAATGGGCGCAAAGCGATCAGATCATTTTGTCGGATGGGCATTCCTGCCCGTCTCTTCCTCTGAAATGCCAAGACCGACGGGCAGGAATGCCCATCCTACAGATCTTTTGATTGCCCCCAGTCCGGGGCACAGGCTCGAAATCAACGGGTGATCGCAAAAAACATTGCCACAGCCACCAATTACTTCGCGAGTGTCTTTTTCAAATCGATCGCGAATTTGATGGTCGTGAAATGCAATCGCTGGCACAGATCATAGACCCGGATCACGTCGCCAAATGGGACCGGACCTTCAATGTCCAGGATGATGGGGACTTCTGGACCGATCTGAGCGAGGGCCCGCAATTGCGTCTCCAGGAGTTCCACCGTGGCATAGTCGGTGCCGTTGATTTCCGCGACCGTGCCGGCCTCGCGATGCTTCAGTTTCACGAACGCCTGGTCGACCTGCGCCGGAGCCGCGGCGACCGCTGCTTCAATCGAACCGCTCGGCAGATTCGCGGCCAGTAAGGCTTCTCGCGACTGTCGAGCCGACGCGCAGATAAAGAAGATCAGCAACAGAAACACGACGTCAATCATCGGTGTCATGCTGCAATTATCAATTCCTTGAGCACTCCGATGAACGCGGGGAATTCGCATGTTGCCGTCACAGGTCTGGTCGGTAAAAGCCAGCGAAAGATTGGACGTCAGGTCACATTGAGCAAGTCAACGACGGCAGGGAGAGGCTCTTGGCAAATCGCCTGATCTGGCGATCCGACAAAACTCACCGTCTGGATGACGCCTCGTTCTCCCATCAGCGGCCACAAATGGTTGTCGCCGTGCCAATCCTTCGGGGAGTGTATCTTTCCCGGGGGATGCCTACAATAAAGGTTCAGAGACTACAGCAGTCCCCACCGGGAACAACCGCGGGATTGCCGCTGACGTCTGGCGTGGCCGCCGGTCGGGGTCTCGCCGTCGATTTCCCAGGTAGCCCGTGACGCACATGACGACCTCAGACCAGAATCTGCCGAATTCCGAAGTCTCCTCCATTACTTATCACGCGATTGATGAAGCCCTAACCGCACTGCGTGAGGGGCGGCTGGTGATCGTGGTGGACGATCAAGACCGGGAAAACGAAGGAGATTTCGTCGTCGCGGCCGAAAAGGTCACTCCCGAAATCGTAGCCTTCATGCTCCGTTACGGCGGCGGGATGTTGTGTACCCCGATGAGCCGCGAGCGTGCCGAACACCTGCAGTTGAATCCGCTGGTCGAACGCAATACGTCGATGCACCAGACTCCCCTGCTGATGCCGGTCGATCACCGCGATGCGGGAACGGGTATCAGTACCGAGAACCGGGCCAAAACGATTAACTCGCTGGCCGATCCTCATGCTCGGCCCCAAGATTTCGTCCGTCCCGGCCACGTCCACCCGTTGCTGGCCAAAGACGCGGGCGTGCTGCGTCGCGCCGGTCACACGGAAGCTGTGGTCGACTTGCTGAAGATGTCCGGCATGCAGCCGGTGGGCTGTCTGATTGAGATCCTCAGTCCCAGTGGCCGGGGTATGGCCAATCATGCGGAGCTGCAGGCACTCTCATCGGACTACAAGATTCCGATTATCTGCATTGATGAAATCATCCGCCACCGCCGCCTGCGAGAACGACTGTTGACGCGTGAAGTCGAAACCCGTATGCCGACAAAATACGGCGAAGCGACCGTCATCGCGTATCAAGTGGAACACGAAGACCAGGTTCCATTGGCCATTGTCTTCGGTGATCTGGCCTCGGTTCCGGCCCCGATGGTGCGAATGCACTCTTCTTGTTTCACGGGGGATCTGCTGGCGTCACTCCGCTGTGATTGTGGCGATCAGCTGCATCTGGCCATGGAGATGATGGGGAAAGAGGGAGTCGGCTGCCTGGTGTACCTGCCGCAAGAAGGACGGGGCATCGGCCTGGTCGCCAAGCTGAAGGCTTACAACCTGCAGGATCAAGGCTATGACACGGTCGAAGCCAACCACAAGCTGGGCTTCAAAGCCGATCAGCGCGACTACATGGTCGGGTTGCAGATCTTAAAAGATCTCGGTCTGAGCAAAGTGCGTCTGCTGACCAACAACCCCAAGAAAACCAAAGCGTCCGTCTACACCGGCGTGGACCTGGAGGTGGTCGAGCAAATTCCGATCATCGCCCCGCACGAGAAACAACGCGAGCGCTACATGGCCACGAAGCGCGATAAGATGGGCCACATTCTGCCCGAAGAGCCCATGGCCACCTCCGAACCGACGGGGTGATTCCTCTGTCTGGAGGGTATGACCTAGCGGCAATGGTTCCGGATGAGTTTTTCGCTACGGATGGTAGCCTCTCTCCCACAATATTCGTCACGTCTGCGCCAAGAGAATCATTCATGCGAGTTTTATCGGGCATCCAGCCAACCGGTCGTTTTCACTGGGGCAACTACTTCGGAGCCATTCGCCAGTACATCGCCTTGCAGAACAATGAGCAGGCCTTTTACTTCATTGCTGACCTGCATGCGCTGACCACCGTTCGTGAGCCGGCTGTCTTGCGGGCGAACATTCAAGATGCGGCGCTCGATCTGCTGGCACTAGGATTGGATCCCGCCCAGGCGGCCCTGTTCCGCCAGTCGGATGTCGCCGAAGTGACCGAATTGCAATGGTTGCTGATGACCGTGACACAGCTGAGTCTGCTGGAAAAATGTCACGCCTATAAAGATAAAAAAGCCAAGGGGCTACCCGCGGATGCCGGGTTGTTTACTTACCCGGTTCTGATGGCCGCTGACATCCTGCTCTACGACAGCAATATCGTGCCCGTGGGGAGCGATCAGATTCAGCACATCGAAGTGACGCGCGATATCGCTCAGCGATTCAACAGCCTCTATGGCGAAGTGTTGATTCTGCCCGAAGCCCGAACGCTGGACGAATCGGCCAAGGTGCCGGGTGTGGACGGCGAGAAGATGTCGAAGAGCTACGGCAATACGATCGAGCTCTTCCCCGGGGAAAAACCGTTGCGGAAGCGGATCATGTCGATCAAGACCGACACGACCCCGGTTGAAGCTCCAAAAGATCCTGAAGCGTCAGCCATCTATCAGCTGTATCAGCTGTTTGCGTCACTTGAGGACCAAGCCGCGCTGGCCGCCAAGTATCGTGCGGGAGGCATGGGTTACGGCGAGGCCAAACAAGCTTTGTTCGATGCTGCCAACGCCCATTTCGCCGAGGCCCGGGCTCGTCGCGAAAAATTGGCAGCCGATCCAGCGACCTTAGAAGACATCCTGCAAGCGGGGGCTCAACAGGCTCGTGAAAAGGGTGCTGAAGTTCTGGATCGCGTCCGCACGGCGTGTGGACTACCGAGTCGCAGGCCGAAGTCTGCTCGGTAAGTAATCGATAAAGATGAGGCTTGAGGGGTATGCTGGGGTCGGGTGTGCAAATTTCAAAATTGGCCCGCGAGCGACCAGTTGATCGGAAGCCGCTTGACTGGCCAATTTTGAAGTTTGAACGCCCGACCCCGTCTTTGTCCCAATCGGATCGTTCTACAAAAAATCAGTGGGAATGTTCTGCGTCGGGGTAGGTGCCGGCTCGGACTTCGGCGACGTAGTCGCGGAAGGCCTGTTGGGCTTCACCCCGGAGATTGGCGAAGCGTTTGAGATACTTCGGGTTGAACCCGCTGGTGAGCCCCAGCATGTCGGGGGTGACCAGGACCTGCCCGTCGCAATCGGGCCCTGCTCCGATGCCGATCGTGGGGATCGAAATGGTTTCGGTGATCTCTTTGGCGATCTCTCGCGGAATCAATTCCAACACGATGCCGAAGGCGCCGGCGTCGGCTGCGGCTTTGGCGTCGTTGAGCAATTGCTCGCGGTCCCGTTGAATGCGATTCATGCCGCCGTACTTGTGCATCGACTGGGGTTTCATCCCCACGTGGGCCATGACGGCGATCTCGGCGTTGGTCAGTCGACGGATCGTTTCGGCCTGATTGACGCCACCTTCCAGTTTCACTGCCGCGGCGCCGGTGCGTTTGATGATCTCGCCCGCGTTGCGAATGGCTTCTTCCGGACTGATGTTGAATGTCAGGAACGGCAGGTCAACCACCACCATCGCCGACTTGACCGAGCGGCAGACCATCTCGGCATGATAGATGATCTCATCGAGCGTGACGGGGATCGTTGACGACTTGCCCTGCACCACCATCCCCAACGAATCACCCACCAGAATGGCGTCCACGCCCGATTCGTCCAGAATTCCCGCCCACAGGAAGTCATATCCTGTCAGCATGGCGAGCTTTTCTTGGCGTTGCTTGGCGCGAACGAAACGGGGAACGGTCATCGGCGAACGTTCGGTCGGAGTCGTGGACGGCTTAACGGCATCGGTCATGGCTGGTGTCATCATTCTGGACTATGTTTGTGAAACGGCCCTCAAGGAAACCTTAGCGGAACTGGGGCGAATTCTGAAGCGGAATCGCAGTCGTCACTTCCGTGGGAGTCGCGTGGTATTGATGATCTCGTGATCTGTCACAATACAATCATGGGATTGGGTGCCACTGGCTTTGCCAGTGCCGGCAGTCTTTCGACTGTCCCGAAAAACACTGGCAGAGCCAGTGGCACCCCAATTTTTCGCTGTGACACAGCACAAGTAACCCACGACAGACACTGCTTCCTTGGCGTTGGTTCAAAAATTTTCATCGGGCCGCAAGAAACGCCAGCAGCCTTCGGGAAGTTTTCCCAGGCGAACCTTGCCGATCCGGACGCGCATCAGGCTGAGAATCTGCAGTTGTACGGCATCGCACATGCGTCGAATCTGCCGATGACGCCCCTCGTGCAGCTCAAACCGCAGGCGGTCCTCAGAGATCAATTCGACCTTGGCCGGTCTCAGCCGTTTCCCATCCAGACTCAGTCCTTCGCGGAGCAATTCCAGTTGCTCGTCCTTCAAATGACCACGAAAGCGGATCATGTACTCTTTTTCGATTTCGCCTTGGTCCGAGGTCAACCGCTTGGCCACGCGACCGTCATTGGTGAAGATCAACAGGCCACGAGAATCGATGTCCAGGCGGCCGGCCGGGGCCAGGCCATCGAAGTGATCTCGCAGCAATTGCTGCGGGGCGACATTGGGGTCCTGGTTCTCGGGGGTGATCAACATCGCGGCGGGCGAATACCCCTTCTCGGGCTGGCCGGAGACATAGCCGACCGGCTTGTTGACGAGAATGGTGACTCGATCTTCCTGGATCTGTACGGCGGCATCTTCCAGGGTGATGATCTGGTGTTCGAAGACCTTGGAGCCCAGGACGCTGATCCGGACTCCGTCGACCAGGACCAGGCCGCGTTCGATATATTCATCCGCTTCGCGGCGTGAGCACAGCCCGCGTTGGGCCATGAGCTTGGAAAGTCGGACAGGTTCAGCGGTCATTGTAAGCAGGCTTTGCACGGTCAAAACGTCGTCGTATCGCCCGATTTGCGGTGTCGAATTCCTGGGTGGGGAATGCATCCGACTCGACGAGTCGGATCACGCAACGGGCGAGATTATGGATCACTGCGGCAGCCCATGGAGCAAATCCGCGACATACCTCAGAGTATCAGAAATCGACACTCGAGAACATTGCCGCCTGGACTTCCGCGTCCAACTGCGGGCAATTCTCGGGAAAAACCCGTGAGCCGAGCAGCATTCACGGAATGCTGGCGTTTGACCTGTTTGGGTAGCCCAGATTCGAGAATCTGGATGAGCGAAGCGAACAAGGAAGTGGTGCTGAAATTCATCCAGGCCATGGGCACGAACGATCCCGACACGGCCGCGACCTGCCTCGCGCCGGATGCCTTCACCCTCGCCAACAGTTTTGTATGAGTATTCATGCATGTGACCATGAATAGAAAGGGCTACATGTTGCTGGATAAGTATATCAGTATGGGCTTTCGTGTAATCTGCAGTATACTGCTCTCCGAATGGAGGAA
>JAZKFE010000516.1:4341-5312 GCA_040386595.1 Planctomycetota bacterium | reverse complement strand
ATGAAGCGCCTCGACTCGACCAAACACGTCAGTGACCTCTCTATTCTGCCTTCGCTTCCTCGTCTGCCTAAATTTCGCTCATCAATTGACGGTGCCTCACCGCCAAGGTGCTCCTGAATCGGAGCAGGGCGTCCATTTCGATTACACCACATCCCCACTCATCACCTAATCGATTTCCCGGCCCGAACATACGGTTTGGGGTACCTATGAACCCACTCTCTGCCACGTTTGACGGCTGGCGACTTTCGCTCCTGCAAGGGATGCGGATGTGGGTCGCAGGCTGTCTATTGTGTGTGGCGGGAAGTGGATGTTCGACGGTATTTTCCAAGCCGGTGATGTCGTCCACGCAACCGGGCCTGCCGTGGCTGGCTGGCTTCTCACCTCCGCCTGTCGACACGACTCCGCCGTTTGATTTGACTCAGATCCAACCGTCACGACGTCCGGGGATTTCGCCCGACGATTTGCTGGAAATCACGATCTGGGATCTCTACGAACCCGGCAAACCCCATACATTTCCGTCTCGAGTCGATTCGCAAGGCCAGATCGTCGTCCCGCACCTCGATACCGTGCTCGTGACGGGGCAGACTCCGGCCGAGATCGAATCCAAACTGGCCGAAGCTTACCGTCAGCAAGAATTTCTCAAACAACCGCGAATCCTGGTCCGCGAGCTGTCCTCGGTTCCTATTCATGCTTATGTCACTGGCGCCGTGTTGCGGCCCGGTTTGATCAATCTGCCACGCCCGGAGAGCTCGGTCTTCGCCGCGTTAGTTGCTGCGGGCGGATTATCACGCAATGCCGGATTACACGTCTATGTCTCGGAGCAAGCCGGTAACAAGCCAGTCGAAACGACCGCAGCGAAAGTCCCCGACACCACGCCAACCACTTTGGTCGCCGGCAACGCCGCGATGCAACTTCCTGCATTAGAAACCGCGACCGTCGCCGCAGCGGAATCGCTGCCACCCGGCCAGCCA
>JAZKFE010000516.1:2924-4331 GCA_040386595.1 Planctomycetota bacterium | reverse complement strand
ACCCCACCGGCTTTTTCGACTGCGACGTCACCGCCGCCACGGATGAAGCCACCGTGGCCCCCCCTCCGCTCCAGCAAATGGTGAATCATTCGCAGTCGGTCGCCGTCTCCACCGACGGACACTCGAAACCCGAAGTTCCCAGCTCAGAAGCGACAACCAGTTCCCCCGGTGTCGAAGTCGCTGTGGCCACGCGTCCCGATCGGCCCTCGAAAATCCAATCGCAATCGCAACCAGGCCGCTGGTACGACCTGTCAGTCGAACACGATCGAGAATCCCTCAGACAACTCGTCCTGCGTGATGGAGACGTCGTCACGGTCCGCCCCGCGGCGCCCCCCGTGCGAATCACCGGCGCGGTGACTCAACCCGGTTCCTACCGCACTCCCGCCAATGATTCACTGGGATTGAACGATGCCATCTCGCTGGCCGGTGGTTTTGGTACTACAGACCTCCCCATGGTGGTCGTGTTGACCCGTCCCGCCAACTCCGAGCATGGCCTCGAACGTTGGACCTTCCGCATGGGACATGGTGAAAAACTCCCCAGTAACGCCCCCCATGTGGAACCCGGCGACCTCCTGCATGTCGAACCCACGGCCCAGGCCCGCGTCCAAAGTCTCGTCGGGTCATTGCTGCCGCGGAAATAGTTCAAGACTCCAGCCAGTTCGCAATGGATTGCGGAATTCGGCCAGAAGAATTGTTTGCGATGAAGGATCAATCGATGACCGAGGAACCTCAACGCCAACGTTCGCCCATCTGGATCATGGGCTGTATGGTGCTGGTCGCATGGGTGACGTGCGGAGTTTATCGCCGCCAAGTCCCGCCCCTGACTACCGCCCGTGCGGTGTTACAAGTTCCCTCCGCCACCGATTTGGGCACATTCTGCCAGCGTCCTGAAGTGAACCAGGCCGCCATCGAAAAATTGCAGGCCGATGGCGATATCTACATCACTCTCGAACAGACGTCGGGACCGGCGAAACTTTCGGGAACATTGACCGCAACCAAGTTGAAAGTCGCTCCGCCCGCCAACGGAGCGGGGCCGACAACGCCAATCTCCACGGAAACTTGGGAGTTAACCTACAGCACGCCTCGTCCCGAGCGAGCCTTGATCGAACTCTCTACTCTGATTGCCGTTCTGGAGCCACAAGTCGTGCCGCCAGCGGTCCGTTCATCGCACGATCAAGGCCCCGAAGCCAAGCTCGCGGCACTTGAAGCCAAACACAAGGCCGTCGATGAGGAACTGCAGACGCTCCCCGCGGCCACGACGGCTGACGGAACCGATTCACTGCCGCTGACGACTCAGAAGAACAAAGTCCAGGCGTTACAGAAAGCACTGACGGAATCCCAAGTCCAACGGTTGCAGGCCGAGGAAGAATGGCGACACGTCGAACGGGAAATGGGCTTGAATCAACG
>JAZKFE010000516.1:0-2914 GCA_040386595.1 Planctomycetota bacterium | reverse complement strand
CGGCTGGAAGCGGCCGCAGCCAAGCTCTCCGCCGGTCCTGTCCAAGAGGCTGTCTTGCAAATTGAACGACAGCGGAAACTGTCGGCGGAATTGACTCGGCTGAACGAGACCGAACAACGACTGGGAAATGTCTACGGAGATAAACATCCCAAGTTGCTCGAATTGCGGCAAAAGTTCGAACAAACCCTGTCAGAACTCGGCGGCTGGGACCATGTCCTCGATGAGGCACACGTCACAGAACGAGTGCAATCCTCATTGGAGCGGCTGCTCAACCTGAAACAGCAGCACGAAACCGACCTGGAAACGCAGCTGGAATTGGAACAACTGGAGCTCACTTCACTGAGCCAGGATGCAGAACGCCGCGTTGCCCTGACCGCTCAATTGGACCAACTGAACCGAGAATTGGGAGTGGTCCGTCAATCGACTCTAGCCGGTGCCTCAGCCGGACTGCGGGACTTTGCGGTGCAGCAAGCCCCCGAGATCATGGCCCCTCATTGGTCGGGCAGTCTGGCGTTGTTGATGAGTGGGGCGACTTTGGGAGGGCTGATTGTCGGTTGGATGTTGCATCGCCGGCAGTCGAATTTCGTCTCCTACGAACCGACAGAACCCGCCAGTATTCCGGTGATGGCGACGTTCACACCGACGCGGGACACACAAATGGATCTGGCCCAACGCCGGGCCACGCGTCAAGCTCGGCTGCAACAGGCGTACGCGTCATGACTTTCTCCACAGGTTCCTTCTCAAGCCCTTGCACATAAACCAGACCGTCGTCACATTGTAGTGATTGTAACTTCCTCTCAGAGAGTAGCTTGCGGCCATTCTTTGACATTGGAATCGAGACTGCCAAGACTGAGAAGTAGAATTTGAAGCAACTCTGTCGAGTTGGCAGAACTGGCTGTCGATTCCTATAATAGGGTGACGGAAGTAGTGCGCATCGCGCATTGACCTCACTCAAAACAAAGCTCTTCCAACCTGGGCGTCAAAGCCCGGATGTGGTGTAAAATGGCGAAAGCTGGATCAAGAAAGAAGCTGCCGAAGGAAGTTGCCGTCATTAATGCGGACAACTGCACCGGCTGCGAATCGTGTTTGGAAGTCTGCCCGGTGGACTGCATCGTCAAGGTCCCCGGCGTCGACATCTCCGTGCTGCAATCGTTCTGCGAAATTGACGTGGAACGCTGTGTCGGCTGCGAAGTCTGTGTCGCGATTCCGACCAAGAAATCCGATCCGTACCGCCTGACCGTCTGCCCATGGGACGCGATTGAAATGGTCCCCACCGTGCAAGTGGCTCAATACGTCGCCGCAAAGGGTGGACCGCCAGAATATATGTACGCCAACTGGGATCGCCTGGTGATTCCCGCCCAACGGATGGCAGAACTCGCCGCCGAAACCGCGAAGTAACAGGCCAGGAAATCTCCTGTCCCCCTAATTCGATGAAACAACCACGCCGACAGTGACCTGTCGGCGTTTTTTGTTATCCTGCGTTCCTGTTTTTGGTTTTTTAGTTTAAGACGAAGATTGGCTCGCCGACGCAACTGATAACGGAATGCAGTAAAGTCCCGACAGGGACGACATAATCTAGCCGTGGGCGTAAGCCCACGGACTGCTCTCCAAGAGATCCAAAGCCCTGAAAGGGCGACACTTCTACAATCGAATTCCGTTGGGGAGTGTCGCCCTTTCAGGGCTTGATTTCACGTAAAACGTTCACCGTGGGCTTACGCCCACGGCTAGGTTGTGTCGTCCCTCTCGGGACTTTCTTTAAGGAAGAACTCGTCGGGATTGATCTTCCGCACACACCTGTCGAATTTGCTCTATCGGGGCCCCACATCCTCTTGAGAAACGGTCAGTGACATGCCATTGAGAAGTCGGGAATGGTTCGCAGGTCGCGAAGAACTCGCGTTTCAACATCGCTCCGCATTGCGTTCGATGGGACTCGATCCGGACTTCTACGATAATAAGCCGGTCATCGGAATCGCCAACAGCTGGAGCGACCTCAACAACTGCAATCAGAACCTGCGGCAACTGGCCGAAGCCGTCAAACGGGGCGTGCTGGCCGCGGGCGGACTGCCGCTGGAGTTCCCCACGATTTCTCTGGGCGAAGAGTTCATGAAGCCGTCGGCGATGCTCTATCGCAATCTGATGGCCATGGACGTCGAAGAAACGTTGCGGTCCAATCCCATCGATGGTGTGGTGCTCCTGTGCAATTGCGACAAGACGACACCGGCCCAGCTGATGGGTGCGGCCAGTGCCAATCTTCCCGCCATTCAACTAAATGGCGGCGCCCGCAGTGTCGGGAATTGGCGTGGCCAACCGGTCGGTTCGGGAACCGACATCTGGCGTTACTGGGATGCAGTCCGAGCGGGACAAATCACGCGGCAGGACTGGAACGATCTCGAGGCGTCCATCGCGTGTAGCGCCGGTGCCTGCAATACGATGGGAACGGCTTCAACGATGACATCGTTGTCCGAAGCCCTCGGGATGACATTGCCGGGCGTGTCGAGCTTACCCGCCACCGACGCACGCCGCTTGACCGCAGCCGAAGCCACTGGGCGACGTATTGTTGACCTGGTCCTGGAAGATCTACGTCCGTCGGAAATTCTCACCCCGCAAGCCTTCGACAATGCCATTCGCTTGTTGATGGCCCTGGGTGGTTCGACCAACGCGGTCGTCCATCTGATTGCGATCGCCGGCCGGTTGAACATCACGCTGCCGTTGTCGCGGTTCGACGAGTTGTCTCGCACCACTCCCTGGCTGGTAAATCTCAGTCCGTCGGGGCAGTACCTCATGGATGATTTCCATGCAGCTGGCGGAGTTCCCGCGGTCCTGTCCGAGTTGCGACAGCTGCTGAATCTGGATTGCAAAACGGTCACTGGCCAACCTCTGGAAGCCAGTATTGCCCGCGTACGGTCGTTCAACA
>JAZKFE010000515.1:0-28820 GCA_040386595.1 Planctomycetota bacterium | reverse complement strand
CAATTCTTCCAACGCGAATGCCTTAGCATGTAAGCGCTCTAGCCCGCCGGAATGGACGACTCATCAGGATCCGCAACAGAGCAGAGACCGTACGACGTTAGAATACGAGGGAGAATTTTCCATGGCCAAGTTTGCTGTCATCCTTCCCGCGGCCGGAAAAAGCACGCGACTATCGATGAAGAACCGCAAAAAGGTCTTCCTGGAACTGCAGGGCCGCGCCGTCTGGCTGCGGACGGCCGAGCACTTTACCAGTCGCGATGATGTCGTTCAGACGTTGATTGTCATCTCGCCGGATGATATGGAATTCTTCAAAGAAAAGTACGCCCCAAACCTCGCCTTCATGAACGTTGAAATCGTCGCCGGTGGTGCCGAGCGCAGCGATTCGGTTCGCAATGGCTTGGCACGCGTCCAGACCGACGTCGACTTTGTTGCCGTCCACGACGCCGCAAGACCTCTTTTGGCGAAAGAGTGGATCGACAGGGTTTTTAAAGCGGCTCAAGAAGTCGGCGCGGCAATCCCTGGTGTGCGAGTCACCAGCACGCTCAAACGAGTCAACGCCGAAGGCCTGATCGAAACGACCGTCTCCCGTGATGGCCTGTGGGAAGCACAAACGCCCCAGGTCTTCCGACGCGAATTGCTGATGGAAGCATTTTCCAAGCAAGGCAATCTCAAACCCACCGACGAAGCCCAACTGGTCGAACACTTCGGCCACCCGATCGCCATGGTCGAGAGCTCATCGATCAACATGAAAATCACGACTGCCGAAGATTTGCGTCTGGCGGAAGCGGCACTCAACGCCTTGCCCAAACCCAATCTCCTGCGTCCGCTGCATCCCTTCGCCGACGAGGACTCCCGGTGGTCGTAACGCCGGGTGCTAGCAACAACATCAACGGGTGTTTATGATTCTTAGCGTGCAACCACATCTGTCACGCTCCTGAGAATCCACACCATGCGACCACTCGTCCTCGTCAGCCTTTGCCTGGCGCTGCTTGGTTCGTTCTTGCTGCCGCTTAAATCTCTGCCTGCGGCGGATCCATTACCAGGATCTGAAGGACGAGGCCAACAAGGGGCCGTCAGCGCGGGCGGGGCGGGTGCCGTTGCGGCCGGGTTAGAAATTCTCAAACAAGGTGGCAATGCGGCGGACTCGGCCGCCGCGACGATTCTGGCCTTGAGCGTCACCGATTCCGGCGGGTTTTGCTTCGGCGGTGAAGTCCCGATCTTGATCTATGACGCACGCCGGCAGGTGGTGGAAGTCCTGTCAGGGCAGGGGGTCGCTCCGCGTCTCGCCACCCGCGAGTACTTCGAGAAAAAAGGGGGCATCCCGGGCACTGGCATCGAATCGGCCGCAGTCCCAGGAGCATTTGACGCCTGCCTAACCTTGCTGGATCGGTATGGAACGCTGCGTCTGGCCGATGTTGCCGTCCCGACGCTCCGCCTCTTAGACCACGGCCCAGCCGCCTGGCACCCGCTGCTGGCTCGATCATTACGCCGTTTGATTGATGCCGAAAGCCAAGGGGGCGGCGATCGCAGTCGAGGTCTCCGGCTGGCTAGCGACTATTTTTATCGCGGACCGCTCGGTAAGGAGATCGCGCAATGGAGTGAGCAAAATGGCGGATTACTCCGAGCAGACGATTTCTCAACGCACGTAACGCGAGTCGAAGAACCGTTGCATGTCGGTTACCGTGGCCATACGGTTTACAAGTGCGGAGTCTGGACGCAAGGGCCGTATTTGCTGCAAACGTTGGGATTGTTGGAAGGCTACGACCTCGCAAAACTCGGACACAATCAGCCGGACACGATTCATGTGGTCCTGGAGGCGATGAAGCTGGCGCTGGCCGACCGTGACACCTATTACGCCGATCCGCTGTTCGTCGATGTCCCCATCGATTTGATGTTGTCGTCAGCCTACGCCAACCTCCGCCGGCCACTGATTGATTTGAAACAGGCCTCGTTGCTGCAACGTCCGGGGGACCCGCGCCGCAGCCAGGCCTTGTTGCCAGAAACAGAAGCCCGCGTCGGCTTAGCTGGGCCGGTGCATGATACGACGACCTGCGTCACCGCAGACCACTGGGGTAACGTAGTGGTCGCCACCCCCAGCGGTTGGAGCGGCGTCCAGGCGGGCGACACCGGCATTTGGCTGGGGACGCGGCTGCAAAGTTTTAACATCTGGCCCGGACATCCCAACTGCATCGCCCCGGGCAAACGACCGCGGATTACCCTGACCCCAACACTGGTCCTCAAAGAAGGCAAACCAGTCCTGGGAGTCAGTGTCGCGGGTGGCGACGGCCAAGATCAGGCCGGATTGCAAGCGGTACTCAATCACATCGATTTCGGCATGTCTGCCCCGGAGTCGATGAAAGCGGTCCGCTTTGGCACCAATCATCACCTGGGCTCATTCCGGCAGACGCCGCCGCAACTGGGCAGCTTGCTGATTCACTCCGACGCCGAACCCACCACGATTGCAGCCTTGGAAAAACTCGGCCATAAAGTCCAGCGGGCGGGCGCGTTGTGGGCCCCCAGTATGATCCGCATCACCCCCACCGGTGAATTCGACGCCGCCGGAGACGCCCGCTCTGGACGTCACGCCGGGGCGTATTGAAAACACTCTAACTATTTGACCGGCCGGCGCATGACGGGTGCCGGGCAGCAATCGACGGGACAGACGTCGTGATTGGCCGGATACTGACCCATCGCCGGTCGATCGGGAGATCTCGAGATTCGTTCCTGAATCAAATCGGCAATCATCCGCACAAAATCGGGATGCACACCAACCGTACCGGCACGCACCATATTCAATCCGATCTCCCGGCAGCTTTCCAAGGCTTCTTCGTCCAGATCAAACAGCACTTCCATATGATCTGAAAGGAACCCAATGGGCATCACCACGACATCCGTCACCCCGATCGCCGGGAGCGTTCTCAAATGGTCGTTCACGTCGGGATCCAGCCAGGGGTCTTCCGGCCGGCCACTGCGGCTTTGATAGACCAACTTCCAGCGTTCAGGACCAATTCCCAAGGACTCGGCCACCAGGCGACAACTCTCCGTCAATTGTTGAACGTAATCGCATTGGTTGGCCATCGACAGCGGAATACTGTGGGCCGAAAAGGCAATGTGAGTCTGCGATCGTCGGGCTTCCGGAATTTTTTCCAGCGCCGCGGCCACCCGATCGCGATTGGCAGAAATAAACAACGGATGGTTGTAGAACACGCGGAGTTTGTCGACTTGAGGTGCCGTGCCCGCAACGACGGCTTGGGCCTGCTGGACGTTCTCACGATACTGCCGACAGCTGGAGTAAGAACTATAGGCAGCGGTGACCACGCCCACCGCGCGGTGCAAACCTTTCGCCGCCATCTCCCCCAGGGTATCGGGCAACATCGGTTTCCAGTTGCGGTTTCCCCAGTAGATGGGCAGCGTCACGCCCCGAGAATCCAGTTCCTCGCGAAGTGCCGCAATCAACTCGCGGCAGTGGCCATTGATAGGGCTGATGCCGTCGAAATGATAGTAGTGCTCGGCGACTTCCAGCATACGTTCGCGCGGAACAGGGCGACCGCGCAAGACATTTTCGAGGAACGGAATGACATCCTCACGGCCTTCTGGTCCGCCAAACGAAATCAACAGGATCGAGTCATAAGCCTCGGTTGCGGTGGGATGGAGATCGCTGGCCACGTTGTCGTTCGCTTGCTGACTCAAAGTTGACTCCCTGTCGATGCGCATCAAAACAATGTCGTGATTATAGAGAATCCGACAGAGCTGGCTGCACTTAACCAGGAGTGATTTTAGGTTATTTCCGAATCGAATCCCCACAATTCGGTGGCCAAACCGTGTACGACCTGCAGTTTCGACGAGTGAACGCGTATAATTTCTAACGTTAGAACCCGAACAGGCAGTCTGGATAGGCACGGAGCGTCGCCATGTCAGAAAGTACCACGCCTTGGGTGGAAGGTCTCACGATTGGTCAGGCTCTGCGGCAGACCGCCCAGCGGTTTCCGGAGTCTGAGGCTCTCGTCTTTCCCCAATTTCAAACGCGACTAACCTATCGCGAATTCGATGAACAAGTTGACGCCGTCGCCCGCAGTTTATTAAGCCTCGGGCTGCAGCGTGGCGATCATATTGCAATCTGGGCCACCAACTGGCCGCAGTGGGTGTTGCTGCAATTCGCCACGGCACGCGTCGGGGTGATTCTGGTTTGTATCAACCCCGCCTACCGCGCGTCCGAACTCGCTTACGTTCTCAAACAATCGGACACTCAAGTCCTGTTCCTGATCGATAAATTCCGGACCTCTGACTACTACGCCATGGTGCATGAGGCCGTTCCAGAACTGGCCGCAGCCGCTGGCGGCGAGCTGAACTCCAGCCAGTTTCCGAAGCTGAAACGAGTGGTCTCGATCGCGTCACAGAGCAGTCCCGGCATGTTGGATTGGGCGACCTTCCTGCAGGGAGGGGACGCCATTGCGACAACCGCCGTGGCCGAACGTGCGGCACAACTCGACAGTCAGGATGCCATCAACATTCAATACACTTCGGGAACTACCGGCTTTCCCAAAGGGGCGACGCTCACCCACCGCAACCTGCTACTAAATGCCTTCTACATCGGCGAGTGCCTGCATTTCACCGAGCAAGATCGACTGTGCATTCCGGTTCCGTTTTATCATTGCTTCGGTTGTGTCCTCGGTACGCTAACGTCCTCGCTCCGCGGCACAGCGATGGTCATTCCGTTTGAACATTTTCAGCCGCAAGCCACACTCGACGCGATTGAACAAGAACACGCGACCGCCGTGTATGGTGTGCCGACGATGTTCATCGCCATGCTCGATCACCCGACCTTTGCCGGCCGCAATTTTACCTCGTTGCGAACAGGAATCATGTCGGGTAGTCCGTGCCCGATTGAGATCATGCGACGTGTGGTCAGTGAAATGCACGCGTCTGAGGTGACGATCGGCTACGGCCTGACAGAGAACTCCCCCATCATCACTCTCACGTCAACGACCGACCCGTTGGAGTTACGAGTCACCACGGTGGGCAAGCCCATCCCCGGGGTTGAAGTAAAATTACTCGATCCCGTTACTGGAGAACGGGTCGGTGATGACACCAACGGCGAGTTGTGTGTTCGTGGCCACGGGGTGATGCTCGGCTACTACAACATGCCCGACGCCACGGCCGCGGCCATCACACCTGACGGCTGGCTGCATACGGGGGACCTGGCGCGGCGTCTGCCGAATGGCTATTACCGGATCACCGGCCGCATCAAAGATATGGTGTGCCGAGGGGGCGAGAATATTTATCCGCGGGAAATTGAAGAATTCCTCTACACCCATCCCGCCATCCAGGACGTCGCGGTCGTGGGGGTGCCCGATCCGAAGTATGTCGAAGAAATCGCCGCTTGGGTCCGTCTGAAGCCGAACGCCACGCTGACCGAAGACGAACTGCGGCAATTTTGTAAGGGCCGCCTGGCCCACTATAAGATCCCTCGCTACATCCGGTTCGTACAAGAGTTCCCCCAAACGGTGACGGGGAAAATTCAAAAATTTAAGATCCGCGAGATACTCATCGAAGATCTGGGACTGCAGAAAACAGACCAACGGGCCATGGCCTAAATGCCAGGGTGAGGCTCCTGCCGAACCATAGTCGTCCCTCCCCACCTCAATTGCCCTGCAGTTGACGAGCAATCCACGCAGCGGAAAGTTCTGCGGCACCTTGAGGCGTCGTGTGCCCCTTCGGTTCCGAAAGGACGTGGAGTTCGATACTGGCCGTTAGCTTTTTCTCCACAGCAATCGAAGTCAGCCGTCGAGCGAAGGTGATCGCGTGATCGGTCCCCACTCGTGCGTCTCGATCGCCGATAACCACCCACACGCCACGCTCGGCCAGCTTGTCGGCCAAGTTTGTCACCGACAATGTCGCGGCACGCTCGGGATGAGTCATCCCTTGAAATTCAGTCAGTGCACTTAATTCGGTCACTGGAGCCATCGCTGCCACGCAACGGATGCGCGCGTCGTGGGCAGCCAGATGCAATGCCGAGAAGCCACCTCGCGAAGTTCCCGACACCGCCACTCGAGTCGCATCCGTGTATCCGTGATCGATCAAGTAGCTCAGCATGGCTTGGCCACGTCGTTTGAAATCTGCCAGCAGATCCTGATCAGCATCTAACCGGTGCCGCCACCCCGCAATACCCTCTGGTTCCCCTGAGATCCGATCGCGACCATGACACGGCAAATCCAGCGAAACACACAAATATCCCTGCTTGGCCAGCAGCACTCCTGCCTGCAGAAAGTAGTCGCTCCCCAGGGTCTCTTCCGGACTGCTGGCCAGGATAATGAGCGTGGGTGCCGGCTTATCCGATTTCTCCCCCAGCAAACCAAAACGCACTCCCCCTTCGGTCTCGATGAACCGCACCGTTCGCGGCGGGTCGGCGGCCCAAATCTCGCCCGCACCACCGAAGCCCCACTGCAACAGAGCCAGCAGCAGACACAATCGAATTGGACACGCCGGTCCCGCAAAACGCTTCATGTCACACTCTCAACTCTTGGTGAGGGACGAATATTGGCTTACTTCGTCAACTTGATATCGTAAGCCCCGGCAGCTGCGCCGTCTTTGACTTCCACACTCAAATCAGATTTTGCAGCGTCAGTGTACTTGATGTTAAACGGTGGCGGTCCGACTTTTGGCGCTTCACCACCAGTACGCGGAGGAACCGGAGCCACAACCACCACCTTATACCAGCCCGCAGGAGCTCCCTTCTTCGTGGCTGCAATCAGTTCATAATTCCCCTGGCTGTCTGCGATGCCAGCCGGCAGATACTGAGCGGTGTTTCCTTTCGCGGTATCTGGATGGAGCGTCACACCAGCCCCCGGCAACGGGTTGCCGCCCAGTGTGACCTTTCCGGTAACGGATGACAATTTCGGCCCTTGTTCCCCTCCACCACCACAGCCCATCAGCACGGTCGCCACGGTTAACAAGAATAAATAAGCCGGAACTGCCCGGTAGTATGAGTCAAGTCGTTTCTTCACTACATCCCTTTCAAATGGTCAATATCAGCACAACCTCGTCCCCAATGGGGCGCACCGTGGGCTCGGCGTCCCTCAGGACGAGACAACAATACGCGAAAGACAGAGGGAGCGTTCCCTCGAGAAGCAACACCACTCACCACAAACAACCTAGAATTCGCCAATCACTTCGGCCCCAGCGAGGGTCGACAAGTCTCGATAGGTCGTCATGGAGATGTTGTTGGAAATGAAACGGACGGCTCCGTCGGCCATCAAGAAATGAGCTCCGCCAGTGTGCATGCTGCTAAAGCTCCATTTGCGATCCCACGCGACGCTCGCGTTGGTCTGCACATTGTTTACCGTATTGATCGGAACGGCCGTGGTCGCGCCCAGTGCGGCGGCGTTCATCCAAGTGTTGCCCGGGCCGTCGCCTGTGGCGAAATTCTGGTTACACACACTTTCACCAATCGCCACCGTGTTGCTGGTGCCGTCAGTAATGCTCGACATTTTTTTGTATTTACGATAATTCAGGGTGTGAAACAATCCATTGTTGTCCACGAACGAATCTGATCCCGCATTGACCACATTGTTCGCATAAGTTCCCCAGTCCCAGTCACTGCCAACCACACCCTTATAATTAGTCACGGCGACGCTCAGGTTGCCTGTGGTATAGGACGTGTTTTCGGTTTCGCGAGCCCCGGTGGGGTCACTGGGGCACAGCAACACCGGAATCACAGACGCAATCTGCCCGCTGGCCAACATCGTATTGGCTCCGGGATTGGTGAGGTTGTACAGCGGTACTTGATCTAAATAGGGCAGCAAATGCACGATGAATCCCCACGACTTGGATGTCTGGGTATAGCCACCAACATTCGCCGTATCACCATATCCCCCGTATAAGTTGATCGGGAATGCCCCCACCGCTTCGTGGTAGTTGTGCAAAGCTAATCCCAATTGCTTGAGGTTGTTCTTGCACTGCGAGCGGCGGGCCGCTTCCCGCGCCTGTTGCACAGCGGGCAACAACAGGGCGATCAGCACCGCGATAATTGCAATCACCACCAGCAATTCAATCAGGGTGAATCCCACTTTGCGTGTTGACGGACAACGATGTTTCGAACTACTGATTGGTCGCATGAGATCTCTCCTCTAAAAAGGACACGAAGGACTCGGCCGGAATAAAGCGCTAACAAAACAGAAACAGATTGCGGTGCGCAAGATCAGCGCAACGCCTAATGACTTACCCAAAAAACATGCGGGAAAATGGCGAGTCGCAACACATTCGACGCGTCTAACGACGACGACCGATCTCATTCACTTATCTAACTTCCGTCGACCAGCGACGCGGAAAGTCGCGTGGGATTTCTCAGTCGACGTACCTCAAGCGTAACCAAGCTCGACGCGATGTGCCGCGCCGTCTGGCCTAATCATTATTTTGTTTTTCAAGATCTAAGAACTTTAGATCTTGCCCCACCGACGAAGCCCGAGTTACTCGGGTCTGGAGCCCACTAGGACTTAGAAGAGCGCAGTGATCGGCTCCCCTTCAGGCAACAAGTTATAAGGGCGATTTTGCTTATCAAACACTTCGAGGTTATGCACCCCCATACCATGGTAGACGGTTTTAATCACGTCAGCTGGCGTTACGGGATGCTCCGAGGGATACGCTCCGAGGCGGTCGCTAGAACCATAGGTCTGCCCGCCACGGATGCCTCCGCCAGCCATAATGTCGGTCAAACAATGTGTCCAATGGTCGCGACCTGCCCCAGCGATTCCGCCGCTACGGATGTCGCCAATCTTAGGTGTGCGTCCCATTTCGCTAGTCACCATCAGCATGGTTGAATCAAGCATCCCGCGTTGCGCGAGGTCCTCAACCAGTGCGGAGAATCCACGATCAAACTCCGGCAGCAGATCCTCTTTTAAGCACACAAAATTATTGCCGTGCGTGTCCCAACCACCCGCACTCGCGCACTTCTTCGCCAGCTTGTCCGAGTTCTCTTTCCAGAACACCGTGATGAACGGAACTCCGACCTCAGCCAGGCGCCGGGCCAGCAGCAGGCTCATGCCGTTAACGGTCTCGCCGTAGCGTTGACGCACCTCGACAGGTTCGCGAGCCACATCAAATGCCGCAGTTGTTTGTGCCGACAGGAGCAGCGAGAAGGCGCGTGATTGCTGTTGGCTCCAGGTCCGGGTTGAGGCAACCTGTTCAAAGTCTCGACGGGCACTATCTAGCGTGCCGAGCAACTGTCGCCGCATATCAAGTCGCAGCGGTGAATTCTTACCTTCTAACACCAACGACGGAACTTGAAATTTGAGTGGTTGTTCCAGACTACCATCTACATACAGCGGGTCGTATTCAATCCCCAGTCGGGCGGCAAATTGCCCGGGTCGTGTATACGGAGCGGCGCTCGGTTTGTGCGGCAGCGTAATGAGACTGGGCAAGTTTGACTTAGGTGGTAGCTTGGAAGTCGCGACAGCCCCCATGAAAGGCCAATCGTCAGCGAAGGGCGTGCGGTTGTTCCCCATCGACAAGAAGGTCAAATCGGGAACATGCCCCGTCAGGTTATAGTAATAACCGGCGTGATGGTCGTTCGTATTGACGCTGGCCCCAACGGAATTGATCACCGCCAAATGATGGGCCTGCTGAGCGAGCATTGGCAAGTGCTCACTGAGTCGCACCCCTGGGGCCGAAGTGGCGATCGGTTGGAACGGGCCACGGTACTCCAACGGTGCTTCGGGTTTCAGGTCCCACATATCCATCTGCGAGGCACCGCCGCACAAAAAGAACAAAATGGTCGACTTGGCCCTTCCCCCGCCCGTTTCTTCCGAAGCCGCCTGCGCTGTCAGCGATCCGAGGCCCGGTGTCATCCCGGCAAACCCACAAGCCGAAGCCGCGACAAATGCCCGCCGTGACAATGCCGAGGTGTAATGGGGATTGGTACTCATAGAAGGTTCTCTCTTCTTCTGCATCCGAAACATGATTCAGACGAACTCGGAACGTGCCCGCCAGACATGGCTGGCGGGCACGTTCCGAGTCATCAATCCGTCGATGCAGACCTCGTAAAAATGGATCAAGACACATGGCTTATCCCATGCGGTCCGTTCTTCATTCCGCCGTAAACACTCCAAATTTCGCAGTCAGCTTCGCGTGCTTCTTTAACTCGATACAGCCGCAGCCCAAGAAAGCACATTGTCATCTTAATGTTTAATATCAATGTCGAACTTGTTGTCGTTCTTCGGAGCGACATTAAAGCTCAGTTTCGTATCCGAATTGTATTTGGGAGGGACCAGTTCCTCGAACAACGGACCACCGACACCGGCAGGATTGTCAGAGGTCTGGCCCGACAAATACTTCATCGAAGAAACTTCAACCTTCATTTCTCCCGGAGTCGCTCGTAGCGAATAGCTGCCGTTGACGATCTTCCCTCCTGCGCCCTGGCCGGTCGGCCCCACTGGACGCAACGTGATGTCTCCAGTCTCTAGTGGCTTCCCATCAAGGGTGACCTTACCCGAGAGAACATAAGTTTTAGGGCCGGTTTCTCCGCCACAGCCAACAATCAAGAGGCTGCAGCCGAGAACACCAACCATCAATGCCATTTTGGGAATCATGATCTTCGCTTCGTCTTGAAGTCCAATTAGCCGCTATTCCCCCGGATACAAATCTAGTATCCAGCCAAATCGACTCACGGCCTTCACCGTAGAGTCACGCATACTTTGAGTTTAAAGCTCCCCGACGACTTCACCGAGTCCCCGCGTGCCGAGTGCCTCATACGTCGCAAGATTGATGTTATTGGAGATGAAACGAACCGCTCCATCAGCCATCGTGAACTGGGCACCTCCGTCGTGGTAACTGCGAGCGAAAATACGGGCATTGGCACCAGTCGCTCCAATCGACGTACAAGGCGCGTTCGGCCAGACGGTGGACTTGCAGCCATAGACTCGGTCCGTGACTGATGTATTCGGTGTCGCGGACGTTAGAAATAGCGGGCCGGCCCAAGCGCCATTCCAATAGTTTCCCACATCCCACTGTGCCGCCGCACTGCCACGTTGCTTGACCTCGCCCATTAAAATTGTATTTGAAGTACCATCAACGACGCTGCTGATGCGAGTGTTCGAAATAAAATAGAACATGCCATTCATATTGACCGCATGGGTCGCGATGGTGGCGGCATCATAGGTCCCGAAGTCCTTCGCGGCGGTCACCGCTGATCCAGATCCAGCGCAGGCGACGTAGTTTCCGCAAAAGCCAGTGTCATTGCTGAATGATGGGCCGGATGGGTCAGACGGACACATAAACATTGTGAACACTTGTCCCCGCCTTGCGACACGATAAGACTCATTTTGTCCGCCGGTCTGGTAGTACGGAGCGAGTACCGTGTTATAAAACGGGGCTTGATCGATATAGGGCATAATCTGTTGAAACCATCCGCTGCATCGCAACCCTGTGGGGCCCCCAAAAACGTGGCCCGGCCCCATAAATACACCAGGAGGAAGCACGAGAAATGTGTCGTGATAGTTGTGCATAGCCAGCCCCAGCTGCTTCAACTGATTCTTGCACTGGGTACGCCGGGCCGCTTCGCGTGCCTGCTGCACGGCAGGCAGCAAGAGAGCGATCAGCACTGCAATGATCGCGATCACGACCAGCAATTCGATCAGGGTAAATCCTCGAGACGGTGATGAATGGCGTACCGTTGGCATGGGTGACTCCTACGTGCGACAACAAACTTGAAACTATTTATGACAATTCAGAACGTACATACTCCATATATAAAATAGTCGACATCGCACTTGAGACCGCCAATCGGCGGCCTCCCTCTTTCGCAATATCGCTAACGAACTACGTCTTAATTAATTGCTCTTCGTGGGCCTTCGAGGAAGCTCGATAACGGGCAAACGCCTCTTCATCACGACGGCAGCTGACGCCCTGGAACACCATCGCGAAACTGCGGCGATTGCGGGTTGGCGACTGATTGGCATCGGCACGATGAATCGTGTTGCCGTGATGAACTGTCATGTCACCGGGCTGTAAGGCCACGGGGACTTCGTTCGCGTAATCCTCGTCGGTGCCAAAGTCCAGAATCCCTTGTGAGAATCCCAGCGTCTGGGTCCGACCATGTGGTCGAATGCCGCGAAGGTGCGAACCGGTCACATACCGCAAACAACCGTTTTCTTCATCCACCGAATCCAAAGCCATCCAGATGGTCAGAACTTGCGGAGGGCTCAGGCAGAAATAGTAATTGTCTTGATGCGCAGGGGTAATGTGATTGGTCGCCGGCGGCTTGTTAAACCACTCGACGCCGCTCGCGTGAGCTTCTTCCCCAAGGATGGACTCGGCCAAGGCCTTCCACACAGGGTTGGCTCGATACGCTTCAAAGAACGCATCTTGCTCCATTCTCTGCATTTGCTTCAGCGATTCGGGCTTCGACCGATCCACATGATAAAAGGCATCGCTCGGGGGGAGTCCCGGAACGATGTCGCGAATGTAGCGATCCAGGTTGCGATTCAGCTCGGCAAAATCGGCGGCGATCAATGGTTGGCGCACGACGACAAACCCATCACGCGCATAGGTCGCTTTAATCTCTTGGTCGCTCATGAGTCTTTCCTTAGTCTTAACATAGGAGCGTTTGGGGATTGGATTAGGGAGTATCCACTTCGCGCATCAACAGGTCATACAAGCGATCCACTTCACGTCGCGTCTCATCGTCCAGAAAGAATCCGACTGGTCCTCGGGTCCGCGTGTTCTTGAAAATTCCCTGGCGAACCAGCAGATGTTTTTCCACCGCCAGATATCCGTCCAGATTGCATTGAATGGCCACCAAAGCCACGATCGGCATCCACAATCGATAGGCCCGCGCTTCGTCTCCGCTTTCCAGAGCTTTCCACAACGCCACAATCGCTTTGATCAGTTCAGCACCAGGCATCGTCCCGACCACTCCGCGGCGATGACTGTCCAGCAAGGCGGCTCCGCCAGAGCCTTCAAACACTTGGGCTCGCCCGCCGGTTGCTTCACGCAACTGGGTCAAGCGCGGTCCGATCGGTGAAGCTTCGGGCTTAAACAACACCCGATCACCGAACGTTTTGAGCAATCCCGCCTGCAATTCAATCGACATCGGGCGACCGACATAGCCGCTGGCGTCCTGGACCACCACGGGAATCGAAATCGACCGCACAATTCGTTCGTAGTAACGCAATAATTCCGCTTCACCCAGCACCACCGCGATCGGTGGAATCGCCATGACGGCAGTCGCGCCGCTGGCCTCGGCATGGCGTGCCAGACGCTCGGCCACATAGGTGCTTTCGGCCCCCACACTGATCACCGTCGCCCCCCGTCCGGCGGCGAATTGGCACACCCGGGCAGCCACCTCTTCGCGTTCGTCGGTCGACAGCCGTAAGACTTCGGAAACCATTGCCATGACGACGCCATCGACGCCGCAGTCAAATAGCCACTCAATCTCGCGTTGCAATACGTCAAAATCGACCGTTTCATCCTCGTGAAACGGCGTCTGAAATACGGGCAGGACGCCACGTACAGGAAATCGAGAAAGTTCGGCCATACAGACTTCTCCAGCTTCAATAGGGCGACTTTAGCGCCAGCCATTTCGTCGATCATCGCTGCTTGATTGAGCAGCACATGCCTGATCACGTCCCATGATCGTGAATTCAGGTATGCGTACTCTACTCAGCGTGACGAAAATGTGCATCGCTCCCCAGTCTCCTAAGGTCGCCTGACGGTCTCCGAGGCCCATTCCTGACCTCAACGGTTCGTGTCGCGAATGATTCCTTCATCTCTCAGGCCCAGTCCGTCATTCTCCAGGCAAATTCCAGGCCAGTTTCTGAATTCCAGAGGGCTGCAGTTGAATTCGCATCGCGCGAATGGCGCTGCCTGTCCCTTCTTCGTAGTAAACGACCAAGATCGTTTTATCTTTGAGTTCGACGGTCGCCGGATAGGCACCAATCACACCGTCAATCGCAATGGGACCTTGCCAGGTCTTTCCATCGTCACGACTGACATGCATGGCCGTATTCGGCAAGCGGTGAGTCAGGAGAATTTCCCCGCTGCTCAATCGCGTCATGTGAGGGCTATGCCCTAAAAATCCCGAGTCCTTCACCGGTGACCACGTGAGCCCCAAATCGGAACTCACGGAGAAGTGCAGATGCACTTTTCCATCACCGCGTAAGGCTGCCAGTACAGAACCATCCTGCAACTGAATGACATCGGTTTCGGCGTCGAGGCGAATCCCGCTCTTCGGGTCGATCGGAATCGGTGCACTCCACGTTGTGCCATGATCCGTCGACCGTAGAACTCCGCCATATGCGGTCTTGTCGGCTTCGGTATAGATTCCCACCAGCAGGGTGCCATCGGTCAGCTCACGGACAGGAGCGGAGACCGCCCAGTTCTTGGCTAGCACACGAGCTTCGCTGTCCCAAGTCTGCCCGCCGTCGCGTGATGTCACCACACAGGTGTCGAATTCCACCTTGCCGGTGGGCAACTTTTGATAAGTGAAGAAGCTGCACAGCAGAGTCCCATCGCGTAAGGCTGCAATGTGCGGATCACGATCATCCAGCGGACCGTCAAACAACACTTCCGGGCTGCTCCAGGTGTTGCCTTCATCTTTTGAGCGGACAGTACAAATGCGACCGCCGCGGGGCCATTCGTTGGTCGGAAGGGCAATGTGACCGTAGCCGGCATAGTACACGGCGAGAATATCACCATTCGGCAGCCGGCACGCGTCCGGAAACGCTTGATAGGGCCCCGATGGGCCGCCACGCGAAATGATCTGGTACTGCAGCCGTTCGGTCCGCAACGGGTCAGGGTTCGTGACCTGGGTCCCTTCGACTTTCACATTGCGAAAAGCCACACTCGCTTCACTGGTCCCGAAGCCAACCCGACCGGCCGTTAACGTCGGATCGCTCGCCTGCAGGACCTCTTTATCATCAAGGAACACTGTAATCTGCGGACCTCGGCATTCAACCCGTATGGCCTGCCAGACATCTTGCTTGATGCTCGCCGGGCGTCGCAAAATTTCGGTCCAGGCGACTTCGGGCGAGGATCGCGTCAGGATGACGTTCCCGTTCTTCGAATCCAGGTGCAGCCAGTAGAACGTCTTGGTACCGGTCGCCCGGAAGACCAACGCCGCCGCGCGGACGCCGGAGCCCGTCTTCCGAATATTAAACTCGGCCGAAAGCTTGAAAAATTCTCCGAAGGCGGGCCCAGTCAGAATGGCTGTCGTTAACCGTTCAGGAGCCGTCTGTTCCAGAAGACCATCCAGGACACTCCAGTGACCTTCGATCAACTTCCACTGACTCAAGTTGGCAGGTTTCAGCTCCACATCAAACTTATCCGCAGCATCGGCAGCCCAGCCGTGCGAGGCGAAAGCAATCAGACTGACCGTCAGCAAAATTCGAATCATGACACTCACTTCTAAGCTGATATCCTTGACGTCAACCACCACGCTCAACGAGTTTTTTTAAAATAAAAATTTCAGCGTTGGTGAAACACATCCTTACCGAACCGGAGCTGCAATGATGAGTGGCTTGGAGGTCCCAAACGGTAGTAGGCTCGCCACCGTGCCGGCGACAATCTGTGCGACCAAGCCCAACGGCATGGCCCACATAAAACTGATTCCGGAATGGCCGGTCAGTTCTGGCCAATAACTGATGGCGACCACGGTTGCCACGCCGACAAATGCCCCCACAAACGTTCCGAAGCTCGTCGCACAGCGGACAAACAAGGCCATAAAAAACAACCCGAATAGCGGGGCCGTCAGTAAGTTCACCACTTTATAAGCCACATCGAGCACCGTTCCCTGGACTTGTCCGACCACGGTGCTTAACGCCACCACGGCCAGCCCCACAGTCCAGGAGATGTATCGGGCACGACGCACTTCCGCCGCGGCATTGGCAGCAGGCGACAGGAAGCGATTCAAGAAGTCGACGGTGATCACAGCACTCGACGAACTTAACCCCGACGAGAGACTTGACATGGCCGCAGCTAAGAGCCCGGCCACCACCAGCCCGCCAAATCCATCGGGAAGACCGGCCGCGATGTACCGCGGAAAGAGCTGATCGGCATTGTGAGCCACCGACTGCCCCTCGCCCAGCATCTCCGGATGAGCCCGGAACCAGGCCAGCAACGCAAATCCCAACATGGCAAGCAGTACCGAGACCACAGCACTGGCGATCATCGAGATATTAAACATCTGCCGTGCCGACTTCACATCGCGAGTCGACAGATAGCGTTGAATGGCCATCTGATCTGACCCCGCCGTGCAGAGATACCAGACGAAGGTAGACAACACGACGCTCGCCAGAGACATTCGTGAAGTCGAATCAAAACCGAGAGTCGGGGGATCCCAATTCGGCGCCCATGTCGTCGGCCACCAGCCTCCGACACCACCCAAATTCCAAGTAATCAGCCCCAACGCGGCAACCGCCCCACCGAGCAAAATAAAGGTCTGAACCACGTCAGTCATCACAACGGCGCGAAGTCCGCCCATCGAGGAATAGATGACCGTTGTCAGCCCCAGTAAGGCGCAGAGGTAGGGGGCATAAGATCGATCCAACCCCAGCAGCGGTAACAACACGACGATCGTCGTCACGTCCAGAATGACCGCCATCCACAGCAGTCGCATCGCCAGGAAGAACGTGGCCCCGAGCAAACGTACGCCCAACCCCAACCGCGTTTCCAAAATCTCGTAGGCACTGGTCACCGGCAGCTGCATAAAGAACGGGATCAACCAGTAGCCGACCACGAACATCACGAACGGAAACGCCAACAGCATGGAAAAATACATCGGCCCATGCTGGACCATTTCGCCCGGCGTCGACAGATAGGAGATTGTGCTGCACAGCGTGGCAAACAACGAAAGGCCAACCGTCCAGGGATTCATGGTACGGCCACCGAGTAGATAGTCATCGGCGGTCTGAGTGCGGTACGAGTAATACCAGCCAATCGCCAGCATCGAGATGAAATACAGGGTGATGGCGGTCCAGTCCAGCGCTTCCAGACGATGCACACCGCGACGCCCGATCCGCAGCAGAGATGCCGCAGCGGCGGCCCGGGCATCAGGATCGGAGCCCTGCAACCAGGCCTCCAAGGTCGAGACATCGGCTCGGGTTCCTCGTTCGGCCAGCGCCGCACTGGCGACCGCACGGCCCCCCTTTTCATCACTGTTCGCAATCGACAGCAGCGAGCCGCGGTGTGCCGCCACAGATTGAACATCAACAGCCGACAACCAGGCCGCCGACAGCAAGTAAACTTTTGCGGGCGAAGCGGCCTCTTCTTGCCCGGCCACCTGTGACAACTTCTGGCGGGTCACGGGATCACCGGTCCCCATCCATTGCAAACCGTAAGCCACCACCAGGCGAACGTTCGGATTTTCAGAGCCCAATAACTCAACGAGATTCGCGCGTTCAACCGAACTTCCCGCTCCCGCCAACAGCCAGCGCGCATAGGGAGCAGTCGGTCGATCGACTTCGGCCGCTTGGAGCACGGCCTTTCGCAATTCGGGACTCTCCAGACGATCCCCCAGCTTGGCGAGCGACTCGATGGCGTGAACGTGGTCCGACGCCGACGGATCGGTCACCACTGAGCGAATCTTGGCGATCCAAGCCTGACGCTCCTCGGCAGTCGCCGCCGCGCGGGCCAAAACTCGCCAGATACCGATTCGATATTGAGGCTCTTGTTCATGAGCCACACGTTCAGCTTCGAAGGCCTCGTAGACACCTTGCGGATAGCTTAGCGTGAGCAAGTGTTCGGCCGCATGCACCTTAATCCAACGAGATTCCTGAGCCAACGTTTCGCGCAAGGTCGCCAGCGAGCGATCACGCAATTCGGCGGTAATCAGTTCGTGTTCGGTCTCCGGACCGTCAGCGCGAACGCTTGAAACGCCTGCCCCGGTGGCAATCGCAAACAACAGGATCAAGAACACACGAATCATTCGCATCCCGTCTCAATTAAGTAGCATCAACCTCACCACGAACGCAGTCTCACCACCAACTCTGCACATCGCGATTGCAGACTCAGTCATTGCGAGTCATCTGGAGCCCGCGCCCCACCTGAGGGACCATCCCCAGTGTCTGCCCATCGGACAGACCAATCGGTGCGACATGGGTTTCGCAGTTGTCCAAGGACAGTTCCCCGCGCCGCATCCGATCCAATAATTCCGCAGCACGATGACCGATCTGAACTTCATCAACGGTGGCCGAAGTCAACCGCCGCATCATCGGAGTCGAACGCGAGATACCACCCAATCCCACAATAGAGATGTCATCAGGCACCCGCAGTCCGAAGCGTTCCAGTAACAGATAGATCAATTCGGCCAGTGAGTCGAAGCTGGCAAAAATGGCAGTGGGACGATCGTCTCGCCGCAGCATGCTCTCGAGCGCCGCGGTAATTTCGGTTTCGTACTCGGCCGGATTAATACTGCCGTCCGCACCGAAGAAGACACAACCTTCCGGCACTTGAGCCCGCGCCTCGGCCAGTTCGACACGGAGACCCGTTTCGTAGGCCAGCGACCCCGTAGTGCGATGCGGAGCGAAGAATGCGACGCGACGATGTCCACGCTCGACTAGATGGCGGCCCACCATCCGCCCAATGTCATGAAAGGGAATGGCCAGCAACGGGGCATTAATCCCCTCGACACGGCGGTGGCAAAACACCACCGGAATGCCCGCCTTTTGTAACTGCCGAACCTGATACACCGGCGTGGGTCCTTGGGTCACCGGCACCAGAGCCACTCCCGCCACTTGTTTATCCAGCAATTGCAGGATGATATTTCCCTGCCGGTCCACATTGTTGCCGGTATTGCAGATCAACAACTGATGGTGGACGGCCACGGCGGCTTCATCAAAGCTGCGTTGTAATGAAGGGTAGAAGCCTGCTTGGGTTTCCGGCAACACCATGGCATAGACCGCCAAACCCTGGCTGAAACGCTCCAGGGCCTGCTCATGCACAAAGGTGCCTTTGCCTTGCATCCGGCGGATCAGACCATCTCGCTCCAGTGACGACATAGCCTGCCGCACCGTGCTTCGAGCCAGCTTATTTTGCTCGGCCCACCAGCGCTCCGTCGGCAGGGCATCGCCCGGCTTCAAGCGGCCGGACGTGATCTGCTCAATGATGAGCTGCTTAAGCTGTTCGTACTTGGGCCCCAGAGTTCCCTCCTCACTGGCCACAGGCGCAGGTTCGGCGAGGACTGGCTTCGAGTCTAAGGTTTCAAGCGTCACACTCATAAGAGCAATCACATAAAGGTGGCGATTATCGGCCGGGCACCGATGTGGTTCTTAAATGGTACGATCCACTGTATACCACTCAACAAGATATCCGTCAATCATTTTTCAACCATTAGTGGCGACTTTCCATAAAATTTGCGACAACAGATAAACTGGCATTATTGCGACAATGATACGTACCTATTATGATACCTCTGCAATTCCAAAGGGAATGCGTGACACAATCAGGATTGAAATGGTGTCCGTTTCCCTGATAAACGACGATTCATAACGACAGGTAGCGTCGCGGAGAGTCGCTTCTCGAGCACCACCACCGCGACGGACTCGGAGTCGGCCTGACGATATTTCAGACGAGCGGCCTGCTTGTCGATCACCTCCATCCCACCCATGGGATCACCCGTAAAAGCGTGTCCTGACACTGGGGAACATCACCTTGAGCATCGAGAATCCGCTGGGCTTCTTTGACAAATTCCTGCGTTCCTTCGTTCCGCCGAACAGCTTTGACGCCCACGTCCATCTCTACCGCGAGCAAGACGCCACGGCATCCATGCCGCGGGAGCTGATCGATCCGAACGGGAACGTCGGGTGGTCGGCCTACTGCTGGGGCGTGGAACGCTGGATGGGGGACCGCCGCCCCACCGGAGGCTTGATCTTCACCGTCCCCAAAGTGGGACTCGATATGGTAGGCGCCAATCGCTTCGTGGCCGACGAAGTGAAGCGCCTGCCCGACTCGCGCGGCTTGATGATGATTCATCCCCAAGACGACCCGGCACAGGTCGAAGCGACGGTGCTCGCCGACAAGTTTGTGGGCTTTAAGGTGTACCATGTCTTCGCCAGTCAGCCAGACACTTTCGATGCCCCATCCGAAGCGTTCATCCCCGAGTGGGCCTGGGAACTGGCTCAGAAGTACGGGCTGGCGATTACCTTGCACATGGTCAAGGCACGCGCCCTGGCCGACCCTTCCAATCAAACCTATATTCGTCAGCATTGCCTGCAATATCCCAATGCCAAGTTGATTTTGGCCCACGCGGCTCGCAGTTTCTGTGCCGGACATACCGTCGAAGCGATTGCTTGCCTACGCGGTCTAAGCAACGTCTTCTTCGACACGTCCGCCGTGTGCGAAGCCGCACCCATGGAAGCGATCCTGCGTGAGTTCGGAACCGGACGACTGCTCTATGGTGCCGACTTCCCCATCAGCGAAATCAAAGGCCGTTGCGTCAGTATTGGTGACGGTTTTCAATGGCTCTATGAAGACACTCTGGACTGGCAAGCCTCACGGTTCGCCAAGCCGCAGTTTCTGGGGCTTGAATCCCTGCTGGCCGTTCAACAAGCGTGCCGCACGCTGCGGCTGCGTGATGACGATGTGGAACGGATTTTCTCGACGAATGCTCGCGAGATGCTGGGGATCACCTCCCCCAGCACCGGCAAGACGCAGGCGGCCTACGAACGGGCGCGAGCCATCATTCCCGGCGGCACTCAATTGCTCAGCAAGCGTCCCGAAATGTACGCCCCCGACCGCTGGCCGGCGTACTATCGCGAAGCCCGTGGCTGTGAGGTCATTGACCTCGACGGCCGACGCTTTACCGATATGACGACATCCGGAATCGGCTCCTGTCTGCTGGGATATGCCGACCCCGACGTCACCGACGCCGTGGTGCGCCGCGTGCAATTGGGATCGATGTGTACGCTGAATCCTGTGGAAGAAGTCGAGCTCGCCGAGCTTCTGATTGAACTGCACCCCTGGGCTCAACGAGCCCGATTTTGCCGCACCGGCGGTGAGTCGATGGCCGCTGCGGTACGCATCGCCCGGGCCGCAACGGGCCGCGACCGGATCGCCTTCTGCGGCTATCACGGCTGGTCCGACTGGTACCTGGCCGCGAACTTGCCCCAGCACCAGACCGAAGCCTCCGGCAACGGCGATCAACTGAAAACCCACCTGCTGCCAGGCCTGGCCCCCGCCGGTGTTCCCGCAGGATTGGGGGGCACCATGCTTCCCTTCACTTACAATAAACTGGATGAACTGAAACGCCATATTCGAGAACATGGCCGGGAAATTGCTGCCGTCGTCATGGAGCCCACACGGTCGGTCGATCCCGATCCCGGTTTTCTGGAAGGGGTGCGAGCACTCTGTGATGAATGCGGTGCCGTGCTGATTCTGGATGAGATCACGGTCGGCTGGCGGATGGCCCATGGCGGGGCCCATCTGCGGTATGGCGTGACTCCCGACATCGCCGTGTTTGCCAAGGCCCTGGGCAACGGGCACCCCATGGGCGCCATCATTGGCCGAGCGGCCGTCATGGAAGCGTCTCAGACCTCCTTTATTTCCAGCACCTATTGGACCGAAGGGGTCGGACCGACCGCCGCCTTGGCCACGCTGCGTAAGCTGCAACGCATTGATCTCCCCACGCACGTCAACCACATTGGAAAACGCTTTCGCGAGGGTTGGACCGGACTGGGGAAAACTCACGGCGTTCCGGTCAAGGTTGCCGGCCACGCGCCGGTCACCTCGTTCGGTTTTGATCACCCTGAAGCAGCCGCCTTGGGGACGCTCTTTACGACACGGATGCTGGACGAAGGATTTTTGATTGGCAGTGGATTTTACCCCAGCCTGGCTCATGAGGAACGTCACGTCGACGCCTGCATGGCCGCGGCCGGCAAAGTCTTTCCAGAAATTGCCGAGGCCATCCATCACGGGAACGCCCACACGCGACTCGGCAGCCCCGTTCGCCACACCGGCTTCGCGCGACTGACTTAACCAATCAATAATCCAACAACAATGATTGAATTCCTTTGAACTTGGTGCCGTGCAGCGTCTCACAGAAATACCACAAAATTAGTATCCAAAGCGTTTCGAGATCCCTCAACCACAGGACTTGCCAGCATGCTGCGGAATTTTTTGAATAGCTGCTATGGGGGCTTTCAGGGCCTAGTCGTCGTGACGTCCCTGTTGACCCTGCAATGCTCTGTCGCGACGCTGCAGGCGGAGGATTGGCCGCAGTTCCGTGGCCCCAATTCCACGGGACTGTCCACATCCACCAAGCCACTGCCAACTAAATTTTCGCCGAAAGAAAACGTCCGGTGGTCGACAGCCATCGGCGATGGAGTCGGCAGTCCAGCCGTCGCCAACGGCAAGGTTTTCGTCAGCGGGATGTCCTCGAAAGAAACCATCAGCCTGTATGCCTTCGACGAGGTCACCGGCAAACGGCTGTGGCAGCGCGACTGGCCCGTGGGAGATCTGTCGGAAATCCACGAGACGAACAGCCAAGCCAGCGCTTCCCCGGCCGCCGACGCCGATCGCGTTTATTTTTACTTCAGCACGCTGGGCCTGATCACGGTCGACGCCACCACCGGCCAGGACGTGTGGAAGTATCCGCTGCCGACTCCTTTTTTTGTGATGAAGTGGGGCCCGGGAGTCTCCCCGGTGCTGTATCGGGACTTGGTGATCTTCTGCCAGGACGATGATCTGTACCCCGCCATCTACGCGTTTGATAAGACTACCGGGGCGTTGCGTTGGAAAGACGAACGCCTCGACATGGCCGTCAATTACTCACACCCCGTGATCTGCACCACCGAGGGCCGCGACGACATTGTGGTCGCCGGCACGGGCATGCTGATCGGATATGACCCGCAAACCGGCAAACGCCGCTGGTTTGCCAAAACACTGCTCCGCAACATCAAGACGACTCCTGTCTGTTTGGATGGCATCATTTATGTCTCACTGCAAAGTGGTGGCATCGCCAACCAGTGGCTGGTTTCGGTCGACCAAATCAAAACGGGTAACCAGGACGGCAAGCTCGACAAGGCCGAAATCCAGGCCTTCGTCGGGAAGATGCCTGTTCCCGAAGCGTTCTTTAAACGGACCTTCGATCGCGGCGACATCAACAAAGACGGCTTTTTAGAGGGCCCGGAACTCGATATCGCCTTTCTACATCCTGATAACTTCGCGGGGGCCACTCACGCCCAACTGGGTGAAAAGGCCGCCGAGCAATTCATCATGGCCGTTCGCGGCGGCGGAGAAGGGGATGTCACCAAGACCCACGTTTTGTGGCGGCATCCGACGAAATATACCGACCACGTCGTGTCTCCCTTTGTCTCGGACGGCCGCATGTTCCTGCTGAAAGAAGGGGGCATCAGCACGGTCTTTGAAACCGGGAAAGGGGAGGCCCTGCGGGGTGCCAAACGGTTAGGCAGCAACGGCAGCTTTTTTGCTTCCCCCATTTCGGGTGACGGAAAAGTTTATCTGTGCGGAGACAACGGCAAAGTCACCGTCCTGAAAAACAATGCCGAGTACGAAGAACTGGCCATTAACGACATGGAAGAGAGCATCGTCGCCACCCCCGCAATTGCCGACGGGTGCTTGTTCATCCGCACGCGGACCAAAGTGGTCTGCATTGCCGAGGATCCGGCCGCCAAGTAAAGCGATTTTGCTCTAACCCTAGTCGTCAACAACATCTATCAAGTCACAACCGGCTCGACAGGAATCTCGAATTCCTGTCGATGCCCCGGCGTGGAAATTCACGTCGATTGATTTGACACCGGTTCAGTTCAGATTTAGAATCTGGGAACAATCGAGAAATCGTCTGCACTTGCCAGGTAATTCAATGTCAATCGTCTGCTTCCATTTGATCGCCGATGTTCGCCGCCAGGTGGTGGCTGACATTACGATTATTATTGGAAGTCATGCGTGACCTTGAGGCCCGGCGTTAGAGATACGATCCAGCCCACCCTCAGGTCACCTTGGCCTGAGGGTTTTTTCGTTTCCAGACTTGTTAATTTCGTTTCCAGATGTCGGCAGCGCTTCATTGCCAATGTCTCCAGTAAGGTTGCTCAGCATGTCAAGGATCCAGCTCTACGATACGACCCTGCGCGATGGCAGTCAGGGTGAGGGAGTCAATTTCTCGCTGGAAGATAAGCTGGCCATTACGATTAAGCTCGACGAGCTGGGCTTTGACTATGTCGAAGGGGGCTACCCGCTCTCCAATCCCAAGGATCACGAATACTTTCAGCGAGCCGCAAAGCTGCCGTTGAAGCACGCCAAAGTCACCGCGTTCGGGATGACTCGCCGTCGCGGGGTTTCGGCGGCAGAAGACATCGGGATGCAGGCGCTGGCCGAATCACAGGCCAAGGTGATCACCATCGTCGGTAAAACCTGGGATTTGCACGTCTTCGAGGTCCTCAGGATTGATGAAGCCGAAAACCTGGCCATGATCCGCGACTCGATCTCCTATTTGAAATCGCTGGGGCGCGAGGTCATTTACGATGCCGAGCACTTCTTCGACGGTTTCAAAGCCAACCCGGAGTTCGCGCTGAAGACCATCCGTGCCGCCCAGGAAGCGGGCGCATCACTGATTGTGCCTTGCGATACGAATGGCGGAACGATGCCTGAAGTCATCGCCGCGACCATTCGAGAAGCCCGAAAAGTCCTCGACATCCCGGTGGGCATCCATTGTCACAATGACTGCGAACTCGCGGTCGCCAATTCGCTGGCCGCGGTCGACAACGGCGCGATCCAGGTGCAAGGCACCATCAACGGGATCGGCGAACGCTGCGGCAACGTCGACTTGATCAGTATCGCGGCCAATTTGTCGCTCAAGAAGGGGTATTCCGTTCTCGCTGAAGGAGGCATCGGCCACCTCACCGAGCTGTCGCGGTATGTCTATGAAATCGCCAACATGAACTTCCGCAACGGGCAGCCGTACGTCGGAGCCAGTGCGTTCGCCCATAAGGGTGGCATGCACGTTCATGCGGTCAACCGGATTGCTCATAGCTACGAACACATCAATCCTGAAGTCGTGGGAAATGTGCGACGGGTGCTGGTCAGTGAACTGTCGGGACGGTCGAACATTGTCGCCAAGACGACAAAATACCGCATCGAACAGGACAACGTGCTGATGTCCAAGATTCTGGAACGAGTCCAGGACCTGGAAAACGAAGGCTATCAGTTCGAAGCCGCCGAGGCCTCGTTCGACATTCTCGTGAAGAAAGTCACGGGAAATTACGAACCGTGGTTCGAACGCCAGCACTACCGGGTTAACGTGGAAGCCAGCAGCGCTGGTGCCCCCACGACTGAAGCGATCCTCAAGCTGAACGTCCGGGATCGAACGGAGCTCGTAGCTGGTGAAGGTGACGGACCGGTGAACGCGTTAGACAATGCGTTGCGAAAGGCGTTGCATCCGGCCTACCCCCGGCTGGCGGAAATGCACCTTGTCGACTATAAGGTGCGCGTGATCAATTCCACAGAAGGCACCGCGGCTCGGGTGCGTGTTGTCATCGAAAGCCGAGACAACACCGACGTCTGGAGTACGGTTGGAGTCAGCGAGAACGTCATCGAAGCCAGTTGGCTGGCGCTGGTCGACAGCGTGGACTACAAGTTGTACAAAGACGCGGGTGAGCTCACACAATAGACAACGCTAACGAAACGGTGGTGCGCATTTCAGAACCCCATTTTTCGACCAGGTTCTGAAATGCGGCGAACGATTTGTTCGAGCGAATACGAATATAAAGATCAGTTCAGTCGGCACAATTCGCCTTGGCATCGACTTTATCCCTGACGCGGCCAGCAACGAGACATTCTGATCACGAGAGTCATCTCGCAGAAATCTCATTCCGGACCGCGTCGAGAACAAAAACACGAAAATATGCTCGCGAAACAATACGAACCGAAAGACATTCAGGCTCATTGGCTCTCGACCTGGAATGAGAAAGGCTATTTTGAAGCCAATCCCACTCCCGGCAAGCCGCCGCATACCATCATGATCCCGCTCCCCAATGTCACCGGGGCGCTGCATATGGGACATGCCCTGAATGGGACGTTGCAGGATCTGTTGACTCGCTGGCGCCGGATGCAGGGATACGAAGCCCTGTGGATGCCGGGGACCGATCACGCCGGTATCGCGACGCAGGCCGTGGTGGAACGGCGGATGCTCGAGGAAGAAAAGCTGACCCGGCATGACATTGGCCGCGAAGCCCTCGTCAAACGCATCTGGGCTTGGAAAGACACCTACGAAACTCGGATTCTCGGACAGCTGAAACAACTGGGAGCCAGCTGCGATTGGCGCCGCACGCGGTTCACGCTCGATGACGTCTGCTCCAAAGCGGTCCGCAAGACGTTCTACAAGCTCTTCAAAGACGGCCTGATTTATCGCGGACAACGTCTCGTCAACTGGGACACCTATCTCCAGACGGCCGTCGCCGACGATGAAGTCACAGCGGAAACCGTAAAGGGACATTTCTGGACCTTCACCTATCCCATCATCGGGACCAACGACACTCTTGCCTTCTCCACGACGCGTCCCGAAACGATGCTCGGTGACACCGCAGTCGCCGTTCATCCCAGCGATGAACGCTACGAGCATCTTGTCGGCAAGTTCGTGCGGATTCCGGTTTCCGGTCGCGAAATCCCGATTATTTCGGACGGTATCCTGGTCGAAAAAGAGCTGGGAACGGGCGTCGTGAAGGTGACGCCGGCCCATGATCCAAAAGATTATTCCTGCGGTTTGCGCAACAAACTGCCCATGATCAACATCCTGAATCAGAACGGGACGTTGAATGAAAACGGTGGCAAGTACGCCGGGTTGGATCGCTACGAAGCCCGCAAACAAGTCGTCGCCGACATGGAAGCCCTGGGGCATCTGGTCAAGGTCGAAGACCGCGACATCGAAGTCAAACACAGCGATCGCTCGAAGACCTCGGTTGAGCCCTACCTGTCCGAGCAATGGTTCGTAAAGATGGATTCGCTGGCCCAATCGGCCATGGATGCCGTCCACCAGCAGAAGGTCAAGTTCTATCCCGGCCGCTATTCTCGCACATACATGGACTGGCTCAGCGAGAAGCGTGACTGGTGTATCAGCCGGCAGTTGTGGTGGGGCCATCAGATCCCGATTTGGTACTGCGATACCTGCAGCGAAGCCGATCTGCAAGCCGCATTCGGAGACCAACCGGACGTCTTCTATCGCCGTGATGCCAAGGACACCGCCTGGTTGATCTGCAGCGAAACCGATCTGGCGGCAGACGTTCTCGGGACCGAGCACACCCTGCGACGCGACGGCGACGTTCTCGATACGTGGTTCAGTTCGGCACTCTGGCCCCATGCCACGCTGGGCTGGCCCGATGCCGATCACAACCCTCCGTTGAACAATCAGCCCGATCCGTCGGGCAACGGCGAGAATAAGGTTCTCGATTTCTTCTATCCCGGCAACGTCCTGGTCACCAGCCGCGACATCATTACCCTGTGGGTCGCCCGCATGGTGATCATGGGCCTCTACAACATGGGTGAAGTTCCCTTCGCTCACGTTTGCGTCCACCCCAAGATCCTCGACGGCTTCGGCCAGACGATGTCGAAGTCCAAGGGCAATGGCGTCGACCCGATGGACCTGATCGACAAATACGGGACTGACGCCGTCCGCTTCACCATCGCCTCGCTGGCGGGTGAAAACCAGGACGTCCGGCTGCCGGTCGGATACGAATGCCCCCATTGCGGCGAGGTTATTCCGCAGACATTGGAGCATCAGAAAGCGGTTCCCGGCGGCGGTGCCAAGCCCCGCGTCAAATGCACCGGCTGCAAGAAAGAATCGCAGTACACGAGCCCTTGGTTCGAACCCGATGCCGGTGAGTCCGTCGCTCGCGTCGTCAGCGAACGCTTCGAATACGGTCGGAATTTCTGCAATAAACTGTGGAATGCGGCTCGCTTCGCGATGCTCAACCTGGAAGGCTACACGCCTGGCCCGGTCGCCGACAGCGAACTGTTCCTCGAAGATCGCTGGATTCTCAGCAGGTTGACCACGGTCACCGGTGAAGTTACCTCGCATCTGAGTCTGTATGAATTCGACTTCGCCACCAAGGCGATTCGCGACTTCACCTGGAACGAGTTCTGCGACTGGTACCTGGAGATGATCAAGCCGCGGCTGCGAGACGAAAAACTGCGTCCCGCCGCACAACGCCTGCTAGTCAGCGTTTTGGATGTCATCGTCCGCATGCTGGCTCCGTGGTCTCCATTCATTACGGAAGAGCTCTGGCAGCGCCTCAACGAGATCGCCCCGCAACGCGGTTTCCCCGAGCCGTTGCCCACGACAGAAACTGTCATGCATGCTCCGTGGCCCGTCTTGCCGCGAACGTTGCGTGACGCCGAACTGGAAGGCCGCTTCAACCGGCTGCAGGAAACGATCGTCGCCGTCCGCAACATTCGCGCGGTCTATGGGATTGCCTCGGGCGTTCCGTTGAAGCTGCATGTCCGTTGTGAACCCCAGGTCGCCGAACAGTTCCAGGCGGTCTCGGCCCAGTTCGACAATCTCGCCAAGACGATGCTGGAACAAGCCGGTCTGGATGTGGCTCGTCCCATCGGGTCGGCCGCGTTTTCGCTAAGTGACGCCGATGGTTTCATTCCTCTGGAAGGGATCATCGATCGTGACTCGGAACGGAAGCGGCAGCATAAAGAAGCAGAAAAGCTGCGCGGCCACATTGCGTCGAACGAAAAGAAATTGAACAATGCAGGCTTCATTGCCAAAGCACCGCCTGAAGTTGTAGATCAAGTTAAGGAGCATATTGCGACCTTGACGAAGCAATTGGCAAGTGTCGAAGCGATGATTTCGTGTCGGCATTGCGCTAACCCCGCCGCCT
>JAZKFE010000514.1:1848-10424 GCA_040386595.1 Planctomycetota bacterium | reverse complement strand
ACGCTCACCGACAGAAATTCCACGGATTTCACGTCGCTCGCGGTCAGCGCATCTCCTATTTCACTCGACGGGAACGATATTTCAGGGGTATCGGCAACCTGAAATCGGCCCCAATGCATTACAAGTATTTAACGGTTATGCGGATTTCCCGTTGTACTTTGGAAATGCGGATCAGATAAAATAGTCCCGGGAACAAACTGCAACCGCAGGCTAGGTTCTCCCACAGACGACGTTACGTGAAGACTCTCGCTGTAATCCGTATTTTCCGCATTTGAGGTCAGGCCATGCGCGCCGAAATGATCGTTCGTCGCCTTGCTGCGGTCTTAAGTTGTCACGTGATCCTGTGTGGTTCCTGGGTCTCCGGTGGCGAGATCACGCTGAAAGACGGTACCATTCTAAGCGGCAAACAGCCGGTTCTTCTGGATACGGTGGGAGTTCGCAGCGGCCGCCCCGATCCCAAAAAATCGCCTAATCTGGCGGTGTTCATGATCGAAGAGGCGGGGGCGGTGCAGTTCTTTGTTCCGCGATTGCGGGGAACCCCCAACTACGATATCAACACGCGCCCCGCGGAAATCTTCAAGCTGCCTGCCGAAAAACGGGGCCGCAGCCGCCACATCTCTGAGGTTGCAGGTCAGATTCAAGAGACTCCGTGGGACGAGCACGGACATCGCATGGCCTCCTTCAAATCGAATGGCAAGGTCGTTGATGTCATGCAAGAGATCATCGAGCTGAATCCCAAGTACGTCAAAGTGACGGCGATGGATTACTCGTGGGAATTTGGGTTGCCGACCAACTCGATTCCCGCCGAAATGCTCGACAAGATGCTGCATCATGCCATTAAGAAGGACAATCCTGACGAACGTTTTGCCATCGCTCGCTTCTACCTGGATGGTGAGTTCTATGCCCTCGCGCAACATGAACTCGAAACCATTCGCGTGGATTTCCCCGATAGCGCGAAACAAGTCGATGAGTTGTCGGAGCGATTGAAGCAGTACATCGCCGATCAAGCCCTCATTATGCTGGACGAGCGACGGGAAGCGGGTCAGTATCAGTTTGCCTATGACACGACACGAAAGTTTCTGGATTTGAAGATTGCGGACATCCGTGCCGGCAATCTCCTGAAGCTGAAAAAGGCGGTCAGCACGGCGGACGAAGAGCGGGCTAAGATGGAGGATGTCCGCCAGCTGCTCGGCCAACTCCAGGCCCAACTGCCGAAGGAGCTCGCCGCCCAAGTCGCACCGCTGCGGATCACCATTGGCGAGCGACTCCATCCCGACACGCTCGACCGACTGGCTCCATTTCTCAATGCGGCCCAAAATCAGAAGCCGGAAGAGAAACTCGCCTTGGCTCTCTCGGGCTGGGTGCTCGGTGCAGATCTGGCCGAAACGGATCTCAAGCAGGCCTTACGCCTCTGGGATGCACGGGCTCTCTTGATCGAGTACTTTCGCGCCGAGAACTCGGTGGAGCGTGCTGCCGTCATCGAAGAGGTCCAGAAACTGGAAGGCGTCGGGCCGCGACAAGTGGTCCGTTTGCTGCCGCTGCTTCCGCCTCGGTTTGAAAGCTTGATGCCAGCGCCGAGCGTCCCCTTTGTGGTGGATGTCCCTCGTCGGACCGAGGCTGAGCCGGAAGTTCAATACACGGCATTGTTGCCGCCAGAGTATCACTCGGACCGCAATTATCCCGTGATTGTGGCCCTGCACGCAGCGGGAATGACTCCCGAACTCGAAATGAGATGGTGGGCCCGCCAGGCACAGCGTTTGGGCTACATCGTATTGGCCCCCAAGTTTGCCAAAGACAAGCAACTGTCCTATGACTACAGCCTGGAGGCACACCTCGCCGTAACGGAAACGATCCGCGATGCCCGACGACGATTCAGCGTGGACTCGAACCGCATTTTCCTGGGAGGCCACGGCATGGGGGCGGATGCGGTGTTTGACATCGGCTATTCCCATCCTGATCTCTTTGCCGGAATCATGCCCATTAGCGGGATGCTCGAACGATCGACACACGACTATCGCGAAAACGCCAAGTATCTGCCGCAGTTCATCATCGCGGGGCAGCTGGACCGTCGGGGTGTTGAGGAGAACGCCCAAGATCTCGATCACATGATGCGGTATCACTATCCGCTGATTTACGCCGTCTTCATTGGTCGCGGGTATGAAAGCTTCCAGTCGGAAGACGTGCGGCTATTTGAATGGATGCCCCGGCAGCGTCGTGCGAAGCCGCCGCTGGAGATCGAAGTCAGCACCGGCCGTACCACCGACAACCACTTCTGGTGGTGGAATTTCTCGAACTTCTCGCCCCCGAAATTTGGCACCATCGGCTGGACCAAGGAGCAAAAAGGGGCTGCGATTCCGAAGCCCATGGTGCTGGGGGTTTCCGCCAAGCGGGCCAAGGGCGCCAATGTCATCATGATCGATTGCGCGGCTCAAGATCACAATCTGTGGCTGTTCCCTGACGTCGTCAGCTTCGAAAAAATTCTCACGGTACGCCTCAAGAGCAAACAGCTCTACCACCAGATTCCCGAGCCCGATATCTCGGCCATGTTGGAAGATTTTCGGCTGCGAGCCGATCGTCAGCAAATTGCCTGGGGTTATCTGGAGCTCAGCTCCAGCAATAAACCGAAGCCGGCAGTTGATCTCAACCGCAACCAGGGGGTCACTGCCAAACAACGCTAAGGTTGTTTGGCGTAGTGCTGATGGTCGTGGCACAGAAAACAGCCCAGAGGGCTCGGCGTGAAGGATTCTGGGAGGGTGAGGCTCCTGCCGAACCGCTAAGTCTACTGAAGGCCGGAAGACTTAGCGGTTCGGCAGGAGCCTCACGCTCCCAATGCTTCGAATCACCAGGAATTCAAGATTCCTTGAGAATTTGCGTTCCAAAATCCTTCACGGCGTAGCCCGGAGGGGCCGGCCATTCCAGGGTGGTACACACGAAACCGAACAGCCTCACCCCCAGAGGCTTACATCTCTGGCTACCGACGCCGGGCCCTCCGGGCCGAAATGCGTCGTGAGTTCCAAGTCGTGATTCGGAAAAGAGCTCGTAGCGTTACCATCAGGAATGGTCGGGGCTGGCCACGTCGGTCGCGGGTGCACTCGGAGCGGCATGGTATTCTGCCCAATGATCCCAGGCGTAGGTCCATTCCATCCACATCCGCAGCAACGACCAGAGCAATCGCATTTTGGCGAGATGCTCAGGGGGCAACTTCGCCTGCTGGCTGAAGGAGTCGCGCATCGCCGATGTCAGTCCCCACCGTTCCGCTAGCGTTTTCAAGACACCGTCCGCGGACAGATCAGGTTCTGCATCGTCTTGAATCAGTCCTGTGGCCGACGCGCGGGCAAACATCTCAAACAACTGCGGCCGATACGGGGGCAGCTCTAACGGCTTCGTCGCCCGGTCGGCATCGAGTACAATCCGTTCGACATCTTCGATAATCTGGTCAGCAACCATCTGCAACGGAGTTTTGGCCTGATACATGGGAACTCGCAATACCTTAAAGTCAATTCAATGTCGATGAATGTCATGCGATGCCCTGCAACCGCGACACTCATCGGTTTGGCCAATTGCAGAGCTCAATGTCTCAGGGGCGGCCGTTGACCGTTCCACAAGAAAGTCTGCTCGCTGACCGGTAAAAGAGGTCTGGTGTTTACCCCGAAGAATGATCAAATAACACACACCGAGGCGTTCTGACAAGTAAACTCTGTCCTTCGATCCCCAAAAAACGCAGAACATTTTATTGTCCGAGACCGGGATTCGGCAGCACAGCGAGATCTCCCTAGACGAAGGGATCTCGCGTGGCTCGCCAGAAGTCTGGTCTAAGGTCCTCAGCATGATTCGCCGTTCGTCCCTTAAATGGCCCATTATTCTCGGCACAATTTTGTTTGTGCTGATCGCCGCACTTCTGGTGTTTTGGATCATCTGGGGCGTCGCCACGCGGTATTGGGCGTTTCTCATTGTCGGAATTGTGTTCATCGCCCTGATCCTGATTGGCGTGACTCTTTATCTAATCCTCTCCATCAAAGAAGTCCGGCTGACGCAACGCCAAGCCAATTTTATCGATGCGGTGACTCACGAACTGAAATCACCGATTGCCTCTTTAAAGCTGTATCTGCAGACGATGGACATGTGGGAGGTGGGGCTTGACCAGCAGCGTGAATTTCACCGCTTCATGCTGGACGACGTACAGCGCCTGGATGGCTTGATCGACGACTTGCTGGAAGCCGCAAAACTTGATCACCGTCAGCGTGACGAGCCGACCGAAGATATCGATCCAGTGGCCTTGCTCAAACCGTGCCTGGAGTCTCTACGACGGCGCTACGATTTTGCGCCGGAGGCCATTCAGATTGCAGCCGCTCCTTGTGTCATTCGCGGCCGGCAGCATGATCTCGAAATGATTCTGGTGAACTTGCTGGACAACGCCGCCAAGTATGGAGGAGAACCTCGACAGTTGCTGGTGGAAGTACTCGTTCGCGGCAAAAATCGTGTGTTACTACGTGTTTCAGACAATGGATCGGGCGTGCCGTCCGATATGCGGCGTCAGATTTTTAACCGGTTTGTGCGTGGGGGATCCGAGTTGGAACGGCGAACAAAGGGGACCGGATTAGGGCTCTATCTGGTTCGCGAGCTGGTCGCTAGAATGAAAGGTCGGATCAACGTGCAGAGCCGCGGACCACTCGGCGGAGCAACCTTTGAACTCGATCTTCCCGGTCGCGCCGCTGACGCAGTGCTGCCAGCGGCGCCCGCTTGAGTCGCCAGTGCTTTCGGCGAAACTGGAACTGCTTCAGAAGATGCCTCTTCAACATGCCCCCAGTCCCTGAGATGAGTCTATTGGGGCTCGCCCCTGACTAAGAGTGCCTGTGGTTTTTTGGATAACTGAACTCTCCTGTTTACGAGCGGTGACATGACCTTCTTCAGCAAATCAGCGGCACCCAAACCGCATATCCTGATCGTTGAAGACGAGCGTCATATTGGCATTGGCCTGAAATTCAATTGCGAGGCCGAAGGCTATACCGCAACGCTTGTGGGAGACGGCCTGAACGCATTGCGTTTGGTGCATGCCACCCCCACGCAGTTTGATTTGATCATCTTGGATTTGATGCTTCCCGAGATGAGCGGCTACAAGGTGCTGGAAGAAATCCGCAAAGAGGGTCTGCAAGTTCCCGTCATGATCTTGAGTGCTCGGACGCTCTCTGAAGATCGTACCCGTGGATTCGATCTGGGGGCCGACCAGTATCTGATGAAGCCGTTTGAGCTACCGGAATTGCTCAGTCGGATTCGCAACTTATTGCAGCGCCGCGGCCATGTACCAAAGGCAGAACCCCAGGACGACATCTACCAGTTCCAGGGACATGTGATCAATTTCACGCGTCACGAAGTGACCGTTCACGGTGACGCCAAATCGCTGACACCACTGGAATTTGAACTGCTGAAATACTTCTTTCGCAACGAAGGGGCTGTGGTCACGCGAGCTCAGTTGCTCGACAAGGTTTGGGGGCTCGATTCTTCACCCACCACACGGACTGTCGACAACTTCATTCTGCGTTTGCGCCGTTACTTCGAGCAAGACGCCACGCGACCGCAGCATTTCTTATCGATCCGAGGTGTGGGCTATCGATTCGTCAAAGAACCGACTTCCAATCCCGAAATCGTGAACGAAAACATCGATGACCAGTCATAGTCGTTGTTCGCTCCGCGAACATAACGTCTTCTTCATGCATTTGATGATTGAGGAAGAGTTTTTTCGCCACGGAAACACACGGATTGAACACGGAATCAGACAACATCAAGCCGTGTAAGTAATCGGTTTCAGCAAGGCAATTCAGTCCCGATAGGGACGAAAGAACTTAGCCGTGGGTGTAAACCCACGGTCACCGTTTAAAACGGACTCCAAGCCTTGATGGGGCGACACTCTGCAATTTCCCCTGTGTCGCCCCGTCAGGGCTTGGTTTCATTTGTGGAATACGTTCAGTGGGTTTACACCCACGGCTAGATTATTTCGTCCTTGTCGGGACTGCGGAGAATCGTGGGCGATTGCTCATCCGCCCCGTTGTATTCGAAGGTTTTATTCGGCTCTTAACAAGAAGACGTTATGTTCGCGGAGCGAACAACGACTATCCACGTCCCGCGCTGGGGTACAGTGGTGCGGCCCACGGAATCAAGTTGAAATACTCTTTCAGCAGCACCTGCAGCCGTCGGGGATCCAGGATTCCCTTGCACAAGAATTGCTCGGCTACCAGTAGTGGGTCTTCGTGCTGCAGAATCAGTAGCCCTACCAATTGCTCCTCGTTCAGAAAAGAGCGGCGAACCGCAATTTCTCCAAAACGATCCTGGGTCTCGGCCTGCTCTTTCAGAATCTGCTCGATTTCTGGTGGAGTGAGCAACTGTTGCCGAATCGCCAGATCTCCCAGTCGAGCGTGCGGTTGCTTGAAATCGAGCAAGGCTTTGCCGACGCGCGGAATGTCCAGAACCCCTTGCGTGATCAACCAACGGCTAAAGCGAAACTGATTCACCATAAACAGTCTCTGAAGTTCGACTTCGCCCACCAACGAATCGAAATAGATGTGATTGCCGCCACCGGCCGTCGCTTCGAGGACCGCCTTGCGGGCGGCGGTAATCATCATCGGAACCAAGTCTTGATCGCTGCGGTTGGGGACGGCCAAAGTTGCTCCGACACACACGGTGACGGGAACCGGTTGTCCGGCCCAGATCAACTGTTCGCCCGCAATGCGACTGCGGATGCGATCGGCCAAACGCTGCATCCCCTTCGCGGTCGGATCGCTAGCCAGGATGGCGAACTGGTGATCGTAGCGGGCAATGGTGTCGGAACTACGGAGCAAATCTTTCAGCAGGCCCCCGGCCCGCTTCAGAATGACATCGCCGAAGCTCTCGCCATGCATCGCCTTCAGTTCTACGAAACGGTCAAATTCGATAAACGCCACGCCTACCGGCGCTGCCAGTTCGCGGCAACGTTGAATTTCTTTGCCCAGAGTTTCTTCAAAAAACTCACGGGTATAGACCAGTGTCAGGGGATCACGGAAGGCTTTGGAGCTGGCTGCCGGGAGGTTCGTTGAAACTCCTCGCGGCTCTGGTACCGGTCCAGACAAGGGCGTCTGCTCTACCGGTTCTGCGATCGGAGCCCGCTGACTGATTTCCTTCAGCTGCCCAATCGCTTTGGCCTTCCAAACCGCAACATCCGGCAATGCGTCAGCCACCGACAAGACTCCGGCGACTGTTTTGAACCGTAGCGCAATCCGTAGCAGCAGGTCGTCGAGTTCCTGTTCGGACAGCGGAATGATGTCTCTGGTCAATTCCCGAATGCGGAACCAAGAAAGTGCCTGCTGATCGGAACAGAAATAGTCTCCGATCGCCGACGCCAGCGCCAACGCAGAATAGAGCGGGCATTCGGTGCTGGGAGCCAGCTGCTCAAATGTCGTGAGCGGCGCGAACTGAATTTGGATTCCATGAACCAGGCGGGAGGGGAATCCCCATTGCTCGATCAGCTGCCCTCCCACGAAGGCGGAAGTCAGGCCAAGTTCGGTCTGCTCGGTCCGCCACAGGGGCAGAATCTCATGTTTAGACTTATCCAGAACCGCGACAAAACTTTGCGGGGCAGTTCGCAGGAGGGTAAAGCGGCCGATATCCAGCAGCAGCCCCCCGAGAAAATATTCACATTCCAGCCCTTCGCGGACCTGGCCGCACAGAGTTTCTGCCGCGACAGCTTTCGCGAGAGATTGACGCCACAAGCTGGCGGAAAGACCTTGAGGGTGGCCACCGTTGAGGCAGGTGTCGCTCACCGTCAGAGTCAGTACCAGGGACGTCACGACGGAAATGCCCAAGCGTTCGACCGCTTGCGGTACCGTCTCGATCGATTTGGCAACGGATTCCGGGGATATGGGCGAAAAGAGCGGCGAGTTCGCGACCGCTACGACTCGGCGTGAGAATGCCGCGTCAGTTTTCAGCAGCGTCAGGAGTTCGCGGGCATGCATATCTGACCGGCGCGACAACTCCAGAACTTTCATTCCCAGTGCGGAAAGCGTGGGGAGTTGAGGCGAAGTCCAAATCCGGCGGGTTTCGAATACCATGATGGCATCCTCAATTCAGGGCAAACGTAATTCCAGCGCGACGGATTGCTAGCCGCTCTACTACCGGAATTATAGTTCACGTTTCCCCAGTCAGAGGACATTGTTCAAATTGCCATCGTTTATATTGTCTTGCCCCGATGATCTTGCTCTGACACAACACGAGAGGCTGATCCCCAAAGAACAAAAAACCGCCCCTCTTCCACAAGGGAAAAGGGGCGGTTTAAATCAAACTCGCACTAGACTGAATTCAGACCGAGATCTGAACAGCAGGTCTAATTAGGCACTCTTCTCAGGAGCGGGTGCCGGTGCGGGAGCGGGTGCAGCGGGAGCAGCAGCCGGTGCCGGAGCGGCAGCGGGAGCTTCAACAGCGGCAGCAGGTGCAGCAGCGGGAGCGGCACCACAGCAGGTGGCAACCGGAGCGGCATTGCAGCAAGTGGCAACCGGAGCACAAGCGTTGCATGCGGGGGCCGGTGCACAGCAAGTGTTCACAGGAGCGCA
>JAZKFE010000514.1:0-1838 GCA_040386595.1 Planctomycetota bacterium | reverse complement strand
AGCGCAGCAACGTTGACGACGGGGAGCACAGCAGCTGTTGGCAACGGGTGCACAGCAGCGAGTGCGACGAACTTTACACTTCGGAGCCCGGCAGCACGAGTGCGAAACCGGAGCACAGCAGGCCGGAGCGGCCGGTGCACAGCAGGCGGGAGCGGAGCAACCGCTGCAGCCACGCTTGTGGAAGAACGCCTTGGCGTCCTTCGCGTCGAACACTGACAGGGTCACAACGGCCACGACAATGGCAGCCAACGCAGCGAACTTACGACTCATTTTTTTCTCCCAAGAAACTTAGCTAAACTACAAGCAGATTCGAGATTCTACCGCCGGACGAAAACAACTCCTCAGGCTCTGCACAACCCAAGGTTTGCGTCACGGGGCTGAACTATTTCCTTCTCTATTTCTTGCAATCACACACTCTCTGAATCTGAATTTTTACAAACTCAGTCCCTCTCAGAGTCCAACCCTAAGCCCTTGGCTGGTAAGTTGAACAGCGAAAGTGTGATTCCATAACGGAAATAGATAAGGCGACACGCCATTAAAGTCAACCAACTCAACCCATTTTTCCGATAAATTGGAAGGCTTGGTCAAGCTGTACTGCCCTGTTGCCCCCGCAGACTCTCACCCATTTTACGTGGGAAGTCTGCAACGCTATCGCGTAAAGCACTTCCGAATAACACTTTGCAACCATTTCGCGAGAACTGTTCACGCGTTGTTTGCATCGTGTGTTCGGTGTTGCTTACAGTCTAGCCGCCAAAACGCACTTCGGCGTCCAACCGGCGCGATTTTCTAAGATTTCTTGTCCGCTGGTTCGAGGATTGCGACAGTCGATCCCACAGCAGAAACTTGACGGGTGATAGGAACAAATCAATGGCGGCAAACGGTTCTGTCAGTAGCAGTCATGCTCAGCTGGACTGGCGGTGCGGATCGAGCCTGCTGCGACTAGGGGGGAAGCCATTATTCATGGGCATCCTCAATGTCACTCCGGACAGCTTTTCGGATGGAGGAAAGTTTGATCGACTTGAAGCGGCAGTCCATCGCGCGCAGCTCCTTGCGGCTGAGGGGGCGGATATCCTCGATGTCGGCGGTGAGTCCACCCGTCCCGACTCGTTGCCGGTCAGCTTGGAAGAAGAACTGCGGCGGGTGATTCCCGTCATCGAAGCCTTACGTGATGAGATTTCCATTCCCATCTCCGTCGATACCACCAAAGCAGAGGTGGCTCGGCAGGCCCTGGCGGCCGGTGCGAAAATCGTCAATGACATCTCCGGGCTGACCTTCGATCCGGGTATGCCCGGTGTGTGCGCCGCGTCGGGGGCCGGGGTGATCGTCATGCACATCCAGGGAACGCCGCAGACCATGCAGAGGAATCCCTCCTACGGCAACGTCGTCGAGGAGGTCCGCACGATTCTCGCCAGCCGATTGGAGGCGTTACACTCAGCGGGCATCCGCCCCGACGCCTGCGTGATCGATCCAGGAATCGGCTTCGGGAAAACGGCTCAACACAATCTGGAACTGCTGGCGGGAATACCTCGATTGCGGGACTTGGGCAGACCGGTGTTGATCGGGCATTCTCGCAAACGTTTCGTTGCAAAGATCCTGGGGCGGCCGATTGACGAGCATTCCTTTGGGACGGTCGGTATTTCCTTGGCCGTGATTGCTCGCGGTGCGGACATTTTGCGACTGCACGAAGTCGTTCCCAGTCGCGACTGCTGGCTGGCCTGGCAAGCCGTTCAAGATTGCCAGATGCCCTCTGCGTGAAGGATTTTTGAGCGAGAATTTCCAAGGTTTTCTAATAGTTTGGCGGCATTTCGAAAGATTGGGAGGGTGAGGCTCCTGCCGAA
>JAZKFE010000513.1:0-3608 GCA_040386595.1 Planctomycetota bacterium | reverse complement strand
GAAACACGTACGTTTGGGTGAAGGCGATTGCTTTCCTGGGAGGGTGAGGCTCCTGCCGAACCGCTAAGTCTTGCGAGCCCAATAAACCAAGCGGTTCGGCAGGAGCCTCACCCTCCCAATAGTGACATTTCCGACGCTGAAGGAGCCGCAGCCTCTGGTTCGCTCCGCGCACCCAGATTCGAGAATCTGGGCGACCCACATTTTGTTGTTGGGGTACTCGCAGAGTTATTTCACGAACAGAAAGACGCCCTTGTTGTCGTTGGCGATGTCTTTTAGCAAAGGCACCCCTTCGCGACTTTGCAGAGCGATCGTGTTGACGACCGTGCCGAAGGTGTTCTTTTCTTTGATCACGTCGCGGCAACGCTGAGAGAACTCGCCATCTGTTAGGAAGTAGATGACGTCGGGTTGCAAAGATAGGGCCAGAACCAAAGCTTCCTCTGGATCAGTCCCGGCACCGGTCCGACGCTCGACAATCCACCGGATGGCCTTCCGCTTCATCAGCGACGTCGCCGGCACCAAATCCTTGGCTGGCGTGGGAAAGAACATCGGCACGGCTTGTTTGGTGAAGAAAATCACGTAGAAATACTGAGAGCTGTTCAGCTTACGAATGGATCTAGCCAGCTCCTGCTGAGCCCGGACAAAACGCCCGTTCTCCATGCTGCCTGACATGTCGACCACGAACACCACCGCTTCGGCCGTGCCGCGTGATCCAAAAAAGCCGACGCCGTTTCCGGCGCCCATCTTAGCTCCCAGACCTCCCCCGCCGTTCCCCACTCCACCAGTCCCACCGGTTCCCATCAAACTGCCGATGGGAATCGACATGTTCGGCCCGTCCCCCATTGGGGCAGAATTCAAAAGATCGTCCAGCTTCGGCCCCGTCCCGGAAGATCCACTTTCGCTGAGAAACTCTGACAAATTGACCGAAGGGATAAACGAGACCGGATTGGAGAGCGAATCATCCAATCGCGATTCAACAATCGTCGAAGAAAGCCATTCTTCCCGGGGAGGTTGAATGACGACTGCCGTCAAACTCAACAACACGGCAGCATGCAGGATCAAAGAAGATCCCCACGCTCGCCATTGATCGGCCCGAGTTGGAGTCATGAGAGGAACTCGACGCTAGAACTTCCGCAGCGGCCTGACGGGTTGAGGGTTTTCGGAGCAGGCCGCAGGGTATAGCATACAGCTTGAGAGTCAGTGGCAACAATAAGATTTCGCAGAAAAACGAACGTCAGACCAAGATCCGACGGCCCAATAATAGTTTATATATTGATCAACTGGGCCGAGCGGCTCAGCCAGAGAGAGATGCATTTCGTCATGCGTGTGAACTTCAGTTGTCCCAGTTGTCAGCAGCCGAACGGAGCGACAGTCTCGGAGGAAACCGAGCAGATCAATTGCACGTCCTGCAACTGGACGCGTCCCTTGCCCGCAGAGAAACAACACCGGACGCACCCGCAAACATGTCTGGTGTGCGGTTGCCGTGACCTGTGGCGACGGAAGAATTTCCCGCAACAGCTGGGAGTCGGCATCGCGGCGTTAGCAGCCATCCTGAGCACCATCGCCTGGGCCAAACATGAGCCCCTGTGGGCGTTTGGAATCTTGATGGTCTCCGCGGCGCTCGACATGCTGCTGTTTACCTTTATGCCCGACGTCCTGGTCTGTTATCGCTGCGGCACCCGGTACTTGAAATTCAATCCCGCCGGAGAAACGCCGCATTTCAACCTGGAGACGGCCGAGAAGCACCGGCAAGAAAAGATCCGGTTGAACCAATAAGATTTCATTAGAGCCTTTCCAATGAGGTTGCTCGGGAAAGCGAATGTGCAAAAGTATCGAACTAGGCGAGCCCGGCGGCGTCAGCCCCGGGATTCTGCGTGACGTAGCCTGACTCTCCGAGTCGGGTTCTTTTTCCTACGAAGAGGACCCGACTCAGAGAGTCAGGCTACGGGAAAAAGAATCCGGGGGCTGACGCCACCCGGCTCGCCTGGGCAGTTTACGATTGGTATTCACGTAACATTCCTTGCACCCGAGACCCGACTCATGCCTCCACTGCTTTCCATGCACGGTGTCAGCAAGCGATTTGGGGCCACGCTGGCTTTGAAGGATGTCTCACTGGAGGTGCACGCGGGTGAGGTCCTCGCCCTGATTGGTGAGAATGGAGCCGGCAAAAGCACGCTGATGAAGGTGCTCAGCGGAGCCCATCGTCCCGATGCCGGAAAAATGGAACTGGCGGGCAAACCCTATGCGCCGCCCAATCCGCACCAGGGGCGAGTCGCCGGGGTGGCGATGATCTATCAGGAACTCAACCTGGCAGCTGATCTCAGCATTGAAGACAACCTGCTGCTGGGTCAGGAACAACACCGCTGGGGATTTCTGGATCGCCAATCTCAACGGCGGCGCGTCCGCAGCGTGCTCGAACAACTCGGACACCCCAATCTCCGACCGGAAACCCCAGTCCGCGAGCTGTCTGTGGGGGCTCAGCAAGTGGTCGAAATTGCTCGCGCCCTGATGAGCGACGCCAAGGTCATTGTGTTTGACGAGCCCACCAGTTCGTTGACGCAGGCGGATGCTCAGCGGCTGTTCGAGGTCATTAAACGGCTGCGGCAATCCGGCATTGGCATCATCTACATCAGCCATTTTTTAGAAGAAATCCGCCATCTGTGCTCGCGGTATACGGTCTTGCGAGATGGTGAAGTGGCGGGCAGCGGAAATTTGGAAGGGGTGACGGAAAAGCAGATTGTCACCCTGATGGTCGGCCGCAACGTCGAGGACCTTTTCCCGCAGGTTCCACACCAACCCGGGGCTGAAATTCTCGCCTTAAAAAATCTTAGCGGGCTGCGGTTCCCGATTGATGTGAACCTAACGGTCCATCGCGGTGAGATCCTGGGAATCGCGGGGCTCGTGGGAGCCGGCCGCACCGAATTGCTGCGCTGCCTGTTCGCTCTCGATCCCGTCCGTAGCGGGCAGGTACGAGTCCACACTTCATTCCCCAAGGCAACGCCCAGTGCCCGTATCCAGGCGGGGATGGGGCTCGTATCGGAGGACCGCAAGGGGGAGGGCTTAGCTCAGGCCTGCAGCATCAACGACAACCTGACCAACAGCCGCCTGACTCCCTACAGCCGCTGGGGATTTCTCAATCTGCGTCGTCGCCGAGCAGCAGCCAGCGACTGGATGCGAAAGCTGCAAATCAAAGCCCGAGATCCCGAGCAACCCGTTCAAACCCTCTCGGGCGGCAACCAGCAAAAGGTGGCCATCGCGCGGGTCATGCACCAGCAGGCAGACATTTTTTTATTAGATGAGCCCACACGCGGCATCGACGTGGGCACCAAGGCCGAGATCTACCGCTTGATGGGCGAGCTCGCCGCGAACGGCAAAACCATTCTGTTTGTGAGCTCCTACGTGACAGAACTCCTGGCGGTGTGCGACCGAGTCGGCGTGATGGCTCGAGGCCGTTTGCGTGAAGTCAAAGCCGCAAAAGATTGGACCGAAGAAGCAGTCCTGAGTTGCGCGATTTCCGGCGGGGAAAATTAGTTCAAAGCGTGGATGCTCATTGCCGTATTAACCTCCAACAGGGCAGCCCGTAGTCCCGATAGGGACGACAGAATCTAGCC
>JAZKFE010000512.1:34300-39793 GCA_040386595.1 Planctomycetota bacterium | reverse complement strand
TGACGGCAAAGAGACCCGAGTGGCAGTGCGTCTGACCAGCAGCGATCAGCACGAGCAAGTCCCGATGCCCGGTCCCACGCCGTAAGACATCTGGCGGGCATCACTCCGGTAGGTCAGGCTGTGCCTGACGAGGCCTTTATAACGGCATCGGACGCGTTAAGAAAAACGTAGATCAGGCACAGCCTGACCTACGTTTTTGTTTTACTTCACCAATCCGTCGGCTCGTAAAAGATCGATGGTTTTGGAGAAGCCGAGGACGGTTTTTTCGATGTCGTCGGCAGTGTGCGCGGCCGATAGCATGGCTCGCCAGCCGAAGAAGTCGAGGCCGTTCAGCAACAAGGCACACCGGAACGCGTGGCTCAGGACCGGATCGCGTTTGGTGTCCAGCTTGTCCATACGATTGTCGTAGGGAACGAAATTGTCGTCGGTTGATCGCGGGCCGTCGTACTCCGGCAGAATGGCCAGCATGGAGAACTCGCCATAGGCGATCCAGTTGACACCACGCTGGGCAAACAGGCCGTTCAAGGCAGCTCGCAGTTGGCGGCCTAGCTCGTTGGCTTGTCGCGTTGGTTCGCCTTGCTGCACGAGTTTTAAAGCGGCGACACCAGCGGCGGCGGACAGTGGGTTGCCGTTGTAGGTTCCAGGATGCCGCATCTTCTTGCCGTGTGGATTGTCAAACTCCAGGGCATTCATGACATCCGCACGCCCGCCGACTGCTCCGCCAGGCAAGCCGCCCGCCAGGATTTTGGCAAGCGTTGTCAGGTCGGGCTTAATGCCGTAGTGTTCTTGAGAACCACCCGGGGAAACGCGGAAGCCGGTGATCACTTCGTCAAAAATCAGCAGCACGCCGCGTTCGGCGGTCAGCTTGCGCAGGCCGTGCAGAAACTCATTCCGCATAGGGACGAGGCTCCAGTGCCCGCCGGTCCCCTCGGTAATCAGGCAGGCGGGCCGATGTTCGTCTAAAGCGTTGGCGACTGCCGTCAGGTCGTTCGGAGGGATGACGACCAGATCCTGCAGCACGCCGTCCGTGACACCGGGCATCGCGACGGTGTCGTACGGAGCATCCGCGGCCGGCATCAACCAGTCGTGCCAGCCGTGGAAATGGCCCAGAAACTTCAGGACCTTGGAACGGCCGGTCACGATCCGTGCGATCCGCAGGGCCATCAACGTGGCTTCGGTGCCGCTACTGGTAAAGCGAACGCGTTCGATCGAAGGCATCAACTGCCGAACGCATTCGCCCCATTCCAGCTCCAACTCGTGGTTGGCCCCCAGATGAGTACCCCGGGCCACTTGTTGAGTCACCGCCTCGACGACGGCGGGGTGGCTGTGCCCCAGGATCAGGGACCCATGCCCCATCCAATAGTCGATGATCTCATGGCCCTCGACCGTGTACTTCTTGGAGCCCGTTGCCCGGTCAATGTAGACCGGGAACGGTTTCAAGTAGCGGCTGTCATGCGTCACCCCGCTGGGGAAGACGGTTCGACCTTGTTCAAACAGTCGTGCCGATGTCGGGAATCGTTCACGATAGGCCGCTTCAATGCCAGCCGCGGAAGTCGAGGCCATGATGGAATCTCGTTCAATTCTTCTTAGCAACAGGAATGTTGAAGTCACCCGCGAGTTGCCGCCACATGGAGTGGACGTGGTTCGCCTGATTTTGGGTGTTGTTGTACTCGATGATGAAGGTGGGACCTTGGATGCGGTAGTAGTGTCGTTCGTTCCGTTCCTGGTCGCCCCACCAGGCAAAGTAAAGGTTGTCGACGCCGGCAGCGTTGACTTCATCGCGACGCTTTTGCTCGACGTCTGACGGCATGTTTTTGAGGTATTCCGACATGACCTGGGCGAGCAACGTCTTCTGATCGGCCGTCATGTCGGCAGCCTTCAAGCCGACTGCGGGGGTATTTTCAGGCTGAGCTACTCCGCCGCCACGCAGATCATCGGGGGCTTTCTTATCGACCCATAGCACCTTGAGTTGTTCGGGGCTGGCCGACTTCAAGATTTGACGGGCGAGATCCTCTTCGGGAGCCAGAACGCGAATCGAGCGACCCGGGCCGGCTTCAATCGAGCCCGGATTGGCACCGAAGAACTCGGGAGTGCTGGAGACGACTTGGCCATCCTTCACACTGAAGTTCAACGAGATATGGTGTCCCTCAATACGCCAGCCCCAGGTGCCGGTGAGTTCGGGAGTTCCGAAGACGCTGAAGTAGTACTTCCGCGGATCACGGCGTTCGCGACGCTCGGCCCGTTCGCCAGGCTCCAACAAGTAGAGAATCTCTTCCAGCCCCATGATGTCCATGGTCTGGGCATAACCGGTGGGTGACAAACCAGATTGCAGCAGTGCCTGAGCCCGACGCAAGGGTTCGCCTTCCAGATCGCGGATGGGCAGGCCTTTGCGGACGCGGGGAATAAAGTGCCAATTCAAACGCTCGGCATCGTCATAGCCAAATTTGACTTGCAGGGCTTGCTGCGGTGTCAGCGAATTCAAAAAGGCGGTTGCGGCTTCGGTCATGGCCCGGCCCGAGGCCTCTTGCTTGCCAACCTGAGCTCGGAGAGCGGCGACCATGGCGGTGCCGACGACTAACATCGCGACGAGTGTTTTCCAGCGTTGCATGGAAGATTCCTCAGTAGTGGTGAGTCTGGAGTGCGAGAGACCGCCAAGTGCTTGGTGGGAAGCCCGTCGACGATGGGGATTGGCGAAACCCAAGGCCCGCGTCCCCTCAATATTCAGTGTCGTTAAGAACTAGACGTTATGTCATCCGCGTCGTTGTTGCAATATTCACTTCTTCAAAGGAGGCCGTCCGGCTGTCGCCAGGTGCGTCGCCCCGGTGTGGTGAATTCGTCGAAAACTAGCCGGGAGGCCAGTGCAAGGGGCGGCCGCCGAGCAAATGGAAGTGGAGATGATCTACCGTTTGGCCACCCCAGGGGCCACAATTCACAATCACCCGGTAGCCCTGCTCGAGGCCGACTTGCTTGGCGATCTTGGCGACTGTCAGGACGAGATGGCCAGCCAGTTGCTGATCCTCATCCGTTAACTGAGCCGTCGAAGGGATTTCCTTTTTCGGGATCACCAGGATGTGAACGGGGGCCTGTGGGTTAACGTCGTGGAACGCCAGGCAGAGATCATCTTCGTAGACGATCTTCGCAGGAATTTCCTTGTCGATAATTCGTTTAAAAATCGTTTTAGCGTCTGGCATCTGGACTCTCCGTAAACTCCTGGCCAATCGCGGATATTTGCTGGAACTGCAAATCGTGACTCACTTTAGCAGCTGAAAGCGGTCAATTCAATCTTCGCGATCAGACGGGTCAGTGTGGCAGTCTGGAATCTAACGGGCACGTTGAATCTAGCGATAAACCAGAATGCATGGCCACCGATGTAATGTCTTACCCTGTCTGAGGCTTAGAGTCCGAACGAGATGCGGAATCGTTGCAAACGAAAAGGGGCATACGATCTTGAACAAAATCAGTTTATTTTGATTTGACAAACTCAGCCGCGTAGGGGTTAAGACGCCACAACCAGTGACATTCACGGTATTGTGCACAAGGGGACGAACTTACAAAGGCAGAAAAAGCGTTACGCGCCACGAGTCTAGGCGCGGATGGTGCGCTTTGAAGCCAGGACAGATTGGGAGAATCGAGAGTCGCGATGACTCTTGTATGGTTCTGCTGGGAACCAAATTCTCTCGCAATACGTCTAGTACATCCAGCATTCCCGTTTCAACTTGACAGAGCTGCCGGTCGGGCTGGCAATCGAAACAGCGGGACAGAGACAGAACCTCCACTTTCGCTTTGCACGTAAATAGGGACAGCCGCAATGAAACTGACACCGTGGCTCTGCTCAATTAAGAATGGTATTGCTCGAGCCTTCAAGCAGGCGAAAGTGAAACGCCGCCGAGTTGCGGTGGGCGAACAACTGCTGGCCAATGGCGGTGGCGCAGAGCAGCTCGAAGACCGTACGGTCTTGAACGCGCAATACTACATGACAGACCACCAGGATGGTGTCTATGACTCGGGCCACCTGTTGCAGCCGCAGCCGAATCCCCCCATCGATCTACAGCTGGATCCCATTGGCAACCCGGCGATCCCCATTCGCGTCTACTTCAACGGCTTGGTGAACGTTTCGGGCTCAGTCCCCAACGGTAACCATCCGTTTGTTACGCGATTGAGCGTGAACACCGCAGGAGTCACAGGCTTTGCTTACTACTTTGGTGGCGACGTGTCCAATGCCCCGTTTTTGACCTTCTGGTATGAAGTTGAAAACGGCGAAAATACCCCCGGCCCGTTGGTCGGTGTGCAGGACCTGCATATCACCGGCGGTGACTTGTTCGGGAACACCAAGATTACCGATGGTGGTGCGGCCCAAAATATCGTGAATCTGGATGTGCTCGCCGACTCTGGAACGGGATCTGGGAACCCCTCTCAGTCGGATCCCGGCGCGATTATCGATCAACAAAGCTTCTTGAGTCGCGGCGTTGTCGTCAAAAAGCATATCTTTATTGACACCAAGCCAATCGTACTCGATGTGACGTCGACCACGGCGAACTCGACCCCCTATGGCGGTGTGACGAATGGCCCGCGCCCGTATCGCGTGGGTGACGCCCCCATCTACATTCAGGTCAGATACAGCGAAGCGGTAACGGTCGCAGGCACCCCGACGCTGGCACTTGCCACCGACGGTCATTTCGGCCTGGATGGCACTGATGCCCGAGCGGTTTACTATAGTGGCTCCGGCACGAACGTTCTGACGTTTGAGTACATCATCCGGCCAGGGGACAATACCTTCGATCTGGATATCGCGGCCAACAATGCCCTGAACCTTCCGGTGGGTGCAGCATTGCACGATCAGGACTTTGTACCAGACGACGCATTAAATGGAATGAATGGACCGACGCTCAACGGGTTGGTGCCTGGAACGCTGGGATTCAATAAAAATATTCAGGTTGATACGCTAGCGCCGCTGGTCGGCAAACGGCCTGATCAACCGGACGGGGCAGCCTTCACCGGAATCACGTCATTGGTTTCGAACGGGACTTATGGCGCTGGTCAAGTGATTACCATTCGCATGACGTTTAATGAAGACGTACTGTTGACGGGTACCCCCAGCCTGATACTGGCAACCGGCCCCAATAACCGCGAAGCGACCTACGCCGGGTTTGCCGGGACTGACACGTTGCTCTTCACGTATGTGGTTCAACTGGGAGATGCCAGCCTCGACTTAGACTACGTCAACGCCAATGCCTTGAAACTGAATGGCGGTACGCTCACTGATAAGGCGGGAAATGCCGCCAGCCTGGTCCTGCCGATTCCTGGGCAGCCTGGTTCGCTGAGCTTCAACAAAGATCTCGTGATTGACACTGATGTCGCAGTGACAAACGTCACAACGCCATTGCCTAACGGCAACTATGGCATCGGGCAAGTCATCCCGATTCAGGTGTTCTTCAACAAGCCCGTGATCGTTACCGGCTCCTCGTTACCGCAGCTGCTGTTAAAACTCGATTC
>JAZKFE010000512.1:1223-34290 GCA_040386595.1 Planctomycetota bacterium | reverse complement strand
ACGTCGGGATCGGGCACGAACATTCTGACGTTCAATTACATCATTCAGCCTGGTCACAGTTCGGCTGATTTAGATTACATCTCGGCGAATGCCTTGTTGCTGAATGGTGCCACAATTGTGGACACTGTGGGAAATAGCAACGCCATTCTGACCTTGCCGCTGCCCGGTTCTGCGGGATCACTGGGCAACAATAAGAACATCACGATTGATACGGTCTTGCCGTATATTCGAACCGTTTCGGCTCCCTCGAACTTTCCCGATGGGACTTATAGCGTTGGTCAAACGATTCCAATTACGGTCACATTCAGTGAACCCGTTTCAGTGACTGGCACGCCGCGGATCACCCTGGAGACAAACGGAATTCCGGGTGTGCAAACACTCGCCAATGTGGGTCCCGGTCAGCGTCCCGATGCGGTGGTGGATTACGTCAGCGGTGGTGGAACGACCACACTGACGTTCCTGTATACCGTCGGTGTCGGAGACAATTCACCGGATCTGGATGCGCTAATTCTGACCTTGTCCAACGGCGCCCTCATTCGCGACTTTGCACAGAATAATTTGCAAGGTGGCGTGCCAAACTTTGGGTCACTTGACTTCCCCCTCCCACAAGGTGGAAGTGCTGAGCTTTTGCTGAGCGTGCAAAACACGGCGAATGTGCCTGGGGTGGCACAGATCACTGATTTTAGTGTCAGTAATACAGTCATCGTCGAAGGAGAGAGATACTCTTTCATCATCAACGCGAATGGCTTTAATTATCAGATCAGCTATTTCGCGCAAAAAGACGATACCGCGATGATCGTGGGGCAGTTTTTACGCCAGCAAATCGGCTCCTTTATGGGAGTGACGGCAGCCTCGTTCAATAATGGGCGAGGGATTCGTCTGACTGCCACCAACCCAGGTGTTCCGTTTACCGTATCCAGCTTGATAGTCACGCCGGTGTCTCCCGCACCTGTGGCGTCCGGTTCGTTTACGACGCCAGTCATCACTCGGGCGAATGGCCTTCCGACCACACAAGTTGCCACAATCACCGTCAATCAACAAGGTCCCGGCCTGATCTATGACCTGACGATTAATGGCACCACACTCACGTATCAAGCTAGCGGCACGGATACGTTAACAACCGTTGCAACCGCTCTGCGTGCCCTGATCGCAGGGAATGTGGCGGCGAGTAATGTGGTCTCAGTTTCCGGCAGCGGAACAGATATCGTATTAACAGCAGTCACGTCCGGTACTCCCTTCGTGTTGTCGGTCTCGCACTCGTTAGCCATGAATCGTGCCTTGGTGGTCGATACGGCTCCGATTGTCACCAATGTGACCACGACCACCGCCGATGGAATCTACGCCGTTGGCGACGCGCCAATCGATATCTCAGTGACCTTCTCGGAGCCCGTGCATGTCAATCCGGGCCCTGGTGGAGCGTTGCCGACGTTGATCCTGGCCACTGGTGGCACCAATGCGATCGCCACCTATGTTTCCGGATCAAACACCAACACTCTCGTTTTCAGGTACACCATTGCTCCTGGGGAAACGACCGTCGACTTGGATTACGCGTCCACTGGCAGCCTGCTGCTCAATGGCGCAACGATTCAGGATTTAGACGCCTCGCCGGCTGATTTGAACGCTGTCCTTCCGGCACCGGGAACCACGGGCTCACTGAGCTTCAACAAGACGATTGGAATCAATAGTCTCTTCAATGATCCCCCCGTCATCATCGCCCCCACCTCGCAAACGATTATCGAAGACGTCGTCGGCGGATTGGTGTTCTCGGCGGCGAACGGCAATCAAATTCAGCTGGCTGACGTTGATGCGGGTCCCGGAAATGTTCTGTTGGACATCACGGCCTACAACGGTATTTTGACATTCGCGACAACCTTTGGACTGACGTTCCAGAACTCGACCGCGAATGGTTCGAGTCACATCGTCCTCCAAGGATCTCTCAGCGCCCTCAATCAAGCGTTGCAAGGACTGAAGTACACGCCGGCAGCGAATGCCAACTCATTGAATGCACCGAATGCGCGAATTGTGATTGTCGTTGACGATCAGGGAAATGCTGGAACGCCACAACTGCCTGCCGTGACTTCGTCGACGAAGACGATCCCGATTACGATCACGCCAGTCAACGACCTACCGGTGGCCAGCGACAAAACCGTGACCACCGGCTCAGGCACCCCGATCACGATTATCCTGGAATCAATAGACGTCGACGGGGGCGCACCATCCTATTCCTTGGATCCGTTGCTGGCCATCAGCCTCAGAACGCAGCACGGCACGTTGACACCAATTTTCGGTGGCAACAGTCTGACTTACACTCCGGACCCCGAATTCGTTGGCGTCGATAACTTCATCTTCACGGTGAACGACGGATTTGGAAACTCAGCCATCGCTGGTAACATCACGATTAACGTGGTCCCCGTGGTGTCGACTGTCGGGTTCCCTGATGTGTCATTCCCGGAAGGCAATGTCACCAACGCGTTCCCCTTGACGGTCACCCTGAATCAGACGTTCGCCCAGGACGTAACCATCACCTATACGACGGTTAACGGTACCGCTGTGGCGGGTACTGACTATGAATTCCAGACAGGAACGGTCACCATTCCCGCGGGGCAGCTCACGGGAACAATCTCGATTAATGTGACGGGCAACAATCTCGACGAGCCGAACAAGACATTCAGTGTCGTGCTGTCGAATCCAGTGAATGCCGTATTGCAAGATACGACTGCGGTCGTGACCATTCAGAATGACGACGGGTTGTCGATCGACGATGTCAATCAGTTTGAAACCGACTCGGGAGACACCGTCTTCACGTTTACGGTCACACTATCATCTCCGCAGGCGCAGACCGTAACGGTAAACTACGCGACCTCCGATGGTACGGCCAGCCGACTCTCCGACTATGCGTCTGCAGCCGGAATCTTGACCTTCTTGCCGGGTCAAACGTCTAAGACCATCAGCATTACCGTCCACGGCGATACGACGAACGAAGGCAACGAGACGTTCTTCGTCGACCTGTCGAATGCAGTGGGGGGATCCAGCCTCGGTAAGACGCGTGGTGTCGGAACGATTCTGAACGACGACGAAAAGCCGTTGTACAGTATCGGCGATGCTCAGGTGAGCGAAGGCAATGCGGGGACGAAGGTCCTGTCGTTCGTCGTCAACCTGTCCGCTCCCAGTGGCCAGACAGTGACTGTGAACTACAGCACGGCCGATTTGACCGCTGGCCCCAACAGTGCCACCGCCGGTTCGGACTACCAGACAAAAACGGGGATCTTGACCTTCCTGCCAGGTCAAACTTCGCAAACGATTACCATCACGATATTTGGTGATCAAGCCATCGAGGAGAACGAGAGCTTCCTGGTCAACTTGACCGGTGGCGTGAATGCCGATCCCGCGATCACGACGGCGACCGGGACGATCGTCAACGACGACGGCGTCTACACCAGCAACATGGAGATCTTTGAAGGCAACAACGGGATCACCTATATGGTGTTCACGGTCAATGCCCCTGTCGGTTCCCAGAATCTGATTGTGAATTACAGTACGTCTGCCGGAACCGCGACGGCGGGAGTGGACTACACCGACGTGAGCGGGCAGTTGGTCTTCACCGGTGGTGTGACTTCCCGGACCATCAGTGTTCCGATTCTCGGGGACTATGCCGCCGAATTGGACGAGACCTTCTTCCTACAGCTGTCTTATGCCCAACCAGGGCCTAACCAACCTCCGCTGATCACCCCGATCGTCGTGGGAACCATTAAGAACGACGATCAGTTACGGACCATTACCTCTTCCGACGTGACGATTGTGGAAGGGAATTCGGGGACCAAGAATGCCGTGTTCACTCTGACGTTGTCGGCACCGATTGGTGTTCCGGTAACAATTGATTACACCACAGTTCCTGGCACCGCGACCGCCGGTTCGGATTATGTCACGACATTCGGCACCGCAACATTCCAGCCGAATCAGACTGTGGTCACCATCTCGGTGCCGGTCATCGGCGATCTGGTGAATGAGGACGATGAAACGTTCACCTTGCAACTGTCGAACCCCACCTTCGCGACGTTCTTGGGGAATAATCCGGTAGCCACAATTACCGACACCGACAATCCTCCGTCAGTGATCTTCAATGGCTTGACGTTGAACGAGGGCCAAGTTGGTTCCACGCAAGCGACACTGACCGTGAATTTGTCATCGGCCAGCGGCAAAGAAGTGACCATGGGCTACCGCACCATCGATGGTACGGCAGTCAGCACAGGCACCGGTATTGGCGAGAGCGATTTCAATGCTCAGCAAGGGACTTTGACCTTCCAGCCCGGCGAAACCAGCCAGACTATTACCATCACGATCAATGGAGATGCCACCTACGAGTTGTTCGAAAACTTTGTAGTTGAGCTCTTCAACATCGTGAATGCGACGTCCAATACCTCGACGATCCAGCGGACAGTGACCATCGAGAACGACGACCCCGTGCCCACGGTGTTCATTAACGATGTGCCCCAAGACGAAGGGGACGCTGTGACGCCGTTCGTCTTTACGTTGACTCTGCTGGCCCCCAGTGCCGTGCCGGTCACCGTGAATTACGCAACGGGGTCGTTTACCGCTCAAAGCGGATCGGATTTCGACGCGGCAACGGGGACGGTCACCTTCAATCCTGGAGAAACCACCAAGACGATTACAGTGAACGTCAAGGGTGATTTGAACGTGGAGTCCGACGAAGAGTTCTATGTAAACCTGAGTCCCGGAGCCAACGTCAACATCGGGCGTACGGCCGGTAAGGGAACTATCGTTAACGACGACTTCCCACCGACCTTCAGCATCCAAAACGTCAGCATAAATGAAGGGGATTCCGGCCCCACAATAATCGAGTTTGTGGTGAAGCGTACCGGATCGCTGACTTTCCCCAGCTCCGTGAACTACTCCACCAGCAATGGGACCGCCACTGCAGGGTTGGATTACTTGGCCAAGAATGGAACCGTAAGTTTCGGCGCTAATATTGACGAAGTGAAGATTCAGATCTTGGTGACGGGTGACTTGACGGTTGAACCCGATGAAATCTTCTTCGTGAACCTCACCAATCCGGTGAACGGCACGATTCCTGTCGGTCAGGGGCAGGCCCAGGGAACGATCCGGAATGACGACAACGCTCCGCCGGTTGTCTCCATGCCCACGGTTGCCCTATCGGTCAATGAAGATACGAATTTGACGATCACCGGGATCTCGGTGTCGGACCCCGATGCAGGTGCGGCTTCGATTGCCGTGACGCTGAGTGCAGCACATGGTACGTTGGTGATCCGCACTGACGCGGCCAACGGATTAGGTGTCAGTGACATTGCGAATAACGGTACGAACCAAGTGACTCTCACTGGCTCGATCGCGGAAATCAATGCGACTCTGGCGAGTTTGAACGGTGTAGTCTATCGAGCCTATACAGACTACTCCGGTTCCGACTCGCTGACGGTCCTGGCCAACGATCTGGGGCACTCAGCTGGTGCCAACGTTCCGAAGACCGACACGAAGATCGTCGGAATCAATGTGATCAATGTGAATGATGCTCCGGTCATCACTTACACGGGCTCGGGGAACTCGAATCCGGCCCCGATTGCCAGCACGAAGGGAGCCACAGTCGCCGCGTTCGGTTCGCCGAACACTTTGACAGTCACTGATCCGGACAATCAGAACTTCAATGGTGGCACGATTACGGTTTCGAATCTCAGCCAGATTTCTTCGAAAGATAAACTGGCGATTCGAAACCAGGGTAAGGGGGCCGGCCTGATCGGACTCAAGGGCAAGAATATCACTTACGGTGGTGTGGTGATCGGAACCTTCTCCGGCGGCACGAAGGGAGCACCTCTGGTGATTACCCTCAACGGCAGTGCGTCGGCGGCCGCCACAACGGCGTTGCTGAAGAATATTACCTTCGGCACCCCCAAGGCGAAGGTCTCACCGACCCCGCGAACGCTCAGTGTAACGCTGAGCGACGGTAAGGGTGCCACCAGCACTCCGGTGACGACCGTGATCAATGTCACGCTCTAGTCCTTGCGGACAGAGACCATAAGAAACCCAACAGCCCGGTGACGAAGCCATTCGTCACCGGGCTGTTGGCATTGAAAGTGGTTGTGTTCGCTTCACAAGCAGAAGACACATGTAGGCGATTGGGTAGCCCAGATTCTCGAATCTGGGTGAGCGCAGCGAACAAGAGGTTGCCGTTTTTTGAGAATCAGCTCCTGCTTCAAACTCTTAGGAGAAGCCAGCGACTCAATTTTCTCACTGCGCTCATCTTTTAAAGACGTTTTCGAGCCGGAGGAACCGAGGACCGCTGTCAATTGGGAAGACGCGTTCGAACCGACCGATTCATCTCCCCTCGCCCTGGCATTTCCGGGGAGAGGGGAGCATGATCCACAATCGACGCCGTCGTTGTGGTCGCCACATCGAGACCATCGTTGAAAGGCCGGCCCCCGGGAAACGCGTCTCTGGGAATGACAATCGGAACGCTGAAGGAGCCGCAACCTCTTGTTCGCTCCGCTCACCCAGATTCGAGAATCTGGGCTACCCAATCATTCGAACGACTACGCTTGACAAACCACTCCAGCCCAAGACTGGCCTAGAACACCCCGGTTGGGGCTTGGAAATCATTCGCAATTGATATTCGTGTGATTAGTGTAATTTGTGGTTAACAAATCCTAATCCACTCGTTGTCGCTATGACCGGCCTGACGGTCTTTATGTAGCCCTGCCCTACCGAAAGCAACCAGCACGATGTCGCTCTAAATCCGATCCAGTACATCCAGCCAGCGAGCGAACTCGGCGACTGCGGCTTCTGCAGGATATTCGGCGACCTCGCCGGACAGCAGGCGGTAGACGACGGGGAATTTGAGTTTTTGAAGTGCCTCGGCATTGGCCTTCACCCCCGAATGCAACGGCGATTTCTCGATTCCTGCCAAGAACAATTGCAGCGGGAACTCGGGCTCATTGTCGGGGGGCGGCAGTCGGAGCACGGTTTGAATGTTCAAAACAGCGCGATAAATCTCACGGTACTTGAAGGCCAAGGCGTAGGCCAGGTTACCGCTCGCTCCCATGCTATGCAGGACAATCCGGCGACGGTCGATGGAATAGCGTTTGAGGAAGTCGTCCGTCAACTCCTTAACAAAGTCCGCCTCGTTAGCGGTCCAACCGGCGGTGGCTTTGGCCTTCGGCGCCAGCAGGATGATGCCCCGCTCTTCGCAATGTCCGCGCCAGGCCTTCAGCACGGTCGCCTCATGGGCATTTCCCGGGGGATGCAGCCAGACGATCAGGCCATATTGTGCCGTGGGGTTATAGTCCCTCGGAACATAGGCCCAGTAGCTTTGATCGTGTCCGGGGAACGTTTCAACCACCAAACCGGTGGCGAGCTTTTTCTCACCCTCTTCGGCTGCAGGCTGGTCTGGTTTGGTCGTGGGAGGAATCAATGAGGGAGATAGTTCGGCGGGCAACGTGTCCGGGATACTCCCCAACTTAACGGTGACCTTACGCGGCTCTGCGGTGCCCGTTTGGACGGTTAGCGCCACGGAATCACCAGGGCGAACACGGCTGATGCGGTCGCGGAGACTGATGCTGTCGGTGACCGCGTGGTCTTCGATTCGCACGATCAGATCCCCGGGCTTCAGTCCGGCTTGAGCCGCCGGCGAATTGCTCCAGACCGAACGAATTTTTGTCCCCTGCTCTACCGGCAGTGTCGAATCGATGCGCTGCGGCAGAATGCCCAGGAAGGGAAATTCATAGGGAATCAGTTCGCCAATCAGCGTCACATTGGCCGTAATCGATTGCTCGCCCCGTTTGGCCACCACGACAATTTTATCGTCCGCATACTTGGTCCCCATGATCTGCCGAAACTGAGCAATCCGGGTGATCTTCTTGTCGCCAATCTGGATGATCGTGTCACCCGTTTTCAGCCCGGCCTGCTGGGCTGGCGAACCATAGCGAACGCGGTCGAGCGTCGCTTCCCCGGCAAATTCGTCCTGGCTTTTAAAGGTGACCCCGAGCAGGCCCGGTAGCAGATCGTGACCTTGTTTCAAACGATCCAGAGTACTCAGGACGTCGGTCAGAGGAATGGCAAATCCGATTCCCGAGTCATACCACTCAATGCCCGCGACGGCATCATCTTTGCCTTGTGCGGCCAGCGGGACCAGAATTCCCAGCACCTGCCCCTCAATGTTGATCAAGGGCCCGCCGTAGTTGATCGGTGAGACTTTAGCATCGGTTTGGATGGCCTTACCCCAGATGCGATTCAGGGCGCTGATGATCCCCACCGACACACTGGGCGAATCCCCCTCGAGAGTCCGGCCGAGAGCAATCGCCCATTGACCGACACGCATCGATTCCGCGGTGGCGGGTTGCGCAACGGGAAGGTTTTGCTCGTCGACCTTCAGCAGCGTCACCATCTTCGAGCGATCGGTCGCGACGAGCTTCGCCGCCAGACGACGTCCATCGGCAAGGGTCACGAGAACTTGTTCGGGCTGTGCGACGAAGTTGAACGCGCTGGAAATGACCCAGCCATCAGCGCCGACAATCACACCGGTCGTAGGGCCCGTCGCCGCCAGTTGCCCCGACACGCGGTCCAGGCCACCGACCGTTTCAATCTTAACCACAGACGGAGCAACCAGAGCCGTGGCTTGTTGAAAAGCCTGCTCCTCTTTGGCTTCTTGTTCCGCCGTCGGAGGAGCCGCAGACACTCTGGATAACGACATGCTCGCGAAGGCCAAAACCATTCCCAGTACGAAGGCTGTGGGACGCATGCTCGTCATCCTTGGAGACTGAACGATCGCTGATGGGAGGGTGAGGCTCCTGCCGAACCGTTTGGTGTAGTGAATCTCAGCAAACTGAGCGGTTCGGCAGGAGCCTCACCCTCCCAGACGACGGCTTGATGGCTGGAAAGGCTAATTAAAACGATAGGACGTAGCCCGACTCCGAGAGACGAGCTACGTGCATTCCAATCGCAACGTGACGCCGACTAGAATAACTTCGCAGCACGCATCTTGCTGGCATTGCCGGCTTGACCGAAGGCGATCATGCGAGCAATACAAATCTTCTTCATGGATTCACGAGCGGGCTTCAGATAGTCGCGCGGATCGAATTTTTCCGGCGACTTCATGAACACTTCGCGAATGGCGGCGGTCATGGCCAGACGATTGTCCGTATCCACATTGATTTTACGCACACCGTGCTTGATGCCGCGCTGAATTTCTTCGACCGGCACGCCCCACGTCTGATGGATCTTGCCACCATTCTTGTTGATGATGTCCTGCAGTTCTTGGGGAACTGACGAGCTACCATGCATCACGAGGTGCGTGTTGGGCAGGCGGCGGTGAATTTCTTCAATCAAGGTCATCTTCAACACTTCGCCGGTGGGCTGAGCGGTGAACTTGTAGGCGCCGTGGCTGGTGCCGATGGCGACGGCCAAGGCGTCGACTTGCGTTTCCGCAACGAAGCGTTCGGCTTCTTCGGGATCGGTCAGGTGCGCCATTTCCGGTTCGGGTTCTTGTTCCAAATCGGCATCGTGCGGTTCGGTGCTGACAACCTTGGGGGCGTCATGCTTGGGCTGCCCGACGGTGCCCAGGCAACCGACTTCGCCTTCGACCGACACGTTCAGAGCATGTGCGACCTGAACGACTTCACGCGTCACCTTGACGTTGTATTCGTACGGAGCCGGTGACTTGGCATCAGCCAGCAACGAGCCGTCCATCATGACGGAGGTGAAGCCGTTGCGAATGGCGCTGAAGCAGGTGTCCGGCGAGTTGCCGTGATCCTGGTGCATGACGACGGGCAGCTCGGGATAGAGTTCCGCAGCAGCCAGCATCAAATGCCGCAGGTAGTTTTCTTGAGCATAGCTGCGTGCCCCGCGCGAGGCCTGAATGATGACGGGGGAATCAGTTTCCCGGGCCGCTTCCATGATGGCCTGGATCTGTTCCATATTATTGACATTCAAGGCTGCCACGCCGTAGCTGTTAGCAGCAGCGTGATCCAGAACCAATCGCATCGGAACCAAAGGCATTGTCGAACTCCAACAAATCGTGCAAGGGCCTCGGATTGGTCTGGCACGCCAGGAGTGCGAAGCACACTCACCGTCAGCGCCAAATTCACCCACTGGCAGAAAAAGTCTGGCGGCTCGTCACATCGACACACTGTCCATGGCCCGGACCGCTCGGCAACTGGACTCCAGGTGGAGTTTCCAGCGTGGATTCTATCCGAATTCGTGCTCCGAAAGAAATCCAGATGCAGCGAGGTCGATTGGCGCCTGCCGGAAGCGGATTTTCTAGTGGCGATTTCCTGTTGCGAATCGGCCAACACATAAGCAGACGTCGAAATCAAGGTCGCCGTGTGGTAGGATGCAGGCAACGAATGCTCGGCAAGACTCGCCCGCAGCCCCCGCGAGTGCGGCTCCTCAAAACCACGGAAATGCACTCGCCGGTACTAGCCACGAATAACGAGATCGCCCGAAACCGGAGAAAAGGGAATTCGTATGTCCGCAGATCCACAAAAGTTGAAGCTGGTTAAGGAATTAGGGCGGCCTGAGATTTGTTTCTCAATCGCCAAAGTGCCCCAGACCAGCCGGGCTTTCTACGGAGCTTCCGACGGCAAGGTGTATCACGTCGATTTCTCTGAAGAGAAGCCGCAATCGGAAGCAATGGACGGGCATACGAGCTACGTTTCCGGCGTCGTTCTGGCCGGAAAACATGTGGTTTCCGGGGGGTATGATTGCCGACTGATCTGGTGGGATGCCGAGACGCGGCAGGTCATCAAGATGGTCGAGAACGCGCACGGCAAATGGATTCGTAACGTCACGGCAACACCCGACGGAAAATACGTCATCAGCGTGGCTGACGATATGCTGGCCAAGGTTTGGAATGCCGAGACCGGAGAATTACTCCACACCCTCAGCGATCACCAATTGCTGACGCCGCACCACTACCCCAGCATGCTGTTTGCCTGCAAAACATCCGCCGACAGCACGTTATTGGTCACGGGTGATAAAGTCGGCCATGTCGTGATTTGGGAATTGGCAACCGGAAAGAAGCTGGGATCGGTCGAAGCCCCCGGTCTCTATACGTGGGATCCAACTCACCGACGACATTCCATCGGCGGCATTCGCAGTGTCGCCTTCTCGCCCGACAACAAGCTGGTCGCCGCCGGAGGGATTGGCAAGATCGGAAACATCGATCATCTCGATGGACCGTCACGGCTGGAAATTTTTGACTGGCGTGAAAACAAGAAGGTGCACGAAATTCAAGATGATAAGATGAAGGGATTGATCGAGTGCCTGGCCTTTGATCCTCAGGGACAATGGGTTGTGGGAGCGGGAGGTGATCACAGCGGTTTCATCAACTTCTATGGCGTCGCCGACGGCAAGCTTATGAAGCAAGAGAAGTCTTCCGCCCATGTCCACGCGTTTGTCCTCAATGAAACGGCCGATGCGCTGTATCTCGCCGGGCACGGAAAACTCGCGAGTTGGGAGTTCAAAGCAGAGCCGGTGGTCTAGGAGCCAAGTGCGCCAGCGGATAACTTAGAGGGCGTAGGCAATTCAAGCTATCGTGAAGACAGGTTCTCTGCCGATGGTGTTTACGTTGTGGATTCCAACCCCAACATCGTGACCCTTTTGAGATTCGGTGTCGTCCGCAATATGGGATTTCGGACCACGCAGTTTCTTCGGCCAGCAACAGAATCAACATCCTATGTCAGCTTCTTCGGTCCCGCCAGATTTTGATGCCCTGGTTGCCTCGCGTAAGGCATGGATCGCGGATGTGCTGAAACCCTGGTGTCAAACGGCCCCGCGCACCGCGTTGCGTCTTGCCGAATTGGATTGGGGCGACATCGCCGGTCGAGTCTCCCCCGAGAAATCGCTGTGGGCCTGGGCCTGGGGACGCTTCCCCGAGCTCGTGCATCCCGAAATGAACGGCATTGATGAATCCTCCGCCATCACGGTGACGTTGAAAAACGGCCGCCAAGTGACAGGATTCCCGGACGCTCGGCAAAGCGAACAAGGCCAGTTGGTCGTCCTGTGTCGCGATCCATCCGGTGGCCGCACGACATCAGAAGGCCCCTTCTCGATGGAAGATATTTCGTCGATCGTCCGCGTCAAGCCGCGGCCTCAACCGGGAATCGCTGGTTCTTGAACCGTGTGATGGCTTTGGGAAAATTCTCACGCAAAGGCCCGAAGGCGCAAAGTAAGAACCTTGTTCTTAAAGCGCCTAACAAAACTGAGAAATTGCCCACGGTGAAGCTGAGTTGGCAGTGAAAAAAGAGGTGAAACCACGAATGACACAAATCACACGAATAAGGAATTGAGAATTAGTCTCCCTGTCGTTTATTCGTGTCATTTGTGTGATTCGTGGTTTCAAATCTCATGAATTGTTTCAATTGCCCCGTTGAGCACTGAAGGTATTGTTAGGGGCTTCTTAGAACTTTTGCGCCTTCGCGCCTTTGTGTGAGATCTTCTCTTCGTCTTTCAACTAAACGTCACTCAGCCCATGTCGTGGCGATCTAACGTTTGGTCATCGGAATCACGCGCCAGCCGTCGGTGTTCTCGGTGAATTCTCGCATGGAAAAACACCAGATCACCAGCTTCTTCCCGGCCAGCGGCTCCGCCCGCCGTCGCCAGTTTAATCTGGCCGCGTTGGCCCCCGAGCCGCGGACACCGATCACATCCAGGCGAATCCCCAATTGCTCGGCCAGATGATCGGCCAATCCACAGCCTTCGGCGTACAACGTGGGGTCGTGAAAAATCAGCGTATGGCTGTCTCCGAGTAGCAAAATCGGACTCTGCGGATCATCCGCAACGGGCAGTGATTTGCCCTCCACCGTGTGAAACACCCGTGTGAGTGCCAGCTTTTCCCGCACCGGATTCTTCTCGTTGAGAAGCTTGGCGAGATCCCCTGTGATTTCCGTTGCATAAGGTTCTGTTTGGAACTTGGTTTTCGCGACCGACGGGTACCAGTCGAGCGTCTTGATTCGCGGGGCAAACGTCGCCGCCGCCAGTTGAACTCCGGCCCCCGACCAATGGGAATCGGTGGCACAAAATAAACGAGACTGCCACGCCCCATCGTCCCATTTGGGCTCCCGAAACGGAGCCGTCAGATCCACGACGGTGACACCTTGGGTCTGCAACAGTCGGTAAAATTCTTCATGCGAGCGATCGATCCGCTCCTTGCTGGGCAATATCCCGTCGGCAACACATTGCTGCGGATAGACGGCAACTTTGGCCGGAACCGGAGCGATCCACAGTTCGATTCCGGCACTCTTCAATTGCGAATGAAAATCGAGGATCGGTGCCAGCGGATCGGCATATTTCGGATTGGACGAACGGCTGACGGCCACCGCCTTGTCGCCCCAGAATGGGGGACTCAGCACGGCCCGGATTTCCGGGGTAAAGAACAGCCATGTCGGCGCATCACCAATCCCCGGCCGGCCGGGAATCACAGAGAGTTGTTTTTGTTCGGCGAGATGTTGCTGGCGTTCCAATGCCTCGCGGTAACCTCCTTTGGTGGGAGGTTCCGCGGCCAGCAGAGCACCTGCCGCCATCAGCAGCAGCCCCCCCAGTCCCCAAACGAGTCCGATGCGCCGCGGATTGAACATTCCCGGTTCCCTCTTCTCATTGGTGACGCTGATCCGCCGACAACTCTCTACCTCTCTGTCCGGCTTATTGTAGAATCATCAGTAACAGAAACACACTTTGACCACTCGTCCCGAGACTTCCATCATGTCCACGCCTGAAGACATCGTCCTGACCGAGGCGGAACTCACGACGGCGTTGCAGTCCCTTCCCGGCTGGGAAATCCGCGACGGCTGGCTGCGACGGACGTTTGCAACGCCGGGGTGGACGCATTCGATTTTGCTGGTGAACGCCATCGCCTTGGTGGCGGAAGCGGGCTGGCATCATCCCGATTTAATCGTGGGATATGCCCAAGTCACCGTGAAACTGCAAACACACCGCGTCCACGGCCTCACCGCAAAAGACCTCGAATTGGCACACCACATCGACGAAGTCGTGCTGTGGAAGCCACCTACGGGCCATGCGCTGACGGGGTTCCCCAAGAAGTGGATTCAATAGGGCCAGAATGTCGAAATCGAAAGAACGAAAGAAAGCCCCCTGCCCCAGATTCGTTGAAGGCCTCGTTTGAACTCCCCGCCGTCCATCACTGCAGAACCTCGACCGCGAGAGAAAATCCTCTTCGTGACCGGGCGGCTGGCGGAATTTTCTTTACGGCGAGTGCTGGAATCGCTCAGTCAAAAAGCCCATTTCGACTATGAGGTCGAAGTGCTGGGAATCAGCGTGGCGGCGTTGATGCATGTGGACTGGGTCTCGCGGAAATTACAGGTTCGCCCTGGCTTTGATCGCGTCATCCTGCCTGGCTGGTGTCGTGGTGAATTACAGCCCCTGCAGGAAAAGTACGCGACGCCTGTGGAGCGTGGACCTAAAGATTTGCATGACCTTCCCGATCATTTTGGCAAACGGAAGACGGCCCCCGTGGACTACGGACGCTACGACATCGATATCCTGGCCGAGATCAATCACGCTCCGCGGTTGAGCGACGTGCAGCTGCTGGCACAGGCGGAAGCCTATCGCCGTAGCGGTGCCGACTTGATCGATCTGGGCTGCGTTCCGGGGGAAACCTGGAGCCGTGCCGGGGAGATGACGCGACGCTTGCGGGCGGAAGGGTTTCGCGTCTCGATCGACAGCTTCGATCAAGCCGAGGTCGAAGACGCGGTCAACGCAGGGGCTGAACTGGTCCTCAGTTGTAACAGCTCGAATCTGGAATGGGCGAAACACCTGCCCGCCGAATTGGTGGTCATCCCTGACGATCCACACGATTTATCGACCTTGCGCGAGACCGTTGCGGTGCTGCAGTCGGCTGGCTGTCGGTTCCGCCTCGATCCGGTTCTGGAACCCATCGGGTTTGGATTTGCCGAGTCTCTCGGCCGCTATTTGACGATCCGCCGCGAATACCCTGACATTCCCATGATGATGGGGGTCGGTAACCTGACGGAGCTCAGTGAAGCCGATTCGACCGGTATTAATCTACTGCTGGCTGGTTTTTGTCAGGAGCAACGGATCGGTAGTATCCTGACGACGGAAGTCATCAACTGGTGCCGTTCGGCGGTGAAGGAGTTCGATCTGGCGCGGCAGTTGGTGCGGCATAGCGTAGAACATCGCGTACTGCCGAAACACGTGAATTCCAGCCTGGTCATGCTGCGTGATGTGCGGCTCAGCGACATGGGCCCCGAAGCCCTGGCCGACCTGGCGACCCACATTAAGGATTCCAACTTCCGCATCTTCGTCGAGCGGGGTGAGCTGCACATGCTGAACCGCGACGGCTATTGGCACGGCAGCGATCCCTTTGAAATGTTCGACCAATTGCCGACAGCGTTAGACGCCTCGCACGCCTTTTATCTCGGTTATGAGATGGCAAAAGCGGTCACGGCCCTGACGCTAGGAAAACAATACCGCCAGGACGAAGCCCTCAACTGGGGATTTTTAACAGTCCCCGAACGCAGCGCCCACGAACGACGAAAATCGACGGATTAGCTGGAGAAAACACCGTCGTTTTCGAACGTCTGTGGCCTCAGGCATTGGGTGAAATTGTCGTGTTGTATTGTCATGATGCACGGTGTGGATATGACAACGATAAAGTCCCGATAGGGACTGAGGAAGATTTTCAGGTGACCAATCGGGTTGTGGTCATCTCCAATTCCGTATTCTGCGGTGCCTCATCTCCTGGCAAAGAGACGTGCAACTCAGCCATCACGGAATATCTAAGCTGCCGTCGGCGAGAAATGGGAACGCGCCCCAGGCAATTTCCCACAAGTAGCCGTCGGGATCCGAAAAGTAACCGACATACCCGCCCCAGACGGCCGTATGCCCTGCTCTTTCGATCTTGCCTCCGGCCGCTGCCGCCCGGTTTAAAATCGCGTCGACTTCGGGTTGTTCGCGGACATTGTGCGCCAGAGTAATCCCGCCGAACTTCGACTTCGGCATCAGGAAGTCGTCGGAAATGTCCTTCGCCTGGGATTCGTAGGAATACAGTGCCAGGCGGACTCCGCTGGTCTGGAAAAAGATCACCCCTTTATCGGCCGTCCAAGTCGTCGGAAAGCCCAGGCCGTCGCGATAGAACACCAACGAGCGTTCCAGATCCTGAACGCCCAGAGTAATCAGGCTGATGCGTGGTTCCATGGTCGAGTGATTGTCCAGCATGAAAGAAAAGGATTGGCCTGCATGACGTCACGAGGAGACATGATAATCCAGACGGCGGAATTGTTCTGCCCGAACTGATCAGAATCGATCGCGGTTTCTCCGGCTGCGTCAAATCGCGGCACAGTCGACAGCCGGACGGGTGAGCGATAGTCTGGTAAACGGTCAGGAGTTGGTATTACCGAGTTGGTTCGCGTGTTTGCTCAGTGGAGACGATGATTTCTAATGCCTTCAAATAGTGTTCAAGCCCAGCACTGTGACCCAATCTGGACGGCGATTCGTGCAGAAGCCTGGTCCGAAGAGGAACGTGATCCCTTTTTGCGGCAGTTTTTGACGGAAACCGTTCTGAAAAACCGCCGGCTGGAAGATGCTCTGGCACAGCTGCTGGCGTCGAAGCTGGGGACCGGTGGTGTGAATCCTTCGTTGATGCGTTCGCTGTTTGATCAAGCTTATACCTCGTGTCCGTCGGTGGGGGAATCCATCCGGAATGACCTACGAGCCATCCGGGACCGTGACCCGGCCTCACGCGGGTTCCTGATTCCCTTCTTGTTTTTCAAGGGTTTTCAAGCCCTGCAGTCGTATCGCGTAGCCCATTGGTTGTGGGCTCATGAGCGACAGTTGCTGGCCGTGCATTTCCAGAACCGCATCTCCGAAGTCTTCGGCGTCGATATTCATCCCGCGGCGAAGATTGGTTCGGGCGTGCTGATGGATCATGGGACCGGAATTGTCATCGGGGAAACGTCAGTCATTGAAGACGACGTTTCAATCCTGCACGAGGTCACCCTCGGGGGAACCGGCAAGGATTCGGGCGATCGCCATCCCAAGGTCCGCCGCGGCGTGTTGCTGGGAGCTGGAGCCAAGGTGCTGGGGAACATCGAAATCGGCCAAGGAGCCAAGGTCGGTGCCGGCAGCGTGGTGTTGGACCCGGTGCCCGCGCACAGCACCGTGGCCGGCGTGCCAGCTCGGATCGTCGGACGGATGGCTGACAAGCTGCCCGCTCTGGAAATGGATCAACAATTTCCGCATCGCCACGAAGACGGCAGCGGGATTTAAGGTTGTTTAGTACAACCCAGAAACGAACTGCGTGAGCTAGTCCAGCGACATAATCTCAATGGCACTTGTATTGTGAGCGGAATGGCGCTAGCCACCGGTGCTTTGTCTATCAACACATTTTAAAGCCGGCGGCTAGCGCCGTGCCGCTCACAAACTGAGTGCCATATAACAGACGCTGTCGGATTTTTCTTTATTCGTGTAATTAGTGTAATTCGTGGTTTAAAAAAATCCGAATTGACTCGTCGACACTTCGAGCTTGTTTGAGTTTAAAATCATCTCGTCCTGGGAGTTCTCAATGGTTCGGTTACTGACTTGCTTGCTGTTGGTGGAAGTTTTTCTAGGAGGCTCTCCAGGTTGGACCGCAGATCGCGATCCCGACCTGATTCGCAAGGAAAACGCGAAGCCTGGGGCCCGTGACTGGCAGCTGACCAAGGTCAAACTGGACGAGGTGAATGGCGTTCGCAGTTCGCTCATCGAGGGGTACTGCTCGAAGCAAAGCGTGGCGGCTGGCGAGACCATCGACATTATGGTGTCGACGAAGCCGGCCCGGCCGTTTCAGATCGAGATCTTCCGCATGGGTTACTACGGTGGCCGCGGGGCTCGGTTGATGACGAAGGTCGGACCGCTGGAAGGTGAAACGCAACCGGTGCCTGAAATCGGAGCTAAGAACCTGCATGAATGCCGCTGGAAACCTTCGACACAATTGACCATCCCCGCCGACTGGCCCAGCGGAGTGTATCTCGGCCGGCTGACGACGATTCCGCCCGACGAAAACGTCGCCGCCTGGCAGAGCTACGTGATCTTCATCGTGCGCGACGATCGACCGGCAGATGTGCTGTTTCAGTGCTCGGACAACACCTGGCAGGCTTACAATCAGTGGCCGAGCATTTACTCGGTCTACACTCATCCGAAGGGGGTACAGGGTCCCTGGGCCGATGTGAGTTTTGATCGTCCTTATGGGCGATATGCTCAGCACACCAGCGTGGTGAATGACCCGCTGTCGGTCGGTTCGGGTGAGTTTCTGCCGTTTGAATTCCCGCTGGCCTACTACCTGGAACAGCACGGCTACGATGTCAGCTATTGTGCGAATAGTGATTTAGTAAGTCCCGATCGGGCACTCAAAACGAAGTGCCTGATTAGTGTCGGGCATGACGAATACTGGGATATTCGCCAATACAACAGCGTCGTGAAGCTGCGCGACTCGGGTGTGTCGGTGCTGTTCTTATCCGGCAATTCGGTTTGCTGGGTGACGCCACTTCGAGACAGTAGCGATGGCCGGCCGCGTCGTATTATGTTTCGCGGTGGCCCTTACGGCGGCAAGTATAAATACGCCGAAGAACGGGAACGCGACAACGGGCCTTTCCCCGAACGCGGACCCGACGAAGGTTTTTTAATTGGCTCACGAAATGTTGAACCGGTGAATGGCGGTGCCGATTGGGTGATTACCAAACCCGACCATTGGATGTTTGCCGGGACCGGAGTCCAGGCGGGAGAACATATCCCCGGCCTGGTCGGTTGGGAGTACCACGGAGATCCCCCAGAGATTCCCGGCTTGGAGATTGTGGCGGGCGGAACGGCGTTAGTCGGCGGCGTGCGGCCTCAGAAATGGACGGCTACGATTTACCCCGGCCCGAAGAACAACTTCGTGTTCAACGCCTCGACGATCTTCTGGTCGCAAGGACTCAGCAGTCCCCCGGGACACGTGCTGCCATGGTCGCATTGGACTCGGCCACATGGTCCCGATGAACGCGTGCAGCAGATCACCAGCAATCTGCTGCAGCGTGCAATTAAGCCGTAAAACGTGGCTAAACACCAAGAGATCTCAATCTCTTGGTGTTTCGAATCGTTGGGAGGGTGAGGCTCCTGCCGAACCACTTGGTCTTGCGACTCCCGGTAGACTGAGCGGTTCGGCAGGATCCTCACCCTCCCATAATCTTTCATGGCCTCAGGCTACGAGCAGAGAAATCACCTTATTTCGTCAACGACGCGGTCTGATCGGGGATGCCGAAGCAATACAGCTGGCTGCCCAAACGCGCGTAAATGCGACCGTTTACAATGGCCGGTGTGCCGTGTCCGTCGGCGTCGAACTTCGTCGAGGAAAGCTCTTCCCACTTGCCTTCCGCCGACACTACGGACAAGTCCCCCTCTTGGCTCAGTAGGTAGAGCTTGCCATCGCCGGCCACGGGTGACGCATAGAAGCCCCCCGTCGACTTCAGGCGCCCCTGCTTAATGACCTTGCCGGTCTCAGCGTCCAACGACGTCAAGATGCCGCCGTCTTTCACCATGAACAACACGCCGTTATAGAGCAGCGGTGACGGGCAGTATGGGATCTGTCGTGTGTACTCCCATTTGACGTGCGTCTTGGTAATGTCACCCGTTCCGCCCGGCTTAACAGCCACCACGACATTGCGGCCCTCACCCAGAGCCCGACTGACGGCTCGGTATTCTTCGGGAGTGATCTGGCCGTCTTTATTCCGGTCGATCTGGCTGAATCGCTTCTTCAACGGATTGTCGGGAAACTCGTTCTCGTCGAGGCTGCCGTTCTTATCGGTATCACTGGCGAAGAGATCTTCTACTGACGGCGGGACGATGCGATCTTCCCCTTCGGCACCTGGCGAAAAACATGCGGCATACAGCGTGTTATCCGGACCGATGACCGGGGTCATGTTGATGATCCGGGCGACACCGGTCACCGTCCATTTTTCCTGGCCGGTTTCGAAGTCGTACCCCACAATTCGCAACGTGGCGGAGACCACGATTTCCTTCTTGCCATTCACTTCCCACACGACCGGAGTCGCATAGTTGCGGAGGAACTCCGAGCGATCGGTCCGCCACTTGAGCTTGCCCGTTCGCTTGTCATACGCGGCGATAAACGAATCGACGTCGTGGTCTTCAACCAGAATCACCGAGTCATCGACGATGATGGGCGAACTCCCCGCGCCAAAATCGTTCTTGAACGGCCCCATGCGATGGCTCCACAGCGGTTTGCCGGTGCGATCGTAGGCATGCAGTCCGCTCGAACCAAAAAAGCTAACGACGATCTCACCGTCGGTCGCCGGCGTGGACTGCGCGAAGCTGCCAGTACGGTGGATTTTTTCCAGTGTCTCATAGGGAGCGGCCGCTTCCCACAGGACCTTACCGCTGAGCCGATCGAGCCCCATTGTCAGGAGTTCTTTGTCCCGGGCGGCGGTGAGGAAGATGCGATCCTTAGTCACGACGGGTGACGAGTGGCCGGGGGGCACATTGGCCTTCCAGATGACCTGGCTGTTGGGACCGATTTCCTGGGGAAGTTTTGACGTGGAGACACTGACGCCACTTCCCTGCGGGCCACGAAACTGCAGCCAATCTGCGGCATTGGCGGTAGAGGTCATGCAGGCGATGGTCGCCAGCACGCCGAGAATTTTGCCTGCCCGGCATGCTGAGGACGCACACCAACTGAGATCAAAGGACATCAACGTTCTCCTGTTATGGAATGAAAGTCGTTGTTCGCTCCGCGAACATCACGCAGTCGTAGTTTCCGGCCGAAATTCGTGCTGTGTCACAGCTGATATTTGGGATCGCTCCCCAAAGTACTGTCGTGCCACTGCTTTGCAATCGTACTCGGTTGTTAAGCAGTGCCCGGACGGCTGGGAATGCACTGCTTAACAACTGAGTACAGTTGCGAAACAGTGGCACGATTCCGTTATCTGTTTGCTTACTTTTGTCTCTTAAGTCGCTGTCCTGTTGGGAACTCTTAATGTTAGTTCAGGCTCGCAACTGCGAACGCGTTATGTTCGCGGAGCGAACAACGACTATGGAACTATGGTCGGCTTGCCGTATCGGGTTGCTCGGGCGTCAAGGTGATCGGAAGCTGCACGGTTTCGGTCGCAATCGAACTGGTAATCGGGTGTTGTTCGTCGACTTCGAAGGCTCGGCCAATGCTGTTGCCGACGGTGTCTTCGAGAACCGTATCGACCACCAGTTGATAACCTGTCGCGGTCCAGGGGGTACTCGGAGTGAACTCCCACCGGCGTTCAGAATCGGCGATGATCAGCTTGCCCGTGACAAGCTGGCCGGCACCGTCAACCACCGACAGTGTCCGTTCCAGCAACGCCCGGTCGAGCGGTTGCGGAAAGCGCACGCTCAACGGTTCTGTCGTCCCTGTTCGCGGCTTGGAAAATTTCCAACGTTTGGTATCGATGGGCTCATCAATCACCGGCCCCACGGAGAATTGCTTGCGGTGTTCGGCGGCCAGCGGCTTGCCGTGGACATCACGCCAGCCCGGCTTCACGACCAACGTGTACTTCTTCCCTTGCTGCAGGATGGGGCCTAATTCCTCACGCGGTTTAAGACCCTGTTTGATCCGTCCGGGATCGAGCAGCAATGTGAAACGTCGACCGCTGGGATCCCACAATTCCTCGCCGAGTTCCAGGAACGCAGAATCCACAGGCTTACCCGCAGCATCGAGCAACTCCAGATGCTGATACGCCGTGCCGCGTTCGATGGGCTGCGAGAAGTGAATATAAAATCGCAGGTGATTTTCGGGAAGCAGATCGCTTGTCGGATAGACGTGTTCCACACGAGCCACCTCGGTCGGCTCGGCTTTCGGCTTAGGTAGAGCGAGTTCACGTTCCACCGGAGTGCCGCCCGCCAGTCGTAACACGGCGCGATATTTCAACCCGGCCAGAGGGGGGTATCGCGGAGTAAATACCAGCCGAGTTCCATCCACGCGATAGCTGCCACCGACGGGTGGAACCGGTGCCTCTGCCGTGTTGTTCGCGACGGAGACGGTGAAGATTTTGGCGAATGCCGGATCGTCGCCTTCCAGAGATTTCAGCCGTGCGAGTTCCGCCTCGGGGAGTCCAATCGCCTCAAACGTTGCGGGGTGTTCGGCGGTTTTCGGTGTGAGCCCAATGCGGGGTTTTTCATCGGCTCGGCAGTCCGTTGGTGGAACGGATATTTCCAGGGCGACCAACGCCAGGATCACGACAATCAGCCGCCAGCTCGCAGTTCGTGTGATCATCGCGACTTCCTGATAGTAAGCCCCAAGAAGGGCACCGTTGTACGAAACGTCGACACAGTCGACGGGTAGCCCAGATTCTCGAATATGGGCTACCCGAGGCGGCATCTGGACATCTTCCGGAGCATGCCTGATGCGCCCTGTCGGAGCTGACAGGGCGCTGTCTCAGGCTGCACGTTACGGCAACGGAATGCTTTCCAAATTGAATCCGGCTTCGTTGTGGACCAGGATCACCGCTTGCTTGTCGTTCAGTTTGTCGAGTTGCTCGACACCCTTTAGATGGGCGATCGATTCCTGATGCAGGCCGGCCGTATCCTTAACCGGCGCCGTGATCGGCTCTTCCTTGTCGATGTTGTCGGTCGAGACCTTCAATACACCGCGGGCACTATTGGCGAGCAGCAAGTGACTGCGGCCATCCTTCTGATAAACAATCAGATCGAGGGGCTTGTTGCGGTTACCCAATTCCGCCACGGTGATGCCGCGAACCTTCTCGCCCGGCTTCAGTTCGCTGAGGGGAAATTTCACGAGCGGCGTGCAGGTGTAAGCGGCCAGAATGTGGGGCTTGCCACCGATGTCGAACGGGACGAAGGTGCGGACGGGTGAGCGGGTTTCAAACGCACCGTGTGCACCGTGGTAAATCTCGACGCTCGTTCCGGCAGTGGCGTCCTGGAAGGGGAACGGGATCGCTCGCAGTTTGGATGCGAATTCTTCGTTCGACAAACCGGCCACGAACACTCGGCCATCGCTATAAGCCAGATCGGTGATCGACTCGGTCCGCAGCGAGTTACCGCGTCGGTCCTTGGCATCGGCCGCAGGGGCGTTGTTCAACGAGACCTTGGCGTACTCGACCTTGTCGAGCGCAACTTCACTGACCTTACCGGCGCCGTCAACGCGGACGATGGCGGGCAGAGCATCGGGGCCCTTACCACGCGTCACACTCAGGAAGACGTCGCTCGTTCCCGGTTGCACGGCCAGATCGTTGATGATGATTTCAGAGGCTGAGGTTCCCAGCAAACTGGCGATGGTACGGTCAATGCCTTCCAGCTTGATCTCGGCGGCAGCGGGGATGGCGGAAGCCGCCTCCACACCGATGGCGAACAGGGTCGCAGTTTTGGGGTCACCGACGAACAGGACGCCATTGGGACCGAATGCCAGCGGACCAACCGCCTTGATGTCAGGTTTGCCCTTCTCAGCCAGCCCGGAAGCCTCAGCGGCATCCGCTGAAATCGCGCTGCAGGCCAAGAGAGCGGAGAGAGGAGCGGCGAAGGTCCACGACTTGAAGTTCAACATAGTTCACTCCTGAGATGGAAGAAAACTCAGCGATCTTGCGAAGGCAAGACAGCCCGGATTGTAACGTTCGCCCCCCGGCCAAGCGAAGTTTCACCCGCTTTTCAAAAACGAATTGGCCAAGGGAAGCATGACAAGTCAAGCCGGTCGGCCGGTGATCTTGCCACGGTAGGCGATGGAGAATGAAGAACGCTTGCTGAGGCAAAGTCGTTCAGAAAAGGACCCGAAATCCACGCACTCGGGCTCGGCCCGCTGAGGCCCCACTCAACTTCCAAGACAACAACGCACGGTCAACATTCCGGATTCCTTAGTGGTGGCCCCGCGGGTCTTGGTTATCCCGAATCTGCCGAATGGCAGATCAGTCGCTGAGTGACTTGATCGGCATTTAACTATTATCAATTCAGTCGTGATTATATTTATCTGAAGATTGAAAATTGTCAAGCCTCGGATGGATAAATGAAAAGAGATTTGTGTTTGCAGGCGACGGCGGTGCTTCAACTTCGTGCGCGTGCCTCAATCGACACTGTCGATGGGTAGCCCAGATTCTCGAATCTGGGTGAGCGTAGCGAACAAGAGGTTGCACTTCTGGAGAGTTCGCAACTCCTTGAGATTTTAAACGCTCACCACTGAAGACGTTGCTGATCGCGATCAGCAGGGGATTAAGGCAAGTCATGCACTGGGGCGTGACGTGATTCTCTTCCAGCTCCTCATTCATCCGAAGACGATCCCCAGTCGGGAAACCCGACTGGGGAAATGACATTCAGAAATTGAATGAGCCACAACCTCTTGTTCGCTCCGCTCACCCAGATTCAAGAATCTGGGCTACCCAAGCATCTTGATCGAACACCTGAAATACCGGTTACGTTTCATCGACGATCGGAATTTTCAGCTCTGCCAGCTTCGTTACGAAATATGGCCCTGCGGCTTTGACCACTTCGTTATTCATGGGCACTTTCGCACTCGTTCCATTACGACATTCACAAAGGAAGTAATAGTTGGTCCGTTTTGCGCCGCGCCGGCCTCGAGTTTCTTCGGAAGTGATGCGGACTTTCTGCAGTTCCGCGAACTTCACCTCATGCACAGCAGTCATCCCCCAGATGCCTGACCGCAGCGTAAACCCGCTGTCGTCAACGGTGGCGCGCTCTCGAAAAAGTGAGGGGGCGAAAAAGATTGCAGCGATGGGGCCGAAGATCAAGAGCCCCCAGCCAAACCGGCTCGACTTCTCGCGCAGGAACCAGCCGGCAGGGATTGCCACAATGCCAGCGAGCAATGTGGAAAGAGGCACCCACAGTTCGTAGGTATAGATGTGATTCGTACCAGTCACGGTTTCTTGGACGCAGCCACTAAGCCCTGCCAGCAAGATCGCGGCGAAAGCAATACGTAGAACACGGCGTTGCATGACGTTCTTCACATTTCTTTGAAAAGAGCTGACAAGTCGTGGGTGGCGGTTCTCGGTCACTTCACGTGGAGTTTCCGAGGCTCTGAATTCCGCACACGAGTCGTCTGCGATGCAGCGTGGTGCGGACCAGAAACCAGGATTCGCCTGTATCCTGAGTATTCTTTCGCACAGATATGACATCGTGCAAGGTTAAAAGAGGGGCTTGATGAGATTTTCATCTGTGCGTGACATCTCTGAGAGAGCGCTGCAAACAATGGGGCGGCCCCCACGTTGATCTCACATTGAGAATCCAGGCGACGCGCGCCCCAGGTCGCGGGCGAATGCGATCGACGAAACCGCCGCTGTCGGGAAGTCGACTTCCCGGTGAGGTAAGACCGGAGGGAACGTTGATGGTCGATCCAGCCGGCTCCGACTTGTCATCATTGAGAACGACAACTTGAGAGTCAGTATAAAAAGAAAAACTCCCCTGGAAGGGGAGTTCTCTTTAAGTTGCGGGGGCAGGATTTGAACCTACGACCTCGAGGTTATGAGCCTCGCGAGCTACCGGGCTGCTCCACCCCGCGACGCCGATAATAGCGGGGCTCTCCGCAGAGTGGAAGTCACTTGGGTCTGTTTTTTGGGTGGCCTGAGAAAGTCGACCTAAAGACCTGCAAAATCGCTATAAATTATTATCGCATCATCATCTAGGACATATTAGGTGAGCGTCTTCCGATGGGTCGAGATGGGGGAGCCCGATTGGCATAGATCCCGGGATCTGAAATGCACTGTTCTTGATTTGAGCGGAACCATACCCTACCTGTGCTGTATGGTTTTGTTCAGTCATTGATTCTGATCGCCGAACAGCAGCTCGCCCGGGGCGATTCGCCTGCAGGAGAAGAGGACCAATGACGATCGCGTTTCAAGCACCGATTCCGCTGCTGCGGATTTTCGACGTCGATAAGGCCCGCGAATTCTATCTCGAATACTTGGGCTTTACGGTCGACTGGGAGCATCGCTTCGGCGACACGTTCCCGATCTACATGCAGATCTCCCGGGCCGGCCTGATGTTTCATTTAACCGAACATCACGGCGACTGTTGCCCTGGATCGACCGTGTTTGTTTGGATGTCGGGGATCGACGAGTTCCATCAGGAGCTGGTTTCCAAGAACTATCCGCGACTGCGCCCCGAAATCGAAACGACGTTCTACGGCGCGAAATGCGTCGAGTTGCACGACCCCTTCGGCAACCGTTTGCGATTTAACGAGAAGATCCCCGAGGCGGATTCTCCTTGAGCTCCCGTTGTTGACGACTGAGTACCAGCGCTGAGTGGCCGAGAAACTTGAACACACAGAGATTCGATGGAAACTTACATCAGCACGTTAATCCGAACGGCGCCCGATTGTCCCGTCGAGTCCGCAGTGGTGCCGGTCGGGCAGCGCGGCAAGAAATCCATTCCGCAAATTGAGTACGAACTGCTGGCCGCGCAGCCCTATTTCTATACTCAGCCGGAACTGCTGTTTGCGACCCACGTGCAACGCCTGGAACTTGGCCCGGATGAACTTGCGGCACGCCAGACGGAACTGTGGGACGAGTTCTTCAGCCGTTCGCGGGCCTGCCTGCGAGCATCGATGTTGCCCAAGAAATACGGCTGGGGCCTGCACTTTGACGCGGCCGGCCGAATCGGCCTAGTCGCGATGGAAAGCCCGCAATATCGAGCATTCAACAAGCAGGCAGGATTGAAAACCCTACTAGCAATGCGCAACAGCCGCGGTTGATCGAGGTGCCCGTGCCGCTCGCAAAACCGCGCCTCTAAAACAATCCCGGGGCTCACGCCGCCGGGCTCGCCTGAATCACGATTTACTCGTCGCCCTAACCTGCTCGATCTAACGGTCGATTTCGCCCATGACGATATCGAGCGAGCCGACAATCGCGGGAATATCTGCGATCAGGCAGCCTTGGCACAGTTCCGCGGTGACTGACAGGTTGCAGAAGCAGGAGCTCTTGGCTCGGGCCCGCAGCGGTTTGTCTTCGCCGTTACCGATGATGTAGAAACCCATCTGGCCGCGAGGACATTCGGTTTCCAAATACGATTCGGCGACCGGCAGCTTGGTCGTCATCTTGTACGGAACACGAGTCGTTCCTTCCGCCGTGGCGTACTTCTTGATCGCCTGGCGAATCAGCTTGATCGACTGCACGACTTCGATCATGCGGACGTAGAACCGACACCAGTTGTCGCCCAGAATGGCTTCCGGAGGTGCGTTCTTGAACGGTGCCACGACGACATCGTAATCATACCCTTCGTACATCCGGGTGTAGATTTTCTCGCCGTCACGTCGCAGGTCGTGATCCACGCCGCTGCCACGCAAGACCGGTCCGGTGCAACCGTACGAGATCGCCTTTTCACGCGACAACACGCCAATTCCGGCAGTGCGCTTAATGAAAATGGCGTTCTCGGTCAGCAGCGTGTGGTACTCGGTGATTCGCGGTTCCAGCCAGCTGAGGAACATCTCGAGGCCTTCCAGCCACGAAACTTTCATGTTGGGGCTACGGCCCGTGAGTGCTGCCAGACCAGAGGGAATCGTGATCGAGGCCGGCAGATCGTGCGTCAGGCCACCGATGGTGATGTAGCTATAAGTGAGTCGTGCGCCGCACGCTTCTTCGAAGAGATCGAGGATGATCTCACGTTCGCGGAAGGCATACAGGAACGGGCTGAAGCTGCCGAGATCCAGGCCATAAGCCCCCATGCCGACCAAGTGGCTGGCGATGCGGTTGAGCTCGGCGATGATGACTCGCAGCGTCATGGCCTTCTCGGGGACTTCCATCCCGATCAGCTTTTCAACGGCCAGGGCGAGGCCCAGGTTCATATTCATACCGGCCAGATAGTCCATCCGGTCGGTGTAGGGAATCCACTGCGGTGCAGTCAGATTCTCGCCGATCTTTTCGGCACAGCGGTGCAGATAGCCGATGTGCGGAGTCACTTCGTGGATCACTTCGCCGTCGGTCCGGAGCAACAACCGCAACACGCCGTGCGTGCTGGGGTGCTGGGGACCCATGTTGACGAGCATTTCGTCCGTGCGAACGTCGAACTCAATGACCCGGGGATCTTCCAAAGTGATGCTCATGACACTCTCTGTCGTTGAATCGCGCGAACAGGTTGATGGGGCACATGTCTGGCCGGGATGAAACCGCAGGCCGCAGGTTGCCGAAATTTTCCGTAAGGCACCTAGTGCCCGCGAATGCCGTGATACTCAAGCGGGAACTCATAATCCTTCCGCAAGGCGTGCCCTTCCCAGTCTTCCGGGCAGAGGATGCGTCGCAGATTCGGGTGATTGGTAAACGTGATGCCCATCAAGTCATAGGCTTCGCGTTCGTGCCAATCGGCGATCAACCACACTTTGGAGCAGGAAGGAATCTCAGGCAATTCGCCGGCTTGGTCGTCCTTCCAGCGCGGCAATTTGACTTTGACCTTCAGGAAATGCTTGAGGGTGTAGCTGTAGAGGTGATACACCACTTCGACGTGCGGCTGATGGGCAAACTTCGCGGCCTTCTTGGCATCGGGCTCGAAGTAGTCGACGCCACACAGGTCATTCAAGGCATCAAACTGGAGGGCCGGATCATCACGCAAATAGGTGTTGACCTCGACGATGGCCGCTGGAGCGACTTCGACCCAGGGATCGAGCGCGTCCACATTGGCGCCGGTAATCTTGTCGCCGAACTGGCGGACCAATTGTTGATGGATGTCGGCGGGCGACATGTTGTCCTTCTTTGATCGTTCCTGCGTCAGGCCTGCCAAGTGCGTCAGGCCCGGACGATACTGACTGTTGTTTCCGCTATTTTGTCGCTTCGAGCATCCCTCAGGAGGCCCCCACTCACTGCCGTCGTTGACTCGCAGAATCGGACTAGGCCTTCAGGCTGGCTTCAGCTGCGGCCTGGCGTCGTTGTTGTGATTCCTGAGCCATGGCTCGAACCCAATCCAGATCGCCGCGCTTCCAAACGTAGGCAAAACCCACGAGCAACACGCCGAAGAAGACCAGGATGTCAAACAGGCCGGTGAGCCCCAAGTGATAGGCAGTCTCGGCAGTGATGATCTGGTCGACCGGGAGTGATCCGGCGGGAACGTTGAGCATCCGCTCGGAAATCTGCATTCGGGCGGCACTCTCCAGACGATGATCGGCCAGCTGCATGGCGCCGCCGTAAATCATGGCCCAAGGGAAGAAGAAGGCGACTTCAACGTCGAAAATGATGAACAGCAACGCGACCACATAGAATCGCATGTCGAACTGCACATAGCTGGAGCCGATGGCCGGCTCACCGCATTCGTAAGCCGCCAGCTTTTCTGCCGTCGGATTTGTGGGGCGGACCAGCCATCCCAATAGCAACGGGGCCAGCAGGAAGGCGATGCCTACCAGCGTGAAGAGCAAAAAATGGCCGACTAAGTCCGTCATGACGTTTCCAATTCACCAAACCGGGCGGTCACCCGCCAGTCACTGCATCTTTATACTTACAAGCCCATCTGTTCGATTCGAACACGGCACCATATGTAAGGGGCCGCTGGTCGATCCGGAACGGAGGGCTCAATCAATTCGTCTTAAATGGCTGTCGGATCAATACTGTCCGAGCCCGCCGGCGAGGTTCCGGCCATCAGGGATTGGCGACCGGTAAACCCGGCATCCAGCTCATGCCAGAACGCCACTTCGGATTCGCCCAGCATCCAGCAGAGGCAGACTTCACGTCCTTCGACGAGTCCTGGAAAATCGACCAGACCCTTCGACAAATCCTTCAGCTCGACTCCCAATGCTTGTAGCTCAGAGATGTACCCCTGCAGCTTCTCCGCATCGTGATGGAGATCGGCCTCCATCTGAGTCAGTTCTTCGTTGTACTCCGGAGGCATGCTGCCCCGGGACGCCGAATTACGCCGTTTCACCGCCTGCAAACGATCATGTCGTTCGTGCAAGTCGGAATAGAACGACACAATATCGCCCACGATGGAGCGCACCAGCGGTAAGGCATGGTTCGCTTCTTCGACACTGAAGTATTTTTTGAGGTTGGCCACGGTTTGGATTTCTCCTCAACCTGTCTTGACCCGACCCTGGAGTTCAAAATGCCCCATGGCACCATTTGGCTGGAAGATCGGTTGGGAAACTTCCTTTGACATACCGTCTGAAACTTGTGTTGTGCCGTTTAACTTGACGTTAACTTTACACTGTAGTTTAACTTAGCTTCGTGTTCCGGTGATAGCGGAGTTTCGTTTACGACGAAAACTCGTCCGACTTTATTACTGAGCGGTCGTCTCAAACGGGCTGGGCTCACCCTTCACCCATACTGGTTGATAAAGCACCTTCGACTCGGCGACAGCTGTCGGGTTCAGTGTGGCCTGTCCCCACGCTACCGGCAACGGCAACTTCGCGTAGTCCACAATACATCCGTCGCGGCTATAGCAGCTGAGGTCGAAGTTCGAACCCATGAAGATGCAGTCGACCGGGCATGGCTCAACGCATAAAGCGCAGAACATGCATTTGGTATAGTCGATGGTGAAACCATCTACGCGGAAGCCCTTACCGACCGGGCTTTTCTGTTTATCAATATAGATACAGTCGACCGGGCAAGCGACGGCGCATTTTTCGCAGCCGATGCAGGTCGTCAGATCAAATCGGTGAAAACCACGATAGCGCGCCTTCACGGGTACCGGCACTTCCGGATATTCATAGACTTCCGTGAAGGTTTTGCGGCGATAGGTCTTCCCTGCAGTGAGCAGCGTCACCCAGAGACCCGTGGAGACCGTATAGACGGCCACCCAGATATTGCGGCACCACTCCGCGAAGTTCCGCATCACGTTCCAAATCCAAGACCCCATGTTACCCTCAAGTTCGCCAACTCACTGTAAGAAGCTTGGTCTGCGTACTTAAAACGTTCGCGCAACCTCTTCCAGGACGTGGCGGTCAAAAAATTATAAGCGTCTCGACCTGTGTCGCAAGGGACACGGCGCACCAAATCAACGCCAGTTCGCAATTCCCGTGGGAACTCCTGTGTGTGAACGCCAGCGGGCTTCGATGGCGAGCTGGATCGACTCGCGAAAACCTCAGGATATCCGTGGTTTTGCGGGAGTTGTTAACAGAATTGCAAGCTTCCACCAGACGGTTCTCAGGTGTGGGAATTCGCTGTGGCTGTATTGGGACTGACGGTGTCAGAGGAACCGCGGTTGGGTCACCAGATCGTAGGCCATACTGAATACTGTCAACTCATCCCCTCTCACCCCTGCCCGCCTCTCAAGTGTATCTCTGGCGATCCCGCCCCTCTCCGCGAGGGCGAGGGATTCAGAAAGTGATCTTGCAGAGAAAAATGGGTGCGACGAAATCACGAATTCTTCACCCCCGCCCCCCGCCGCACTTGCCTTGAAAACGCTCTTTCAGTCGCAACCTGGGGAAATACGGAGTCTGGGATGACATGTAGCCGCGGACTTCCTTCACGCCTTCAGAAATTTCTCGCGACAAAATCACTGCGATTTTAGCTGGCATATAGCAACGCAAAGACATTGCTGTTTTGCAGTTGCGATCATATGCAGCAAGCCCGCTAGAATCGAAACTCTGAGAATAATCGCTACAGATTGTCAACTTCAGTGACCGATATAACCGCTAGAGCCGTTTTGTGCGGAGTTTCCGTGTGTTTCGCTGTGATTGCGGCGGAACACCGGGCTTGGCGGAACGTGCCGCTGAAGGAGTTTCGCATGGAACTCTTTTGGTCAGGTTCATCAGAGTGCGTCACATCGGCAGGCTGTAAATCAAGGACACTTCGATGCGGATTCCTAACAAAGTGGTCTGTCTGTGGAGCTGCTTGGCGGCGTTCACGCTCATCCACACCGCAGTCGCACAAGATTACCCCGCACAGCCTCTCGCCGGGGCTGCGTATCTGGGTGATGCTAGTTTGGACGACGGGACGCAGGATGGCTACGGATACGGCGCAAGCCCTGAGTATTCGCCCATGGCTTACCAGGACGGGGGAGCGGGAGTCTATGCGGATCCCATGGCAGCTCCGCCAGGGTATCCACAGCCGATGATGCCGCCCGATGCCAGCTACTGGCCGAACGTCTCACCCTATGAGACGCCGGTGATGCAGCGGAACTATCGCGAGAATGGGCTCTGGGTGAATGATTCGATTCATGGGGATCGAAAATATTTCATGAGCCTGGAGTATATGCGAGTCGGGTTTAATCGCCCTGGTACGGACACCATCGGTTATGCCAAAACCGTTACTCCCCTTGATATGAACGGCTTTCGCCTGACAAACGCGGGTGTGATCAACAAGGGAGAAGACCTGCTCAGTGACGGTCTCCGAGCCAAATTCATCATTCAGAATGCGGACACTTCGTCGTTTGAAGCCAGTGGCTTCTGGGTGGGCGAGTCCACCGGGGGATATCAACCTTATGGGGCGACGGATCCAACTGATATTCGGAAATTTCGTGTTCGAGGATTTCTGGGATTTGATAATGGTGTCACGGGCACTGGGGTTGCGTATGACTCCGACTTCAAGATGACCTACAAACAGCAGGCCTTCGGCGGTGATCTAAGTTGGTACACGGCGCCCATGTTCGAAACTTCGGGGTTTAAGCTCCGACCGATGTTTGGTTTGAAGTACTTAAAAATCCGCGAAGAGTTCGACTTCCACGGTGCAAGTAGCGGATTCGGGTATCTTTACGACTCACACACCGGGCTTCCATTTCCTGCCACGTTTATTCCAGGTACTCCTTACTCCTCGGATTTGACGTCTCGGGTCACATCAAATCTGGGTGGACCGGAAATTGGTGTGCGATATGAGGTGGGCGGATCACACTTTTTGCTGTCTGGCCAGTCGCGGTTTGCCGTTCTGGCAAACGGCGAATCGATGGAACTTGCTGGAAATGGAATGGGAAGGTCATTCCCCACGCCGACCCCCAGTAATCCCAACCCTACCGCCTTCTCCAACTCTCGTAACAATACTCACGTCTCGCCAACCTTCACCCAAGACTTCCAGTTCAAAGGCAAAGTCTTCCGGATGCTGCCCATCTTCAACGATATTCCGTTGTTCGCGAATGCAGACATGTTGGTGGGCTACAACTTCCTCCTGGTCGGTAACGTGGCTCGCCCCACGAAGATCATTGATTG
>JAZKFE010000512.1:0-1213 GCA_040386595.1 Planctomycetota bacterium | reverse complement strand
AATGACCCCCAAATCGATACCGTTCGCAGTCGCTGGTACATGCAAGCGGTCACCTGGGGTATGCAATGGCAGTTCTAAGCGTGTCGCAGCCTGAGGCTGTACCCGAGAACTGACATCGAAAATATCAAACCAACAATCACCCGACAGCCCTGCGGCTGCCGGGTGATTGTCATTTCCAGGCTGTTGGTGCGAGTGGATCTGGTTGCTAAAATGCTCGCATGAATATTCTCTTTTTCGATATCGACGGCACCCTGATTGACAGCGGAGGCGCCGGCAAGCTGGCGATGGAATCCGCCCTGCTCGCAGAATTCGGCACCACGGTGTCCGAACGGCACGTACCCTACGCCGGGCGGACCGACGCCGCCATCATTAGCGACCTGCTCCGCGCACACGATCTGGAAGTCTCTTCCGAAAACATTCAGCGCTTCCTGGAAGCCTACCTGGGACACCTGCCCGTCTGTCTGACTCAACGCCAAGGCCAGGCCCTGCCGGGAGTCCGCGTATTGCTGGAAGCCCTACAGGGACGAACGGATATCCTGCTGGGATTGCTAACAGGCAATGTCGAGGCCGGCGCAACCAACAAGTTAACTCACTTCGGCCTGCACCACTTCTTCCAGTGTGGTGGCTTCGCAGACAACCTCGTAGAACGCAACGACGTGGCCCGTGTCGCACGTCAACGAGCAGAACTCTATCTCGGTCGCGAGATCGACGAAACGATCACCCTGTGGGTGATTGGCGATACTCCGCACGACGTCACCTGCGGCCGAGCCATCGGGGCCCGCGTGCTGGCGGTCGCCACCGGATCGCATACCGTAGAACAACTGCAATCCGCCGACCCCGATCACGTCGTGAGTGATCTCACCGATACCGATCGGCTGCTGGCGTTGTGGACGCCATCGCAGGTGTAGGTCAGGCTGTGCCTGATGATCGCGAACATTGGTGTTGATAGCGGGAGAAACGCTCGTCTTTTAGACGCACGCAAATATTAAACCTTACGTTAAAAAACAGGCCACCGCGAGCCGCGTCAGGCACAGCCTGATCTACGTCACTTCGGTCCTGGGGGCCACTGGCTGGGCCAAAGTTGATAGTGATTATGGCGCCAAGATGCCAGTTGTTCACGCGAATAACATCAGCACGGTATGCGAGATGTTTTGCGTCTGGGGTCGGGTGTTCAAATTTGCTGACTCTACCGGATTGCAGGTGTGGTTTTTCG
>JAZKFE010000511.1:0-20188 GCA_040386595.1 Planctomycetota bacterium | reverse complement strand
TTTTCGATATTTTAGCCGGTAACTGCGAGCGCGTTCAGTTCGCGGAGCGAACAACGACTATGGTGACCTACGGGATTATTCCAGCTCGATTGCAGTCGACGCGGTTGCCTCGCAAGTTGTTGCTCAATGAAACTGGTCGGCCATTACTGCAATATACGTGGGAAGCGGCCCGTGGAGCTCGGCAACTGTCCGACCTGATCATTGCCGCCGACAGTTCCGAGATTCAGCAGGTGGCCCACGGTTTCGGTGCCCGTTGCGAATTGACCGGCGAACATCCCAGCGGCACCGATCGGATTGCCGAGATTGCTCGGCGGGTTTGCCCGGAAGCGGAGATTCTGGTCAACATCCAGGGGGATGAGCCGGAACTTGATCCGGCGAATATCGACCTGTTGGTTCAGTTGCTGTTGGACCATCCGCAGGCGGAAATGGCCACGTTGGCCACGCCGATCCGATCCCGAGCAGAGTGGGAAGCCAACTCGTGTGTCAAAGTGGTGTGTGCGGCTGACGGACGTGCACTCTATTTCAGTCGCTGCCCGATCCCGTTTGCGCGTGATCGGGACCCCGATGAGCTGCTCGCGACCGATTCTCCCTGGCTGCTGCACATGGGAGTTTATGCATATCGCCGCGAGTTCCTTCTGCGTTTGACGCAACTGCCTCCTTCCAGGTTAGAACAACTTGAGAAGCTGGAACAACTTAGGGCGTTGGAGGCGGGTGCCTCCATCCAAGTTGGAATTGTTGAGCATCGCGCAGTTGGCATCGACACTCCGGAAGACTATGCTGCGTTCGTTGCCCGACAGCGCGCACGGGGTTAATGTCAGGCGTCAATTCGTTGTGAAAAACAAGCAAATTTGCGCCGGGCGTGGGCGTGTTTTGTTAAGCGTTCATTTTTGTGCTTTGAGATAAGTTATTCCCACGTCAGGCCTTACTGAAGTAACACATGACCAAACATATTTTCGTGACGGGCGGCGTGGTCAGTTCTCTGGGCAAGGGGCTCACTGCTGCATCGATTGGATTGATCCTCGAACGTCGCGGTTTACGGGTCCGGATGCAGAAGTTGGATCCGTATCTGAACGTTGATCCGGGGACCATGAGCCCCTATCAACATGGTGAGGTCTACGTTCTGGAGGACGGGTCGGAAACGGACCTCGACCTCGGGCACTACGAACGCTTCACGAATGGGCCCCTGTCACGGGCTTCAAACTGCACCACCGGTCGCATTTACCTGAATGTGATCAACAAAGAACGCCGTGGGGATTACCTGGGCAACACCGTTCAGGTTGTGCCTCACATCACAGACGAGATCAAAGAGTGCGTGCTGAGCCTGCGCAGCGATGACGTCGATGTGGTGATCACGGAACTCGGTGGAACCGTCGGCGATATCGAAGGCTTGCCCTTCCTGGAAGCCATCCGCCAGATTCCGCTGCAGATCGGAAAACAGAATTGCCTGTTTATTCACCTTACGCTGGCTCCTTATCTGAAGGCCGCTCGTGAGCTGAAGACCAAGCCGACCCAGCACAGCGTCCAGCAGTTGCGGGAAATCGGGATTCAGCCCGATATCCTCGTGGTGCGGACCGAGCGGGAACTGGGCCGGTCGAATGCTGAGAAGATCGCACTGTTCTGCAATATCGAAACGCGCGCCGTCATCGAGGAACCCGATAAGGAATTCTCGATTTACGAAGTGCCGCTGGGATTGGTGGAGCACGGTCTGGACGAATTGCTGATAGAGAAGCTGAGCCTCAAAGCCGGGCCGTTGGACCTCAGTCAGTGGTCAGGGTTGTTGCATAAGGTTCGCAATCCGCGGCATGAAGTCACGATTGCCGTCGTCGGCAAGTACATGCAGCACAAAGACGCGTACAAGTCGATCTACGAGTCGCTCGATCATGCCGGGTTGGCACACTCCACCCGCGTGTTGGTCAAACGCATTGAAGCCGAAGAACTGCAGGAAACGTCCCCGGAATCGCTGCTGAGCGGTGTGGATGGCATCCTGATTCCTGGTGGTTTCGGCATGCGAGGGGTTGAAGGCAAGATCGAAGCAATCAGCTATGCCCGACTGAATGGCATTCCTTTCTTCGGGATCTGTCTGGGTCTGCAGTGTGCGGCAATTGAGTTTGCTCGCAACGTGCTGGGGCTGGAAGATGCGAACAGTACTGAATTCAGCAGCGATACCGAACATCCCGTGATTTGTCTGCTGGACGAGCAGAAGAAGGTCACCCATATGGGGGCCTCGATGCGGCTGGGGGCTCAGGAGTGCCTGTTGACCCCGGGGTCGCGGGCAGCCCAGATCTACGATGCCACGACGGTTTCTGAGCGGCATCGGCACCGGTACGAATTTAATCCGGCCTATCGCCAGAAGTTTGAAGCGGCGGGTTTGCGTCCGACCGGTTTTAGCCCGGACGGCGGCTTGGCGGAAATCATTGAGATTTCTGACCATCCCTGGTTCCTGGCGGTGCAGTTCCATCCGGAATTCAAATCGAAACCCCCGGCGCCGCACGCGTTGTTCGCCAGCTTTATTGAAGCGGCCTTAACGCAGCACCAGCAGCGTTTGCAGGTCAGTGTCTAAATGCTCGAGGGCGCTCGGGATCTTGTGATGAGCAAGGTTCGGGTTACCTTGGGGTAGCCCAGATTCTCGAATCTGGGTGAGCGAAGCGAATAAGAGGTTAGGGCTCACTGAACTTCACGGAGTCTACAAGAGTGCCTCAGCGCGACCTCTGGCAGATTTAAGAGCTGTGGACCGCTGCGAAGACTCGCAGCTGTCCCTGTGGATTTTGAGGAGCACCTTGCATAAATGTCACAATTCTTGTGTGACAGCAAAACCGCCGGTTTCTGCGGTTTGGGTTGCAGGGTGCTATTTATGGTATAAGTTGTTACCTATGTGTGGATTGCGTCGCAATTAGTCCCTAGTTTTGAGGGACTTGCGCAATTCCGAAGATCCTCGTGAAATGGCGGAACAGGCCATTTCCGAGTTTGCAAGATCGGCAATCCCCGATAAAATTGCCGGACTCTGCGTTTTTTGAGGTAGAGTTGTCAAAAAGCATCACGGCTACGGGAGATCGTGCGCCTTGCTGAGGGTGTACCTCGCGCGACGCGATTCCCTGTGTGATGTCTAGCCCACACCCCACCTGCCGCTCATGTCGCACGAAGCAATACTCACTGGTTGTGATAACTTGGCCTTCATTGAAGACCTGTATTCCAACTATGTTCGGAACCCGCAATCTGTCGCGCCGGAATGGCAGACGTACTTCGGTCAGATGCTGAATGGCGACCGGGCTACGGCGACTGCTCAGATCGGGCCGTCGTTCTCGCCCCCGTCATTATTCGGCGCCCGTAACGGCACCGGGAATGGCCCGGCCCATGCCGGTTCCAATGGCAGTTCGGCCGCCCACGATATGGAAGTGGCTACGCGGCAAGAGAAGGTCACGCAGCTGGTGCGTAACTATCGCATGCGCGGTCATTTGTTCGCCAAGGTGAATCCGCTGGGCGAACGAGCCACCACCAGTGAGACCTGGCGCGACGAGAAACATCTCGATCCCCAGCACTTCGGGTTCACCGAAGCCGACATGGGGCGACGGTACTCGACCGTAGGGATCGGCGGTGCCGACAACCTAACTTTGGGCGAGTTGCTGAAACGCTTGCAGACCACTTACTGCCGCTACATTGGCGTGCAGTTCATGCACATTGACAATGTGGCCGAGCGTGAGTGGCTCCAGAATCGGATGGAGCAATCCGAGAACCGCATTCAGCTCAGCCAGACGGCCCAGTTCCGGATTCTGACCCGTTTAACAGACGCTTCGACGTTCGAAGACTTCTTGCGGACCAAGTTCAAATCGGCCAAGACCTTCTCGCTGGAAGGGGCTGAAAGCCTCATTCCGTTACTGGATATGGCCATTGAAAAGGCCGGTGATCAAGGGGTCGAAGAGATCGTCATGGGCATGGCCCACCGCGGTCGCTTGAATGTGCTGGCGAATATTCTCGCCAAGGACAAGTCGCAGATCTTCCGCGAAGTTGCCGACTTGGATCCGCACTTATACGAACAGCGCGGTGACGTGAAGTATCACCTGGGACACAGTCGCGACTGGACGACGATGTCGGGGAAGAAAGTCCATCTGTCGATGTGCTTCAATCCCAGCCATCTGGAGTTCGTTAATCCGGTGGCACTCGGACGCGCCCGGGCCAAGCAAGACCGTCGCGGTGACGCGACTCATTCTCGCGTGTTGACGCTGCAGATTCACGGCGACGCCGCGTTTGCCGGCGAAGGTGTGATTCAAGAGACGCTCAACCTGAGTCAGCTGAAAGGCTACGAAACGGGCGGTTCGCTGCACATCATCATCAACAACCAGATCGGTTTCACGACTGGTCCAGACGAGGCACGTTCGACCCAGTACTGCACCGACATCGGCAAGATGTTGCAGATTCCGATCTTCCATGTGAATGGCGAGCATCCCGAAGCGGTGGCTCAGGTCGTCAATCTGGCGATGGACTTCCGCCGTGAGTTCAAGCGGGATGTCATCATCGACATGTACTGCTACCGCCGTCACGGCCACAACGAACAGGATGAGCCCCGGTTCACGCAGCCGCTGACCTATCAAATGATTGATCAGCGCGACGGTGTTCGCGAAACCTATTTGGATCACTTGGTGACGCTGGGTGGCGTGACCATGGATCAAGCCGAATGGGTGGCTCAAGAGACACGGCGTGATATGGAAATGCAGCTGGAACGCGGCACTTCCAGCGACTACAAGCCGCAATCCGATACGTTGGGCGGGCAATGGCAGGGCTACAAGGGTGGTTCCGATAAGGACACTCCCGATGTGGATACCAGCGTGCCGGTCGAGCAGTTGTCGGCGTTGATGAAGAAGATGTCGCAGGTCCCCGCCGATTTCCACGTTCATCCGCGCCTGAAGTCGATGGTGTTGGATGCCCGTGTTGATATGGCCGACGGCAAAAAGCCATTGAACTGGGGTGCGGCTGAGTTGCTGGCCTATGGCAGCCTGGCAGTCAATAAAACACACGTGCGACTGAGTGGTCAGGATTGCGGACGTGGAACATTCAGCCATCGTCAGGCCGTTTGGCATGATGTGGAGAATGGCAGCACGTATTGCGGTCTCAAGCATTTGTCGCCCGATCAAGGCATCGTCGACATCTACAACAGTCCGCTTTCTGAAGTCGGGGTGATGGGCTATGACTACGGTTATAGCTTGGATTACCCGTCGGGGCTGGTGTTGTGGGAAGCCCAGTTCGGCGACTTCGTGAACGTGGCTCAGGTCATCATTGATCAGTTCATCGTCAGTGCTGAAGAGAAGTGGAAACGTCTCAGCAGCCTGGTGTTGTTGCTGCCGCATGGTTATGAAGGGCAGGGCCCGGAACACTCCAGCGCCCGTCTCGAACGTTTCCTGGCGCAATGTGCTGAAGACAATATTCAGGTGGTGCAGCCGACTACACCGGCTCAGATTTTCCACGTCTTGCGTCGGCAGGTGTTGCGTCCGATTCGCAAGCCGTTGATCGTCATGACGCCGAAAGGTCTGTTGCGTTTGCCCGAGGCTGCGTCCCCGTTGCAGGACCTGGCGACCGGTACCTTCCAACGGATTTTGGCCGATCAACATCCCAGCTTAAAGAAGCCGAAGCGGATTCTGCTGTGCAGCGGCAAGATTTACTACGAGCTGGCTGCCGAACGCGAAAAGCTGAAGCGGGACGATGTGGCCATCTTGCGTGTCGAGCAACTGTATCCGTTGCGCCCCGAGCACATGGAAGCCGCACTGGCTCCTTATGCCGCTGGGACGCCGGTGCATTGGGTGCAGGAAGAGCCGGAAAATATGGGGGCTTGGTGGTACATGCGAATCCACTTCGGCGAGAATTTGCTGGGACGGTATCCGTTCTCGGTCGTCGCTCGTGGTGAATCCGCCAGCCCGGCCACGGGGTCTCACAAGAGCCACCATAACGAACAACATAAGATCCTGGATCAGGCCTTCGCCGGTTTGTAGTTTCCGTTACGGGAAACGCTGATTCATTAGAACATGAGCCACAGCAGGGCTTCGAAGAAACCCAGAAATTAAGAAGCGAGTCCGCTCTCGTTTTTAATCGTTCTGTGCTTCTTCGATGTCCTTCTGTGGCTTCTTTTTTTACGCGGGCCTGTCCTGATTCTGTGACCGCAGGTCACGCTTATAACTAACGACAAAATGTCGTTTTCTCGTGCGGCGGAAATCGTTGCGAGCACTTTATTTTGACCAATTTCGGCTGTCTGAATTCACCGATATTTGTTGCAGTGAAGACTTCGCATTGCTCGTTCTGCCGGTAATCCCACTTTTGCGGCCTACGATACTGCTGGTTTTCGACGTCTGGGAAACTTGAGTTGTTTTGCGAATATTGGGCAAAAAAACTTGTTCCTGGTTTGTCGGGGCAGTATATTTGGATGCATCAAGTGAATTGTGTATCAAGATGGTGGCAGTGATAGACTACCGGTTTTGAATTGAGAATGGGGCGATGGAATTGCCCCGGCCCTGCCGTTGTAGCTGCTGAGTTGACCTGCCTCGCGAAGTGCGCTCTCGCTGTGGTCAGTCTAAAAAGACCGTCCCGTAGTCGAGTGGTGCCCCCGTTTCCCCACTGGGTGAACCATGCCGTTTGATTGCGACCTGCATGCAGGTCATTGCATTTTTGACTCGGGTCTCGTGCAGGCCCTTGAGCACAAGTGGTTGGAGAGTCAGCGCTACGGCGAGGACTTGGGAATGCTGTTGGTTCGCGACTGGTGTCAGCGACACTGGCGCACCTTTCAGCGTTTCCGCCGCATCGAACACCTCTTCGGTGAGCGCCGCTACCATCAATTTCCCAATGCCGAATTCGGCGTGTGGAGTGGCCAGGCCCGAGAAGAGGGATCGTTGTTTGATCTCGTTCTTGGTGCATTCGAATGCGGGATGGAAAACCTAGAGTTCGTGAACTGGGCGCGGCTCCAGCGTCTCCCGCAGGATGAAGCTTACGACCTGTTTACCGTATTGGATCCCAACTGCGTGCGCATGGATCAGACCTTGATTCTGCAGCGCGCTAAAGAACGATTCGTTCTCGCCTGATTGCAGGCTGCTACCGCTTTTTCCGCGACCCGGGCATCGATCTGTTATTGATCGATGCCCGGGTCGCGGTATTGCGTCGCCTGACTCTCTGGGGCGGGTTCTTTATTTTTTGTGGGGCTTGCTGAATCACGGTCTGGCGGTTTTTGGGAAAAACCCGACTCGGAGAGTCAGGCTACGGGTGCGTCTGATCGCTCTGGATTCAAGTGGCAGCTCCCTCTACGATGCGGCTCGGAGGACTTCACGAGTTATGTATGAGCAATTCTTTGCAGCCATTTCGGACTTTATCCATGACAACTGGATGAAGGTTCTGACGGGCTTTGTGTTAATGGGCATGGGGTGGGTGTTCGGTAAGCGCAAGGCGCGATCCGACTGGCGGAAGCGTGAGTTCTTTCATCGCCTGAATGTCTCGTTGAATCTTCTGGCGCTGGGTGAGCCGCTGCAGATCCGCACGTTGCTGGAAAAAACGTGCGATGAAGTCTTCTTGAATGTGGTCGCGACCGAAGCCGTCGCCGCCGCAGCCCGGCACACGCGTCCGGACAATCCTATACTGCCCTTGCCGCAGTCGGATTATTGGCAGTACCTCAACTCGGTGCTGAATGAGATCGCCGAGAAGTTCTCGGTGGGGGAAATTCGGCGTGACTTGGGGTTACCGGTGACTCGCGGAAAGTATCTGATTTGCCTGACGTGCGAATGTGCGGGTGAGATGCGGACTCGCAAAGTCCGGGCCATGGTGATTCAGAAGAAGCATCTGGAGAATCTGCCGGCGACTCAGCCCAAGTTGGAGCACGCCAGCCATGTCACGCGCTGGGAGACCTTGAAGGTCCTGGCGGAACAATACAAGAAATCACCCTGGCAGTTTATCGAGCTGGATTTGTCTGTCGCGTAAGGTGTCGGGTGGTTCAGGGCAGCCTGCAAAAACTCAACCAGCAATCAACTTAAGTGCAATGAATTGAAGGTAGTGCAATGGATCAGGGACCGGCGGTCGATGTGGATTTACTGAAGACCGCTGTGGCGGCAGCCTTGGCCGGCGGTGCCGTGCTCAAGGAGTGGTTTCACAAGGTGACCGCGACGTCCAAGACGTGTGCTGCGGACATTGTGACCGAGGCCGACGTGGCTTCGCAGCGGGTCATTCATGACCTGATTCTCAGGCGCTATCCCGAGCACAATTTTCTGGGGGAAGAAGGACTTTGCCGAACCGATGGTGCCGAGCCTTACCGGTGGATTATCGATCCGCTGGATGGAACCTCGAACTACTTCCACGGCTATCCCTATTTCGCCGTTTCGATCGGTGTGGAGCTTCGCGGTGAGCTGGTTGTGGGGGTGATTTACGATCCCACCCGCGAAGAGATCTTTACCGCGCAGCTTGGTCAAGGAGCGTATCTCAACAACAATCGGTTGCAGGTCAGTCACACCGACCGGCTGGCTCAGTCGTTGTTGGTCGCCAGCTTTCCTCCCGGCGTGACGCCGGAAGATCCGCCAATTCGACAGTTTTTAAGGATTTTGCCGCATGCGCAGACGATTCAGCGAACGGGATCTGCCGCTCTGAATCTGGCCTATCTGGCTGCCGGTCGCCTGGATGGGTTCTGGTCGCACAGTCTGAAGGCCTGGGACATGGCTGCCGGGGTTTTGATCGTGCATGAAGCCGGCGGCAAGGTGACGAAGATGAGCGGTCAGCCGCTGGCTTTAGAAATTCCGGACCTTTTGGCCACGAATGGCTCGATTCACGCCGCCTTGCGGGATCTGCTGAAGGCTCCGGTTCAGTAGAGTTCCCGGGTGCGCCTAAACACAACGGCGACCCCTGTTGAATCTCGCTAACCGGTAAGGTTTCCCGCTTTCTCCCCGCTTGCGCAGGCGCTATGATAGAGTGTCTGAGTGGTGCGAGGGAGGGGCGTGCGATCATGTCGCCGGATTTTTCCAGTCGCTCCTCGTGCCATCAGCCATTGCTTGGCCGTTTCGACGGTTAACGACCCTGGATCCGAAATACGCGTCACACAGATTCACTTTAGCTTTTAGGTTGGGTGCCACTGGCTCTGCCAGTGTGGGAATTTTCTAAACACTGGCAGAGCCGGTGGCACCTGATTTTGGCAGTGAGTTGGTGGCTGTGACACGAGACGGTTTCGGGACGTTGACCCAGAGATTGCCAGGTTTCCCCGGAAAGTATTGGGGCGCGGCGAGCGAATTTCATGAATGTGCGGCACGGGATCGTCTGGCTGACACTGTTCTGCGTCTGGAGCGCGGCGGGGATGTCGTTCGCGCAGACTCCGCCTGCCCCTAAGGCAGATCCGGCATCGCCTGCGCCCGCGGAACAGGCTGCTCCGCCCAAGCCCGCTGCCGGTGACGTGATACCGCTGAAGAATGCCAGCGGAGAAGTCGTACCGTTGCTCCGCACGCCGCTACTAGAAGAAGTACTGGCGGAACTGGCAGCGCGGCGGCAGCGCCTGTCCCAAGAGCCACCCCAGTGGAGTGTCGCGGGGATTTCTCTGAAGGGGGCCGTGGATGGCGATCAAGCCGTGCTGCAGACAACCTTGCAGATTCAGCTGTTGGCTGACGGCCGGTGGATTAAGGTTCCGTTGCGCCTGATGGAAGGGACGCTGCAGGATCAAACGTATGCCGGCCCGGGAGAAGCGACTTCCGATGGCCTCGACCCCGACCAGGGCTATCTGTGGTGGCTGAAGGGGAAGGGGCTGCACGTTCTGAAGTTCAATTTGATTGTCCCGCTGCGCAAAGAATTGCCGGCGCGACGACTACAATTGACCCTCCCGCCGACCGTTGTCAGCGAGTTAAAGTTGCGGGTTCCCGTGCCGCGTCTCACCGCCAAAGTGGATGAGCAAAGCCGTGCGCGGTTGATTCTCACGCCGACCACCGACGGGGCGACGACCATCGAGATGCTCGGTTTGGGCTCGCGGCTGGATGTTACCTGGCAACCGCAGCCGGACTTGGGAGTGGTGGAAACCGTTCTGGAAGCACGGACCGCCATCACCGCCACCGTCGATGGCCGAACGATCTTATTGGATGCCAATCAGCGCCTGGCGGCACTACAGGGCAGCTTCAATCAAGTGCAGGTGCGGATACCGCGTGGCGGCGAACTGTTGAAGGTGGAAGGGGAGCAATACAAAGAACACGTGATTGATCCCAAGGATCCCTCACAAGTTCTCGTGACGTTGAAAGACTTTGTCTCGAATACGACACCCATTGATTTGAAGTGGACGGTGCGGGTTGAGATCCCGTCAAAATCCGAACGCGTCTTGCTGGAAGGTTTTGAAGTTGCCAAGGCGAAGATTCAGACCGGCCATCTCGCGCTGCGATTGGTGGGCGACTATCGGCTAGAGCGAATCGACAGTCAAAACCAGTTCGTGCAGCGCGACAATCTGAGTACGCTAGAAAAGGCCTTGCCGCCATTCCCCAGCCGCGAAGATGTGTCGAGTGCCTATTCGATCCTGCGGCAGCCGTTTCAGTTGGCGTTCAATCTGCAGCCTGAAAAACCGCACATTACCGTTAAGCCGCGATTGTTCCTGTCGGTCAGTGCCGACCGCATGGACCTCTTCGGTGAGTACGACGTGCAGGTCTACCGCTGGGGAATTGAAGAGGTGAAATTTGCCTGGCCGGGGTGGAAGGATGAAGGCTGGAAGCTCGACCCCATCGCGCCACCGAATCAAGTGGAAGAGACTCGGTTGGATGATCCGGCCGAGATCCTGGTGAAGCTGATCGAGCGCAAAGTCGGGCCGGTGGTCCGCGTTAACGAGCGGTCGTCGGCGACGGAACCGAAGCAGTTCACGCTGTTGTTGCATGCTTCGCGACCCCTGATTGCGGGACAGGCGGCCCAGGAATTTACTTTTCCTGGAATGCTGGGGGCCAACGTCATGCCGGCCGACTTTGTGATGGTCCTCGCGGACAATCTCGAAGCCGACCTGCGACCGGTAGGGGAGACTGGTACTCATCTGCAGACGGTTTCGCAATCGAATCTGGTGCCGCTGCCTGCGAACCTGACCGATCTGCGACGGCGTGATTTTCGTTTGGATGCGGCCCGCGCGAAGTTTTCCGTGGCGACCACATTGCAAGCGCGACGGATCGGGACGCAGACGGAAGTTGAACTTCGTCTGGAGGGGGCCGAGCTCCACATCCAGCAGCGGATTTCCTATGACGTCGCGTATGACAAACTTTCTCAGTTACTGCTGCTGGTCCCGGAGAAGCTGGATGGACGGGTCACCTTCAGTCTGGCGCCCGATGGTCAGCTGACCAATCTGGTGCCCATCACGCCGATCAGTACGGGGTTAGATGTCGGCTCGCGGAAACAGAAACGGCTGGCGCTAGAAGCGCCGCGTCTCGGGAAGTTTGATGTCATCGTTCAGGGCTCGCTGCCCATGACCTGGCCGATGGGGGCGGCGATCGCGGCCATTGATGTGCCGTTGGTGCAGTCTTCGGATGCCGAATTCACGACGACTCGGGTTCGCGTGCAGAAACCCAAGCGGCAGCGCTTGTCGATCATTGGTGAGGGGTGGATTCCGCAGGCTCCGCAGAATGGAACTTCAGTCTGGTTGGCGACGGCCAAACGGTCAGTGTTGACCCTGCAATGTGAGCAGTCCGACGGTGCGTGGCAACAGGGTGTTGCCGTGCCACGCAGGTTGGTCCAGGCCGTGTTTTCACCCTTGGGGGATGTGTACTGCCAGGCTCAGTATCAAGTGGTGGGGCAGCCCGCGGTGCTACGTATTTCCGTTCCTGCGGGAAGTAAGCTGGGCCGGATCCGCTGGGGCGAGATTCCACTGGAAGAGGTGAATATTACCCCGACGGTGGGGATTGCGGGTCAGTATCAATTGACGTTACCCGACATCGAATCGAACGATACGAAACGGGTGCTGACGATTGCTTACGAACTGCCCAAACAGGCGGCCTTGGGAGTCGGCTCCGAACGGCAATTGCAAGTGCCGGAAATACTCGCGACCGGCGAGCAGACGCAAACCTTCTGGCAAATCCAATTGCCCGTCAATCAACATTTGTGGACTTTGCCCTCCGGGTTTACTCCTGAGTTTGATTGGGAGCGGGTCGGGGGCTGGTGGTCTCGCGTCCCACGGCAGAGTGCCGAGGATCTGGAAAAATGGGTGAGCGGTACGCCGGTCGCCAATGACTTGATGACGCCAATTTTTGTCAGCGGAAATCGCTACTTGTTCAGCAGCCTGGAAGGGCCCTCGGTGATGAGCTTCCGGACGCTCAGTGCGCCGTTGATCATCTTGATTGGCGCCAGCCTGGCTTTGGTGTTTGGATTCGTGCTGGTGAATGTGCCGGCCACACGTCATGTGCTGACCTTCCTGTGGCTGGGGTTTTTAACGACCCTCGTTACGTTGTGGTATTGCGAGCCGGTGCTGGTGTTGTTGCAACCGGCCGCACTGGGCCTGGTCTTGGCGTTGCTGGCGTCGGTCGCGCAGCGTTGGTTTAAGAAGTCGCGGGCTCAGCCGATCCTGACCTTGGCTTCGCCGAGCGAGCAATTGATGGCCACGTCGTCTCGTGAAGAGGCGATTCCGGCCGGGTTGTCGTCGGATGAAGTGACGCAAAACCAGCCCGCCCCGTATCCGATGTCGGAGGCCGGGATTGGAATGTAATTTCGACCCCGTAGCCTGACTCTCTGAGTCGGGTCTCCTTCCGTTGAACGCGATTTGACTTCCAGAGTCAGTCGCCGGTTGAGTCGGGTTACGGTTGTTCTGTTGAGTATGTGATCTGCAATGTGTTGGACCAGCCGCGATCTTCTGAACTTCAGCTCTGCGCAGCGGCTACTGCGACTGGGGATCGTGTGCTGCGCGTTGTTCGGTTTCGTGGAATCGCCCGTTTGGGCGCAAGTCTCTTCCCCTGCCAGTGAGCTGGTGGAAGAACTCCGGTTACCGTTAGATAAGATCACTCCGGACTTGTTGCCGGACCGTGTCCCCGTTCCGTTAAGCGACTATCAAGCTCTCAAAACACTGGTCGAAGCGACTCGCGAAGGTCCCTCGAAAACCCGCCTGCTGAAGGCCGAATATAGTGCGGTCTATAAAGACCATCGTCTGGCCGACGGCCAGCTGACATGGTCGTTTGAAAACACCAGTGGAGTGGCCCGGACCTCGGTGGTTGAACCCTTGGGGATGGCCGTTCGTGAATTGCAGTGGGGCGACAAACCGGCCGTCTGGGGGGCCTCACGCGCCGGGCGGTTCGAGGTCTTGCTGGATCGTCCCGTCGGGCAGCTTACTGGCCGTTGGGAATTGACGGGGAAGACGGTAGGGCAGCACGATGAATTCGTGCTCAGCCTGCCGCGATCGATCGTGTCACAGCTCACGCTGAAGGTTCCATCGGGGGCCATGGTGACAGCTCAGGGGCACTCGGTGGCTGCTGGCGCTGCGCAAGATGGCATCACTCCCTGGACCATTGTGGTGGCTCCGAATGCGGAATGCCGGGTGGTGATTCACCAGCCGCAAACGGCGGGTGCTGCTACGCCGCTGATTCTGGTGCAGCACGACGCACTTTATCTGTTGCGACAGGAAGGTCTGCGGTTTCGGACGAACCTGCGATTGGAAGTGACTCAAGCCGCCGTTCGCGAAATCCCCATCTGGGTCGATCCAGAGCTGGAGATTTTTTCGATCACTTATGGCAATGAAATTCCGTTGCCTTGGCAGACGACGGCCGTCGACGGCCGGCAGCGGTTGCTGGTCCAGTTGCCCGATGCACTGCTCGGGGCGGGGCGTGTGTTGAAGCTGAGTGGCGTGTCGCCTCTCAAGACGGATGTGGATTGGAAATTGCCGAATGTGGTCGTCGCGGGGAGTGCTTTGGTTGAGGGCCAAACGGTTCTGCAATTGACGCCTCCGCTGCAATTGCAGGATCTCAGCACCACCGGATTTCGTCAGATTGGGGCCGAAACGACGCCGAGTCGAGACGATGTGTTGACCTTCAAGCAGTTCCGCGCGGACGGTGTGTTGTCGGTAAAACTGGGGAAGCCACGTCCGCGAATTTTGGCGCGGGTCTTAAGCGATCTGCAGACGAAATCTCCCGATTGGACGTGCGCGACGCAGTTGCAATTGACGGGTGCCGAAGGCTCCGCGTTCTCTGTGGAATGCCGCATTCCGGCCGGCTGGGACGTCATCGATGTCCGAGATCCGAACGCTCCGAAACTCGAATGGAATATCGCGATCACCCCCGAGGGCCAGCGGCTGCTCACGCTGCAATTTCTCGAAGCGCTCACACCGGATAAGCCGCGGACCATCGAAATTGATGCCCGCCGCAGTGCTGCGACGGGGGATCAAATTTTTGCGGTGCCGGCATTTGAACCGTTGAATGTCGATGATCTGAGGATGCTGGTCGCCGTCAATTCGGCCACCGATGTGCGACCCGTTCTGGAATCCGGGACCTCCTTCGAACCGTGTGAACCCTCGGATCTCGACGCCGAATGGCTGGATACGAAGTTTTGGAAAACGCCGCTGACTGAACGGTCTCCGGCTCCGTTGTTGCTGCGATTAAACGGCAACACGGCTGAAGGGCATTTTTCATTACAGTCACTGCAGACACCGGTGGAAGTGTCGGCAGAGATGCAGGTGGAAGTGACTGCCGAGAAGCTGACCAAAACGGTGCGATTGAAGGTCGTTCCGCGGCATGGCAAGACCGAACGCGTGCTGGTGTATCAAAGCGAACCGGGCCCACAACTGGCCTGGACCTTGATCGGCATGACTCCCAAGTTGATCGAAGCTCGTAAGCTGCCGGTTTTTCGACATGCGGCCTGGGACTTACCAACATCCGGCGAACTGTGGGAATTGCGTCTGCCGCAACCGCAATCCACGCCATTCGAGCTCGAGGGAGTTCGTGCCCGGGGACTCACGCCGACTGGGCGTTTAGGTTTGGTGTTTGTTCCGCAGGCCCAGGCGTTTCATGGGCGAGTCAGCGTGAAAGCGCCGATCGATCTGGGATTAGAGCTCACCGCCTGGCATACCGAAGCGGATGGCATCGCGAACGCTGCGGCTCCCATGGAGCGCGTCTGGACGTGGCATCTGCCTACTGCCGCCCTGCAATATCAGACCCGGGTCGCCACGGCCCTCGCTCCCGCTCCGGTGATTCGTCGCGTGGCCATACAGGCTCGGTGGAACCTCGAACCGAAATCGTACGACTACTACGTCGCTCAATTGGAATTGGGCTCGGGGTTCACCAGCAGGCAGTTACGCTGCATTCTTCCCGAAACCGCAGAGCTCACCGACGTTGAGGTCGATGGTCAGCCATTGCAGTTCCCACCGCCGGCACGCGGGCTGCCGATCGTGTTAACCAACGTCACCGACGAGCAAGTCGTGTCGATTCTGTATCGAGCTCCCAGCCAGGGATTGTTGCACCCGACGTGGCGCTCGATCTTGATGCCCAAGCTCGAAATTCCTGTGCTGCGGTGTGATTTAGAGCTTCTCACTCCGGCTGGTTTTCGTCTGGGTACTGATCCACGCGGGATGGTGCTCAAATCGAACGCGGTGCACGTTTCGACGCTACAACGGGTCTTCGGTCCATTGGGTCGATCGGGGCAGGAATTGCTATTCAATCCGTTCTCGGGACGGACTTGGTCGCAATTGTGGAGCAATACTCACGAGCCGGAATCCAATCCCCAAGAGGTGACTGAAGGCTGGCCACAGACGCCCCTCGCTCGTGACGTGGCCGATGTCAAAAATCCCTCCTCAGTCGAGCTCGATTCATTGGGAGCTCCGCTGCAGACGGGCTGGCAGGTGTGGCGTGGCTCGGCGGCCATGCTGCCGGAGCGAGTCGAGTTGTGGCTGTGGTCGAATCGTCAGGCGACGAGTGCCGCGTGGTTGGGGTTCTGGGGTTGCCTCTTGCTCTGGACGACATTGCGACTGGCTCGGGTTCCGTATCACGCGGGGCTGGGCATTTTGGCATTAGTTGGGGAGATCATACTGACCTTCATTCTGCCGCCGCTTCCGGCACAGTTGGTGGGAGGTTGTCTGGCGGGAACGTTGTTGTCATTCCTATGGCCACGAAAGTTAATTTGTCGGTCAGCACCCCCGACGGAGAAGTTGCCACACATCCCGCAAGGAAGCACGCATTCCTATCGTCCGAACTTGCCCAAACTGATGTCGTCATTGACGCTGTTTGTCGCGTTCGGTCTTTGCGGCGGCTTGGCCTGGGCGCAACCGACCGTTCCGGGTAACGGCAATGGCTTGCCGCGGGTGATCATTCCCGTGGACGGGCAGAACCGGCCGCTGGGGCAGCCCCCATTGGCCTATCTTCCCGAACGACTGCTGAAAGACTGGACCGCGCTGCAGTCTGCACAACAGCTGCGTGCCCCCTGGCTGCTGCGGTCGGGCGAGTACATCTTGCGCCGCGATGCGGGGCAGCAGATCTCACTCACTGCGCGGTATGACGTCACAGTATTGTCGGACGCGGCCGAGGTCGAAGTGCAAATCCCGCTAACCGGGGTCAATTTCGGTGGTGACACGGCGTGCTTAGTCGATGGCCAACCCCATTCCGTGCTGCTGCGTCCTGATGCCAATGCGCTGGTGCTCCGTTTGCCGGGAGTGATCCCGCAGCCTGCGCCACCGCCGATGCCCGTGAACGCCGACCAGGCTCTGGCCACGACGGTGTATCCGGTCACCACACGCTCGTTCCGCGTGGAATTTCAAGGCTTTCCCGTGTTGCAATCGGTGGCCGACCGGCAGTGGATGGAGTTCAACTTGCCGCGTCTGCAGGCCTCCTCGTGGATCTTGCAGAACGATCACCCTGATCTTCCCTGGACGATCAAGACCGGCGAAACGATCTATACCGTCGCACCAAAGAATAGCTGGCCGCGCGAACTGGGACCGATTACCAGGTTGCGGATTGAGCCGTCAGCGACTGCGGCGACAACCAGCGTGAAGCCGGCCCTGGAAGCACGTTTGGTGCTGTTGGCCGATGTGCAGCCGGCTGTGTCGCAACTGCACTATCAGGCCAGCTATCGTGTGATGCAGGGGCAGGTTTCCAACGTCTTCTGGCAGCTTCCGGCCGGTCTCGCCGTGCGGGAAGTTTCGGGGCCTGAAGTGTTCGATTGGCACTTGATCCCCATTGCTGGCGGCGCTTCGCGATTGCAAGTTGATTTGCGGAGTCCCGTTTCGGAAGGCTTCAGCGTCAAGGTGGAAGCACTGCTCCCCAACGAGGGCCCTCCCTCACAATTGACGATTCCACCCGTGCTTCTACTGACGCCGGGACAAGATCCCCTGCGCCCGGCCTTGTCCCTCACGGCCATTCGGACCACGTCGGAGTTCCAGCCCGAAGTCTCGGCGGACGCCGGTTCGCAAATCGCCACCGCGACCGTGGACCATTTCCTGAAGGAATGGGGCAGTAATGGTGTCGATCAGAAGCCGCAGTTGGCTTTCACCTTGCTGGATCCGGCACCTTTGAAGATTGGCCTGCGTTCCTTGCTGCCGCAACGCGTCGTGCGGATGACGACCATCGGTGTGCTCGGCAGTCGTCGCCTCCAATGGAGCGTCAATGCCACGATTGAAGTCCAGACGGCCGCGGCCTATGCCCATCAAATCGAAATCGATCCGCGGTTGACAGTGACCAACGTCAATATTCAAGAGGATGCTGCGAATCGGCTGTTACGTTGGACGCGAACCGGCAATGTGCTGCACGTGTTTTTACGCGATAAGACCACCGGGACGCAGACCCTTTCCTTGCAGGGCACCATGCCGACTCAGGTGCCCCAGGAGATGGCGTTGCCGACGATCAAGTTCCTCAATGCGACAGTGGTCGATGCCAAGCTGCAGCTGTACCAAGAACCTGATTTGGAAGTGGAACTCGCCGATCCCGGTAAGTGGGAGCGACTCGAAGTGCCGTCGGAATTGCGTTTAGGGGCAGCCCGAAATTTGTTGGTCGGACGCTTCAAATGGAATCCCGAAGCAGGGCCGTTCGTAGTCCGTGCGGCACAAAATGAACCCGTGTTGAACTACTCGGCTGTGACCTCGTTGCAGCCACGCGATGGACGATGGAAGTTAACGACCAACTTGTTGTTTGAAGTCCTGCAGGGGCATGGATCGCAGTTCTCCATTCGCGTGCCGCCGGAACTGCCGCTGGTCCGGGTGGATGCCGCCGATGTTCGCCAATTGCTGGAACGGGAAGCGGACGGAGGCCAACGGATTGTGCTGATCCCACAGGCTCCTGTACGCGGCCGGTTTGTCGTCCAAGTCTCTGGTGAGGTCAACCTGCCTGCGGGGGGACTGGTCACGATTCCCGAAGTTCAGGGATTGAATGCGACTCGCAAAGATCATTTCCTGGTCCTGCCCTCTGAGGGGCAGTTGACCGTAGATTCTCGCACCTCGGGTCTGATCTCGGAATCATTACCTGCGGACTTAGCGAAGTTGCTGCCAGCCGATTTACAGGGGACCTCGCGATTGGAGTATCGCGGGAATCCGGGTGCCTGGACCGTCACCGTGCCGCGGCGTCAGGAAGACATTCCGCTGACGGGTGTCTTATGGAGCGAAACACAGATTTGGTGCGGGCCCGCAGATGAAGTATCGGGGCGAACCACGATCCTGCTGGGGCCGCAGGAGATCGAACAGATTGATCTGAACATTCCCGTCGGGAATGAACTGCAGGGAGTCTTGCTGGATGGTGAGTTCATTCCGCATGCCGCCCCGCGCGAGCATCGACTGCGGATTCCGCTGACCTTTCCCCAAGCGGGCCACGTCATCACGCTGTATTGGACTCAAGAGACGACTTCGTTCAAGCAGTTTTCGAATCAGGCCGAATTCCATTGGCCGCATGTGGCGGGCAAGAAGGTGCGTGAAGAATTCGTGACGCTGACTCCGCCCGCCGGCTTTCGTGTGCGCAGTCGAGAAGGGAAATCGGTGGAACGGATTCAAGTCCAACTGAGCGAACTGCAAACGATGTTGGAATTGATGCACCAACGGACCGCGGGGGGGCCGGCGCCTCAGGATTCGCAATGGCTGTATCTGCATCGGCAAGTCGGCAGCCTGATTAAACGCTTGCAGATGGAACCACAACTGAAGAACCGCAAGGGGAGTTTGTCCGAGCAATTCTCGAAGCTCCGTACACAGTTTGCCCCGTGGGAGCAATCAACGGTTCCCCTCGAAGCGTCCGCCGTTCCTGGTGGGCTGTCGCCGGCGATGTTGCGTTCGTTTTCCAGCTTAGAAGGCAACCTTGCGGGACCGCATTCGTTGCTGGTGCGACTGGGAACAGATGCCTCCGGCAGCCAGCTCAAAGTGTCCTTGATCCATGAATCACTCTGGAGTATCGCCCTGGGCCTGGGGTTGGCGATCGTGGTGCTGATCCTGGTTTGGCCGTTGCTTCGCTGGCAGTTCCCCGAATGGCTGGCGGAACAACCCGCGGTCGCCTGGTTGATCTTGGGACTGATCTGGTGGCCTTGCCTGACACCGTCGTGGCTGGGATTGGTGTGGCTCAGCCTGGCGGCGTTCTATGGACTCCGCCATTTGTGGCGCACAACTTCCTTGGACCTAGAGGCCTCGGAAGTCGACAACGACCCGAGTCAGCCCGCGTTGCAGACTTAACGCACTCTAGGCGTGTTTCTCGGCGGGGAAACAGTCAGAGAGCAATTCCCGGTCACCGCGGCGGCCGACCCGTTCGCGCGATTCGAGAACCCGGTGACGACCCGTTTCTTCGGCGTCTCGCTGAGGAATGATCGGAGTCTGGGTCGCGATTTCACCTTGAACCAAGCCTGTGTGCAGGTGTGTGCGGGTGTGAATTCGTTTGCGTGGTTTTTTAGTCATGGGCGTGGTTCCTTAAGATCGAACGTGTTTCTGGTCGTCGCGCAACATCCGCATTCGGGTGGCATATCCCTTTCGGTGAGCAGTCCTCAGAGACTTTGAATCGAGCAACAGAATTCACAGATCCGCGCAGTGTTTGACGAGGTGACCTCGCTGAAATTTCCCCCACAGAAGCACTGCGGAGCGGCACTGAGTTCGATATGCACCCTTCATCATACCCACGGACAATTTTAATCAACCAGAGGAGTTTTCGAGAAACCGAACACTTTTGAACAATCATCGCAGTGTTACCAGGGAGGGTGAGGCTCCTGCCGAACCGCTTGGTCTTTGCGATTCCCCGTAGACTTAGCGGTTCGGCGGGAGCCTCACCCTCTCAAGGATTTGAATCACGAAAAATCTAGCCCCCTTCAC
>JAZKFE010000510.1:4037-8058 GCA_040386595.1 Planctomycetota bacterium | reverse complement strand
GGCCAGCATCGGTTTGTCGGACCGCTTGGTACAAGAGGCGACACGGACCTTTGAGCTGGATCGCCCGGTCAATTGTGAGGTTTGTCAGAAACGCTATCGAGCGGGCGACATTGATGATCACTTGATTGAAGTGCACCGCTATGTGCCGCTTGATGGTGATGTGTTGCCGTTGCGGGAGGCTTTAAAACGACTCTGGCAGCGTGTATTGGTGGACCACGAGCCGACTGCTTTTCAGGAGCTCGTGCGTCAACTTACTCGGTATCAAGGCGGACTCGTGCGGGGGCCTCGCCCGTTGCCTGGCAGCTGACCCTCGTGGCGAGGAGCTTTGTCGTCATTTGCTGGTTGACGATGATCTTCAACTCAATCGCTTGGGCCAGCAGTTCTACATCCGTCGAGCGGGGCAAGAGTTATCGTCGGACGAAACTGACGTCGCAGGCTTTCGCCAGTGGCTGGAGTTTCTTGCTCCACGAGATCGGGCTGAGGAGCGGATTCAGATCTGTGAGACGTTGGTGACTTTGGGGGCCAATCCCACTGTATCTAAGGCGATGCGACAAGAGTTGGAACTCAACCGGGTGGTGTTGTGTCCCGACTGTGGTGAGTCGTTGCAGATGAAGGCCCTGGGCCGGCATCGCCGTGTGCAGCATCAAATCTTTGAGTTTGAGAATCAACGTTTCACGCTGGTCGGCATGGGGGAAGAGTTGGCGAATCGGCTCTTTAGCGCCGAGTCGAATTTATTTACAGCACTCACATTAGTGGAAATTTATGAAGAGCAGTTTGTCGAGTCGGCATTGGAAAAACTGACAGATTTGTTTGCGCGACAGGCCGCTCGGCTGGCGGTGGATGTGGAAATTCGAGGCCGGCTGCTGGGTTGCGCGGCGTCGAGTCTCGCTCCCGTGAAGAGGGCCCCGCGTCTCTGTCAGCATTTTTTGAAAGCGGAGCCGCCCGAGCTGAAGGAACTGGGGCTGTTGTTGTTCGGGCATCTGACGTCTGCCCCCGAGAATGACTTGGCTCGTCGTGCCGCTTCATTAATGGTGAATGCCGACCTCAGTCTGCCGTCACGAACCGTGGCCGCGGCGGCGCTCGTCCGCTGGTCCGACAACTGGCCGGAAGTTAGTCGCAAAGGACTACTGGCTTACGCGACTGGAGTCTCGGGTGATGTCGTTCAGAAGATTGAGACCCTGCAAACGCTGCAGGAACGAACGGGGGCTTCAAAAGTTATTCAGGAGATTTGCCATGAATTGGCTGAAAATCGGCGTATTCGGTGTCCGAAATGTGCGTTGGTCTTTACCGGACATGAGATGCCGCAGCACACGCTGAAAGAGCATCAACGGATTTTTGATGGGCGGACGTTACGGCGTCCGTGGACGGTGGCGGTGGAATGCCTGGAAACTTATGCCAGCCAGCCCGATCCGGCCTTGCTCACGCGGGGAGAAGAACTCGCCCAGGTCGAGGACCCAAAGGAGGGCCTGGACCGCTTCATCCGCGAGGCACTCCAACGCGGAATCGATCCCGGCCATTACCGTCGAACGTTAGAGAAGCGTGCGGAGAAACGTCAGGACCGGATCTGTCCGACATGTTTAGAAGTGCTTCCGAAGACGGTGACTCCGGCAATGGTCGTCGAGTACTTGTCCGAGAAGCGATTGGACTCAGAGTATCTTTCGATCCGCCGCCTGAGCGATTCTCCGATCTGGATGGCATCAGAAATCTACGAGAAAGGGGCACTTTGGTCCGGGCCGCAACCGGGTTGGAGTTTGACGACGGTGGGAGCCGTGGGTTTGATTCTCGCAACCACCTGGGGATTTGCATTGGGGATTTTGATCCTCGTCGGCGCGGGGCACCCAGAAATTAGTCAGCTGGCATTGTGGTCGTTTCTTACTGGAGTCGTCGGTGCAGGATTGGCTGCCGCGGTTTACCGTCCGGTGGATGCCAATGTGATTGATACCGCGTGGCGCACCGTGGTTCCTCACTTGTTGAAAGACAATGTCGACGAGCGGACGCAGGGATTTCTGGAAGGGCTGTGCGGTGTCAGTATTGGGCACGGCAATCGCCATGTGCGACACGATATTCTCGAATCGATTGCGGAGCGATTTGGCCAGTTATCTGCGAGTGGGCAAACTTCTGATACCTGCCTGGGGGCCATTTGGCGGTTGCGGTTACTCGATGCTCTGGTTGCCAAGTTGAATGGAATGAAGCTCGTTGAGCTCATTTCCCCCTTGCTGCAAGATGCCCTCTCAGGAACGGTGCCATTATCGGTTCTGAATATCGTCACCGGCGATGGATCTTGCTTTCAGCAACTTCCTGAGGAGACGGTAATCGCCTTGCGTTGGAGGTTGTTCCAGATTGTTCGCTCTTTGGAGTGGTCGGTTGCAAGTTTGTTCGAACTTGCCAAACACTGCGCGGCGGTCAAGGTGCTGTTGCCGGAGGGGGAAGGCTCTAGCCGAGCGGAAGTGGCCGATGCATGGGCCATACTTGAGTTGGCGGATTCGGATCTCCCGCCGGGCTGTGAGACCGCTCCGCAGTTGATCGAGCCGAGCCTGTTCCGGCACGTCAAGCCGGAAGTGGATTTGCTGGCGGGGGCTTCCGATCGGAGTTTGTTAATTTGCTCTCGAGGGATGTACGTGGAAGGTCAATGGTACACATCACCCCCCAGCGTTTCCGTTCGCACCAGGCAGGAGTTCGTGCAGACCGGATGGACTTATCAGCGACAGGACGGGGGAGCGGATCTACGGTATAACGTCAATCCTCCGGTGGGCTATCAACGGATCATTGGTTATGAGCTGGTCCTGAACGGCAAGAGCTCGGATTGGAAGAAGAACCCTGCGGCATTCGTGACTCAAATCAACCTATACTCGGCTCTCTTGTTCGGGCGGATCAAACCGCGGTCGAAACAGCTGCAGGCTCAACCCGTGACGGGTCACGTGCGAGCCTTGTTGCAGCCACGGGCAATCAGTTGCCAGAAATGTGGTCAGGTGGTGTAGAACGCGGCCCGCCGACTTGTGGGAATTACGACTAGTTAAAGCTGAGTTCATCGGAAAGACGGAAAGTCTATTGCAGTCGTGAGATGTGTCGGCGGATTCTGGAAGTATTTTCCTCAATTACCGCTGCGGTCCGCGACCTTAATAATTGTTGCTCCTCGACTCGCCGATAAGACACTCGACGGCCACAAGCACTTCGCCGTTCCATTCTGCCAGTCCTTTCCAAACTACCCACCTTGCAGCGATCTTCTTCATACGGCCCGCATGCCCGCGGTTCGTGATTGAGATCTCAGCGCTCTTCTCACCCACGACTCAATGCATAAAAACTGCTTCTTGCGCACATGCGTACTTTTGCTGGGCTGCGCCGTGTTGGCCCCCGCGAACTTGTTGGCTCAGACGGGGATCGACGTCCCACCGGTTCCTGTGGCCCCTGATACTGGGGTGAATGAAGAATCTGCGCCGGCTCCTGAGAATTTTGATTCAATGTTGCATGAGCTGCGGCAGCGGATCGATTCGGTGGAAGTTGAGAACCAGCAACTGCGTCAGCGCTTGGATAATTTCCAGCCGCCTGAGCTGCCAAAGGATGCTGGCTCGCCGTTGGATATGAAGGCGACTTGGAACAACGGCATCGAGTGGAAAACGAAGGACAAGAAGTTTCGCTTCCATGTGGGGGGGCGTGTCCAGTTTGATTCGTCCTTCTTTGATGCGAGCGATGCCATCCAGACCGGCCCTGGTGGTGTGGGGCAGTTGAAGGACGGTGTCGATTTTCGGCGTGCTCGTTTGCGTATGGACGGTACGATGTATGAGAACATTGACTGGACTACCGAGTTCGACTTTGTGAACTCGCAGAACGTTGATCCCTTGAACCCGGCTCAACAAACCACGGTGGCTAACGTTCCTGTGCCGACCGATCTGTGGGTGAATTTTTCCAAGATCCCGTTCGTGGGGAATATCCGCGTCGGTAACTTCAAAGAATATATTGGCTTTGAACATCTCACGAGCAGCCGGTATCTGAACTTTATGGAACGTTCTTATAACCAAGATGC
>JAZKFE010000510.1:3132-4027 GCA_040386595.1 Planctomycetota bacterium | reverse complement strand
TGCGTTCACCGGGCCGTTTAATAACGGATTTAGTCAGGGCATTGGCGTCCATAACACGGTTGGTGAAGACGAAAATGGAACGTTGGCGATTGGTCTCTTTAAGAACCAGTCGAACGCTTATGGCTGGGGTGTGGGCGATGGCGAATACGCCGTGACTGGTCGTGCCACGCACCTGCTGGTGTATGAAGATGAAGGCGAGCGTCTGGTTCACATTGGTGCCGGATTCAGTCATCGTGATACTCAGAATGATCAGCTTCGAATTCGCGCCCGTGGCTCGGTCCGCAGTGGTCCGCCGGCGCTATGGAATACTTATGCCAACACCGGTTTGATGTCGGCTGATACTCAGGATTTGATCGGCGGTGAGTTTGTCGTGGTGCATCATTCCTGGACGTTCCAGTCCGAGTATATGGTCAGCATCGTCGATGGAGTTCACATCGGCGGGATGAATCAAGGGAGGACGTTCTTCCAAGGCGGATATGGCGAACTCCTGTACTTCTTGACCGGCGAGCATCAGCATTACGGCAAGAAAGCGGGCCACTTTGAGCGGACGAATCCGATTGAGAACTTCCATGTTGCAGACGGCGAGGGCTGTAGCGGCTGGGGAGCGTGGCAAGCGGGTGTGCGCTACAACTTCCTCGATCTGGACGATTCTGGGATTAACGGCAATAAGTTGAATACGGTCGTGTTCGGTCTCAACTGGTTCCTGAATCCGAACATGAAGGTTCAGTGGAACTACGATATCACCAAGCGGAACACAGCCGGGGTGGGAGCGGATGGATACATTCATGCGTTCGGCACACGGGTCGCCTATGACTATTAGTATGCGTGCCGCATGCTAATGGTTTTTCACAGTTTAGATTTGGGATCGACTTCCAGGTCTTGTCGTGGGGGGGGG
>JAZKFE010000510.1:0-3122 GCA_040386595.1 Planctomycetota bacterium | reverse complement strand
AATACCGCACTGCTTAATGACCGAGTACGGTCGCAAAACAGTGGCACGACTGAAGATGTCCCAGAATCGTGCAAGGTCGCTTATCGCGGGACGGGCAAGATTTCTAAGAGATTGGTCTCTAAATCCAGGACAGCGACGGAGAACTCGCGAGCTCGATGGAGGGCTCCCGGGTTGATCCGCCGTAGTTTGCCCGTCAGCTGGTCGTGGGCCACGTGCGAATGTCCGGACAGCAGATAGTCTGGCCGATCATTGAGCACGTGGCGGATTTCGGCGTTCAGATGGCCGTGTGTCACGCCGATGCGTTTTCCGGCGAGCTCGATGATACCGCCCCAGCCCAGGCAAGTTGCATTATGGTCTGCGGCCGCCTGTCGCAGAACGGGCACCATGTGAATGTCGTTGTTGCCGAACACAAAGTAGCAGGGCAGCACCGCACAGGTTGCCACGATCGAAGCGGTTGTCAGATCGCCGCAATGGATGAGCACTTCGGCTCCCGCATTCTGCAGGATTTTCACCGCGGCTCGCGTTCGGGCGCCTTCATCGTGAGTATCAGACAGGATTCCCAGACGCATTGGTGGCACACGGATTAGTATTAGGAGTCGGGGCCGATTGGGCGTTTATAGTCGTTGTTCGCTCCGCGAACAGAACGCATCCACAGTAGTCGGCCGGAATCAGCATTCAATCACAGTACGGCCTCACCTCGCTACTGCGAGCGCGTTGTGTTCGCGGAGCGAACAACGACTATCCCTCAAGACTATCATTGTACCGGATAAGGGCCCTCCGCAAATGTGTGCGGATGGTATCCCTTGGAACCCACGGTGCGGGTGAGCTCGCTGCGGGGATCGTTTCCGGCCCTGAGGTGGTCGAGGACATTCCGAAAGTCATAGCGGGGGGCCCAGCCGAGGTCCTGGCGAGCACGCTCATTCACATAGACACGTTCGATGCTGGGAAACATCTTCCAGCCCAGGGGGGCATAGACTGCCTCGTAGTCTGGAAACAATCGCCGCACGACTTGGGGAGTATTCGTCCGCAGTTCCGTCAGGTCGTCCGGGGTGAAGGGTGTCGTCGCACTGATAATATAGCGACCGAAACCGAGGGCCGCGGCCCGTTCGAGGGCCCGCAGGTGGGCACTGACGGCGTCTTCTAATTCGACGCGGCGGTAGAGGAATTCGTTCGCTTTGGAGTTGGCGTCGTCGTAGGCGAGTCGTGTTGCCAGGTGGTCGTCGTCTTCCGGAAAGAAGCGTGAGGTCCGCAGAACCAGGCAAGGGAGGCCATGGTCGCGATGAAATAGCTCGCACAGGTCTTCCGCGGCGACCTTGGTGGCACCGTAGATGTTTTTGGGGACGGGGCGAACATCTTCGGTAATCCAGGCGGCAGGTGCTCCCGGTTGTGGCGTCAGGGCGCCGCCGAACGTGCTTGTCGTGCTGGTAAAGATGAACGCCTTCACCCCGGCGGCCGTCGCCTCTTCCAGAAGATTCAGGGTCCCGGTGAGATTCGTATCGAGGAAATCTTGCCGTGTATGCGTGGCGACATGGGGCTTGTGCAAGGTTGCCGCATGTAAGACTGCATCGACGCCCGCGAAACAACGGCTGACAAACGAGCGATTGGCGATCGAGCCGACTTGAGTTGTGAACGGCGACTGCAGGAGATCGATCCCCAGCACCTCATGGTGGGCCTGCCGTAAGGTACGGACCAGCGCCTCGCCAAGGTGCCCGGCACTGCCTGTCACCAAAATCTTCATTTGCGGCAACGTCTTTCTGCTGATCCCTGAATCCGTTACTTGGCCACCCCAAGCCGGAAATAGGAGGGACACGTGATCCTCTGGGTGGGTTCGGAAGGCGTGAGGACAGACAAAAAGACTTTTTTTATGGTTCCGGTGAAAAGTTTCATCGGAATTCTCGAATTGTCGTCGCAGTGTACGGAGGCGTTACGCTGTAGTCGGGGGAAAGGGGTGTTAAACTTTGCGAGTGGTGCGGATCGCAATGATTGCGGCTAGGTGCATACCTGACTAGGATTTACGTCTAGGGTCGACTCGGCCGTTTTGGAGAAGAAAACTCGCCGTTCCGGCGGCGACCGGTCGATTTCTGACTGACGATTCTAGTGGTCGTGGTGGGCATTTTTTGTGCTTACCAGGGTCTGTAGAGTCCCGAAAAACTATTCCGACAAGCGGCTTGGCGTGAGAGTGGAAACTTTTCTTCAAGAAGTTCCGTCTAACGCGCCGGTGCCGTATGTGCCCACCGAGTGGGACCGTCATCGATCAAGAACTGAAATCGAGAATCATCAACCGCCGGGCCTCGCGTTGAGGGTCGGGTCGTTGATGGTTTGAGCTGACAGCAGAAGTGATCTCCTAAACTCGAGAGGAGCGCTCGCGTGTTCATCGACTGGCTACCTGAAGTTTTGCGTCCCTGGCGTACCCGGAATCTCCGTTCCAAAAGAGCGGTGAAGAGCGGGCGTGCTCTTGCACCCGTGTCGGCGGCGGTCGAAACCCTCGAGCAACTGACGTTGCTGGCGGCAACGCCCATTTTCCCCCTGCCACCCACGAATGCGGGGCAGATTGCCTTTGATCAAGCGGTCTATTCCATTGGAGAGACCGTGACGATTGGGCTGCAAGATTTGAACTTGGCGGGAACGGGCAGCCTGGACGTACAGGTGTTCTCCAGTGCCGGAGATTTTGAAACGGTCCACCTGACCGAAGAGGGTTCCACCGGGCTCTTTACCGGTGTGATCGTCACCAAGAACTCCGAAGCCCAAGGCTTCGTGGTGAATGACGGCTTGTTGGAAATTCCGCGAGCCTCGGCGATTTCGATCTCCTATTCTGACGCTGACGATGGCACGGGAAGTTCGAAGATCGTTTCTGATTCTGCGAATCTCTTCGTCTTTAGCGATGTGCAGCGGTTCGACTTCAGTAACACCAATGGAACGCCCAGTAACGAGGGCTTTACCACGATTGGGCAAGCCAATCAATGGCATGTGTCGAACGGTCGCGGCGTCGAGCTGGGCCACAGCTCGAGCTACAGTTTTTACTTTGGTCAGGGGGAAACCCTGGGGGGCGGCGGTACTTATATTGCCAATGCCAACGGGACTCTCTTTTCGCCCGAAATTGACCTCGGAAGTTATACTGGTCC
>JAZKFE010000509.1:3695-5514 GCA_040386595.1 Planctomycetota bacterium | reverse complement strand
CAGACGCAGCTCACCGATGCCGCCGGGGCAACGAGCAATGTCCTGCAACAGACGGTGAATGTTACCAGGAAGTAAAGGATTCACTTCAAGCCTGCGTTCGAAATGCACTGGGTAGCCCAGATTCTTGAATCTGGGGGAGCGCAGCGAACAAGAGGTTGGGGCTCGTTCGACAACGCCATTTTTTCTTCGTAGGCGAGCGTCCGGCGCGAGCCGGATGGATGTGAGCGATTCGACTGACGTTGATCGAGATGATCAGTAGATGGTATTGTGATGCTCAATTGAAGACGTGGTGTGAATGATTGCGACAGTGTCTAAAAACCTCCGGCTCAGGTCGGACGCTCGCCTTCTGAAGATGGTATTCAATCGTGGAACAATTTGACCTCGAGACCAGTGTTCCTGACTGGCTGATTGAGTACCCTCAATTGCTGCGATTGTTCGAAGAATTGCGGATCGACTACTCGTGCGGCGGCAAGTCGTTGGAATTTGCCTGTCTCGAAAGCGGCATCGATCCCGACAATTTTTTGGAACGTTTGCATTCCATTCTTCGCAGCAGTCACGATACTCAGTCGATTGACTGATGGCCCGAGCGACAGCTTGTCTGCGCGATCGCAGACTGCGGGAAAATGTCGTGAGTGCTAGCCCAGGCCCCCTCGTAGAACACTGACGGAATCTCTCAAGATGACTTCCTCTTCGCCAGTCGTTGGATGGAATAATGTTCTGACCCTCGATCACCAGAGAAAAGTGATTGCGGGCCAGCCACAGGCTCTGCGGGATGCGATCTCGCGAGGGGCCGATTTACGCATCTATTCTCAGTTTCGGCACAACGAACACATCGATACCGCATCCGCTAGCAATGAGCTGATCCAGGAGACGATGGATATGCGGGCGACCTATCTGATTGATGGTCGCTGGTGCGGAGGCATTCTGACACTGCGGCAGCCCGTGGAGTTGCCGCTGGGCTTTGGGCCGCAGCCGTCGCTTTCATTATTTATGTATAACGAAGATGGCCAGCAGGCGATCGCCCGCCCGCACCTCAACGGGCCGCCCCCCACGGGTGTACGCGGGCCAGCTGCCGGTGCCGATCACAGCGCGATGCCGAAGTATCACGAGCTGGATAGCTGGGACGAGGGGACCAATGCACCGTCCAGCAATTTTGTGTATGACTTCGAGACGTTGCGGTACTTCGTCCGCGAAGACTGGCAAATGGTGTTACATCATTCCGCTGACGGGGAGGTGATCTCGGGTTCCCGCGCTGCCGTCGCAGACGCGTTTGCTCGGGGCGCTGAGTGGAAAATGGGGATCAGCGGGTTGTGTGCCGATCTGGTTCCGCCCGATCATTTGAGCCTTCCGCACCAGGTGTTTATCCAGGCCGGATCGTGCTATCACTACACGCAGCAGGGCTTGTTGATTGCGGCATCGCATCCGCTGGCTCGCGTCCGCCCCGCGATCCCTCTGAAATATTCCACGGGTGCGTGGGACTACGCGTGGTTAGTCGCTCGATCCGACGGCGATGTTGCCAAGCTCGTCTATGATCCCTACACCTTGAAGTCCACCCGCTCCACCGGGAAGCATGAGATTCGGTGGTATTGCCGCTAGCAATTTTTAAATAAGAAATTGCACCACGGAGACACGGAGTTTTGAAAGGCATTAAGAAGAGTTTTTAGCCACGGATTGACACGGATGAAACACTGATTGGATCATCGTGTGTTGAGTCGATCTGAAACGCGAACCCAATCGTTTATGAATTGGGGTAGGATATCGGACAGAAGTGGATTCCATACTGCATTAGTCCGTGTTTCCTCCGTGTCAATCCGTGGCT
>JAZKFE010000509.1:0-3685 GCA_040386595.1 Planctomycetota bacterium | reverse complement strand
CTGAACTATTGACGCCCAACGTCCGTTTTTTTCTCAGTGCACTCCGTGTCTCTGTGGTGCATTAATTCTGAATTGAGTTGCATCACAGCGAACAGGGCAACAATCTGTTGGGCGCGTCCGTTACTTCTATAAAAATCTTACTTGCGGGCGATGGCTGGGCCACCGGGATCAATGCCTGCGGGTTCTGGCATGTCTTCGGTGATGAGTTTCCACGTGGCTCCCATTTCCCGCATCGCCCGGAAATCACGGGGTTGATAAGTAACATCCAGGTGGGGTGTCGGTAAGCTTCGATGTTGTTCGAATCGTGAATCCATCGCTGCGGCCAGCATCCCCGTGACGAGGTGCGTGCGTTCGACGGGATAAGGCGATCGTTTGTCGCGGATGTGGCATTGAATGGCGTGCGACAGGGCTTTGAAGAGATTGCGGTTCAGCCAGGGGCCAACGTAAAAGCTGGTCGCCAGCGGTTCGGGTTTGTCGGCGATGCGACAGGCGAACTTCCACCGCGTGGCGCTGCTCCCGATTCTCAAAATGGTGCCTCGCAGCCCATCGCGGTACTTGATCAGAATGGCATGCACCGAGTTGGATTTACTGCTACCAGGTTCGATGAAATCGCGTAGGGGGCCGACATCATGATCTTCACCAGCACGCATGGCGGCCTCAGCCAGTGGCAACGACCAGCGACCTTCCGCGGCAGCCTGCCAGACGGCGTCCCCTTCGAGCAGCTGGATTTCCGCGACTCCGGTTTCGCCACCTCGGCGAGCTTCGATCATCGATTGCAACAGTTCCATACCGTGGAAATCATAAGCCTCCAGCGATCCGCCGTGGATGGCGATGGCCTCTTCAATCACGCTGTCATTGGGGACTTCGAGCTCCGGTCGCCGCTGAGCCAACGGAACCGAGCTACCGGCCATAAAGGGAATCTGCAGCTCGCGGACGACTTGCATCATCTCCGCTGACCAGTCCCAGCGATACGATAAATGCTTGTCATTAAACAGGGGGACAACCCGGCCGCTGCTGCGAAACACGTTGGTGATCTCGTCGAAGAAACGCTTTCGCGGATACATGCGAGCCCCATGGTCGGTGTCGGGGTAGTCGCCATGTTCGCCAATCGACAGGACTCCATCGACGGCCAGCTCTTTTCCACCGCGTTGCAGAGCTTCGGCGATGGTGGGGTAGATGGTGATTTGAAATTTCTCAGCGACGTCTCGGGCGATGTCGCGATCCTTCGGAAACTGGTCGACATACAAGCTGACGACGTCCATGCCGGAATCGATTTGCTGGCCGTTGAAGTAGTAGGGCTTCAGAAAGTTTTCGAGGATCACATGGGCATGGCTGCGATAGCTGAATTCGGTGACGACCGCGGCGATTCGCAGGCGGCGTGGTGCGGGGGACGCTCCGTAGATCGCGTGTAAGCTCGGGCAGGCCGCGACCGCCAACGTGCCGGCTGTGGCTGCCATCCATTGACGACGATTGAGTGGGTGGGAGGTGTGCATGATGGTTTCGGCACCGTGGGCACGGGCCAGTCCTTTGCTGATCGGCGGGTTGATGGCCTGGAAGCGTTGGTGCAACCAGTTGTCAGTCGGCGGTGCAATGACCGGGGCAGGGCGAGGGCAGGAGCTTGCGGCGACCACGTTGGTGAGGTCCCCGCATTCCATTTCAGTTTAGGCGATTTTTCAACAGACATCAACGCCACGGGATGTGTTGATGCAATGGTCGCGTGGGGAGATACCATTCCTCGAACGGTTAATAACGTCCTTTGGGGACCGGAATTAAATCACCCGTTGAGCGCCAGCGGTTCTCGATTGAATGGTGGCGGTGCCTAGCAGTGGCGCCGTTTCACGATCGAACGTCCGTTTGGCGCCGACGAGCACGATCACCAACGGAATGGCCACCAGACCAAGGCGGACCAATGCCACTTGCCACGGTTTTCGGGGCCGCAGTTGCGGTACTTCGGTGACCCCACAGAGCAACGGGGCCAAGAAAATCGTCAACGCTTGCAGCGTCGAGATACCACCGAAAAATCTTCCGATGAACAGTAGCCCGAATAAGCCGACGACGCCAATTCCCATCGCACCGCTCAACGCAGACGGAGTTCGGAATAAATTTGAAGCGACCGCAGTGCCGGCTAATGCCGCAGTCAGAGGGATGGCGGCGGCGCCTCCCGTGACGTAGCCCGCCAGCATGATGGTGATCGCCGTGGTCTGGCAGGAAAGGGAAAGCGCGAGGAGAACAGAGCTGCCGGTGGACCGGAACGACAGTTGATGTAAGAGCCACCAGGCGACGATGAGGATCACGCTACCGAGAGCGAGTACTGCGAATGCATCCGCGGTCGTCCAAGTGCTTCGAGGCCCGCCGAGATACACAGACCCATGCAGCAGGATTCTGCCAAGGCTCGCTGCCAGCAGCAGTCTTAAGGACCGAGTGACCCACGGCGGCACTCGAGGCCAGCAAGCGACGAGTTCGATGCCGAAGATGGCCGGGAAGCCGATCGTCAGGAGACGATCCAGACCATTCACCGGAGGCCACGCACATCGCAGATGCAGGACGCGATATCCCGCCAGCAGTCCCGCACCAACGGCCAATGTGACCGCCAGATTTCCGTTGGCGGTCGCGGTCGATGGCCATGCCCAGCTCACTATCAACACGCAGAGCGCACTGACGATGGCGGCAACAATCATCGCCTGTGAGTACAGCACCGGGTCGGGCATCCGCTAGATCCCATTGTTTTTCTGGGTTTTATCGAGTGTTTTGGGTGAGAATCCCTTTTTACCCCAAATTTCCCCTCAGACTGGGCTGCGTTGAAGCCGCCCTCAGAAGCTCTGCGGAAGTTGGTTAAGTACATGCTAGGCAGTGACTTAATCAAGCCGTTGGAAGCGGCGAAGACGAGACATTCAGGATTTCAAATGTCGGTGGGCGGGCCGCGAGATCATGGAAATGATCGCCGCAGATCCGGAGGGACGAATTGCCCCAGACTGACATTCTGCGAGATCAGCAATCGCGTCATTGATTAGAGACACGAGCCACCCAAATCTAGGTGGCTCGTGTCGTTTCGGCAGGTCCCAGCGAAGTTTTTGGGCAGAAACTGGGCGATATTCCGAGTCGGCCGCCAGTACTGCGACTTCGTTGATCTGGAGACTAGGCGGGCCTTACGTTCTCGGCACAAGGGCCTTTGTCGCTACGGCCTTCTGTAAAGGTCACTTTCTGGCCTTCATGCAGGTCGTCGAAGCTGACGCCTTGAAGTGCCTTCGAGTGAAAAAACAGATCTTTCGATCCGCCTGTGGCGATGAATCCAAATCCCTTGTCCATCAATTTCTTGATCGTACCTTCGGCCATTTTTGTATTTCCGAGAATAACTTCGATGAAGACACGCCTCCCGGCAGACAGTTGCCGATTGATCGCTCTCCGTGAATCAAGAGAAGTGTAGCATTTACCCACGCCTCCCGCGAGTCGGAGCTGGTTTCTGCTTCTGCAAATATTGAACCGCTGCCGCCAGGCTGGCTGAATGCTGTTGTCTTATTTGCCGGTCCAATAGAACTTCAGACTGCAAAGACCTTCGCGCAAACTGTTCTTGGCGTCCTGCAATTTGCGTTTTAATTCGGGGATTGACACCCGCTTGATCTCCCGCAGTTCTTTATTGTCGCCACGATGGGTCTAAAACCCTCGCCTTCAGGCGAAACCTTTAGGT
>JAZKFE010000508.1:0-6969 GCA_040386595.1 Planctomycetota bacterium | reverse complement strand
CCCAGATTCTTGAATCTGGGTGAGCGGAGCGAACAAGAGGTTGGGGCTCCTTCGATTTCCGATTGTCATTCTCGGCGTCGGGTTTCCCGACTGAAAAATCCTCGTGGATGAAAAACAACAGAGAGAGGGGGAAGTCATAGGTGACTTCCCAGAGCCGAAAGTAGTCGCCGGCTTTCAAAAAACTGTAACCTCTTGTTCGCTACGCTCACCCAGATTCGAGAATCTGGGCTACCCATCGACTGTGTCGATGTTGAGATCGAGTTTCGGTGAGGTTGCGCTTACTCCAGCCGGCCACTGCGAGCGCGTTCTGTTCGCGGAGCGAACAACGACTATGACTATGGTGTCGTTAACTTGTAAGTGGCCCAATGCCATCCTACGGGGCCGGCGTAGGGGAAGGTGCCGTCGAGAGTGTAGGTTAGCCCCAGGGCTTGGATTTCTTTGGGAAATTGCGAGTCTCTGGTTTGATCGTGCGCGATGATCCAGTCGGGTCGATACTGGTTCCAGGCTTGCTGCGGCAGGTATCGCAGAGATTGATATTTCTTGGATCGGGCTTGGTAGAAGGTCATCACCATCGAGTTGCGGAAATCGAAATCGCCCCCCACGGCGGTTAAGCGACCGCTGCTGCCTGCCGTGATGTGGTCGAGTGCCGTTTGATATTGCCCGCGGCCAGCTTCGTAAAATCGAACTAACTCAGAGCCATTTCCCAGGCACCAGACACCGACGGCGACCATCCCGGCCAGACGTATCAGATTTCGTTCGGCGGCGAGCCAATGGGCGATTCCCACTCCAGCGATGGGGATCAGCAACGACAGGCTGACGAGGAAATGCCGAGGGTAGACCAGACCGTCCGGGGCCAGTCCAAACAGGACGGCGGGGGCGATGATGGTCAGGCTGGCGAGACTGACAATTTCTAAATTGGCGGCTCGTCGCAGCGACCACAAGCCGGTGATCAGCAAACCCACCATTAACAGGGCACAGGGCAGGCTGCACCATTCGGGGAGTGAGGCTCCCCAGGGCATCGAGAAGGTATCGCAGGCCACGAGCCAGGGTTGTAGCTCGGGGCCGCCGCCGACTTTTGCCTGGCTAAGATCAACCAGCCAGAGCCAGCCCACCAAGAGTGCGGGAATCCCAAAAGCGATCGTCAGTTTGACCAGGAGTAACTTCCACGATCCGGCCGTATGGCGGCGCCAGATGATGGCGGCCAGGCTCCAGACCACATGAGCCAGAAAGACCGGCAGAAAGGAGAGGTGGCTCAGGAATCCGGCGCTCGCAATGAGCGCGTAGGCGACCGCGATGCGCCATTGGCCGGATTTCAGCAATGCCCCCAGGCACCATTGAGTGGCCAATGCTGCGCAGCCGGCTAAAGCATAGCCGCGGGCTTCGCTGGAATAGACGACTTCCACCTGCGAGGTGGCCAGCAGGCCCATGCCGACCAGTAAGGCTGTGGGTTCGCTGAGTTCTCGCCCTTGCGTCCAACGGACGACTAGCCAGCCTCCCAGCCAGACGGTCGCCATTCCGGCGAGAAACGCAGGGATGCGGTACACGGCCAAAGCCGCTGAGGGGCCGCAGAGATACAGAAATAACGTGTTGACGTAATTGTTATTGTCCTGATGGATCTGCGTGAAGATGTCCCACACGCCACCGATGCGCGACTGCAATTTGAGGTCCCAGACGAGCGTCCAGGACCAGATTTCATCCAGCCAGAAATCGGTCCACAACCCAGGCAGGCGCAGCAGGGCGGCCAGCAGGAGAATTCCCCAGATCACCCGTCGCCGTGTCATTCCGGTGTCACTCCCGCGAGCAAATTTTTTTTGAGTTGATGTTCGTCATTACGCAGATAAGCCTGGTGACTGCCACCAAATGGTACTTACTTTGCGGCTCGATCTGTGAGCGGCACGGCGCTAGCCGCCGGCTTTTTCGATGCTTTGGATACAGAAGAACCGGTGGCTAGCGCCATTCCGCTCACAAATTGAATGCCATTTGTCCGTCACCCGCAGAGTCTTCTTCGGCGAATACGCACCTGACCGTCGGCGTCGAAACCTGCGGCCAGCCATTTTGTCAGAAAACGAGTGGAACATAAAGCCAGCCGTTCAAGCTGCCGTCTGGATAGAGATTGGCCGTGGTGATCGTTGGGATGGTGAGGCTCCTGCCGAACCGCTCAGTCTTTCGAACCAAGTAGACAAAGCGGTTCGGCAGGAGCCTCACCCTCCCAGCGGACGATTTCAGCTTCTTGGCAACATTCTCGTTGACAGTCATGCAGTGTGCTAATAAACTAGCAGGTGCCAACTCGTTAGCACTTCGGTCGTAGGAGGCGAATCCGCCAAGCTATGAAACAGACACCTGCTCCGCATGATCTGGGACGCCGCGAGCGTCAGATTATGGACGTCATCTATCGGCTCGGCAGTGCGTCGGTCAAAGAGGTTCTCCAACTTCTGCCCGATCCGCCGAGTTATTCCGCGACCCGCACGATGGTCAATTTGCTGGAGAAAAAGGGCTTTCTGCGGCATCACCGCGACGGCCTGAAATACATCTACACGCCGACTGGTTCGCCCCAGGCGGCGAAGCAATCGGCGATCAAGCATTTGATTAAGACGTTTTTCCAGGGATCTGCTGGCGATGCTGCTGCGGCGATTCTGGACTCGGCTTCGGCACAGCTGAGTGAAGCGGAACTTGTCAAACTTCAAGACCTGATCCACAACGCCCGAGGAGACGGCCAATGAGTATTTACTTTGACGAATTCTTGGCTCGCGTGATTCCGATTGGCGTCGATGCGGCTCTTAAATCGACACTGATTTTGATGTTGGCGGCACTTGTTGCGGCCAGCGCGCGACGGGCGTCGGCGGCGACTCGCCATCGGCTCTGGTCGCTCGCTTTAACGAGCTGCCTGCTGGTGCCGATCGCTCCGTTTCTGCTACCAAAAATTCAACTTCCGATACTGCCGCCGACATCCAAAGTGGTGCTTTCTAGCGTTGCCGATCGTGCTGGCGTCTCTTCGAGGCCGAGCGATCAGGGGCAGGCCCGCCGTTTACTGGCGATGGACCGACAAGGCCTGCCACCGATGGATGCTGCTCAAATTCCAGACGAGGGATTTTCTCGCCGTGAACGGTCTACAGGGATCTCGCGTCCAGAAAATATGGCCGACCGCCCCGCATCTTTAAACAATGCCGCGCTGGTGCGGCCGTGGGGATTGATGTCATTGGCATTGTTCGGAGTGTGGTGCTGTGGGCTGATTTTGTTATGGGGTTGTTTAGGTCTGGCGATTGTGGATATTCGTCGCCGTATTGGGAATTCCGCGACGGCACCCGCTGTTTGGCTGAGTTCGCTCGGTGATGTTGTCAGCCGGCTGCGCGTGTCGAGATCCGTGCGAATTGTGTGTGATATGAAGGCGACGATGCCGCTGGCGACGGGCGTGTTTTTTCCGGCGGTGTTGATGCCGGTGGATGCGGGAAAGTGGTCGCTGGAGGGGCGGCGTTATGCGTTGTTGCACGAATTGGCTCATATCGAACGGCGCGATGTGTTGTGGCAATTGCTGGGGCAACTGGCGGTCGGTTTGTATTGGTTCAACCCGCTGGCGTGGTATGCCATTCGGCGGTTGCGAATTGAACGGGAATGGGCGTGTGACGATCGCGTCGTGGCCCTGACGGGACTCGCCACTGACTATGCGACGCAGCTCGTCGAGATTGCCCGTTCGGCCCGGGCTCAGAACCCAATGGTACCGGCCGTGGCGATGGCGCAGGCTTCGGATTTGGAGCAACGTTTGCGGGCCATGTTTGATCGGGCTCGGTCCCATTTACCTCTCAGCCGCAGAGCCGCGATGCGACTAGCGATGGCATCCGCCATGTTGCTGGTGTTCGTGGCTACTGTGAAGCCTGTGTCCCGCGTCTTTACGTCTGAGGTTCGTGCCCAGGCTCCGGCAGAAAAACCTGCCGTGACCGTGAACGAGAAAGATACGGCAACTTCGAAGCCCAATGCTGCACCTGCCACGCCCGAACGGGCGAAGATGCGGATCAAAGTCGTGGATGAATCGGGGAATCCCATTGTTGGGACGAAGATTCGTGCTTGTATTTGGTTCATCGATCCCACCAAGCCAGATGGGCCTGCCAATCGCTATTTTACGACCGATAAAGATGGCCTGGCGATTCTCGAACGGCCCAAAGAGCTTCTCATTCTCCGGATTTGGGCCTCACATCCCGATTTTGTGAGTCACTTCGTGGGTTGGGAGCAGAAAGCGTCCCACGACGATGGGCGATTGCTTCCGGAGCTCTTCACCTTCAAGCTGCCCAAAGGCATTGAGGTGGGGGGACAGGTTGTAGACCCCGCGGGGCAGCCGATTCCCAATGTCCTCGTCGAAGTGAAGGTGGATGACGACGAGCCCGTGGATCCGGTTCATGCTAACGTGAAAATTGACCGAGGAATCGCTAATGGCGATGATCGCGCCGTGACCGATCAGGAAGGGCGTTGGGTGGTGAAAAATATCCCCAAGAACTTTGATCGTAACTCCATTAATCGAATGTCGCTTCGATTTAATCATCCCGATTACTTGGCGGTTTCAAGCGAAGGGTTCGACTATCATGAATTGCCGGCACTTGTCGCAGATCCTGCCAGTCAGGTCGTTTCGGGGACAGGATCAGAGGCGTCACGGCCCACAAAAACTTCCGCGGAGCTTCGCTCACGTTCGTTACGAACCACTTTAAAACGCGGAATTCGTTTGGCCGGCGTGGTGCGGGATCCGTCGGGCAAACCTGTTGCGGGGGCGGTCATCGCCCGTGGCAACGATCCTTATCTCGAACATGGCAGCCAGGAAGAACGCACCGACGCCCAAGGGCGTTATCTTTTGCCAGCCCTCGCCGAGGGGAAATTCACATTAGTTGTGACGGCACCTGGTTGGGCTCCGCAAATGCGGGAAATCGATCTGACGTCTATCGCCAATCAGGCGGATTTTCAACTTGAGAAAGGGCATTTGCTCAAGCTGAAATTTGTCGATCAATCCGGTCAACCTCTCAGCAAATGTTATGTTTCAATCGACAATTGGAGAGGGAAAAAGACCCTTTACAATCATAAACATCCCAATGTGCTCGAAACGGGTATTCCTTCTCGAAGCGATGTCGCTGGCAACTACGTCTGGGATTGGGCACCAGAGAATGCAGTCACCTACAGCATTGGAGCTCGCGGTTACATTCAACAACTCCTCACGTTGGGCCCCACTGACAGTGGTCCGGAAAAAGTGATCACGTTGCTGCATGACGCTAAGATTACAGGCAACGTGACAGACTCCAAAACCGGCAAGCCCATTCCGAAATTTTCGGTTCAATCGATGATCATTTTCGGGGAAAACCACCATATTCAAGATTGGAATGCGAGTGCGGAAGTCGTCGACGGACACTATTCCGCAAAAATGGACCGTAATGACTACCCCTACTTCTTGTTGATTAAAGCTGACGGTTATCGATCAGCAAAGGGGCGTCCCTTCAACATCAATGATGGTGATCATCATGAGGACTTTTCCCTTGAGCCCGCACCCGCCATTGCAGGTCGTGTGCTCAATGCGCAAGGCAATCCCGTTGCGGACGCGAATGTTCATCTCGTGACGGTGACCACACCGCTGCAATACGATAATGACAGCGAGTTTCTAGGATCCGCGCCGGTCGTGACGGGGGCCAGCGGTCACTTTCAACTCGTGCCGCAAGCTGGTCCGTATACTCTGATCGCCACTCACCCCGATGGTTACTACCGCGTTGACTTGGATCAGGATGCTCAACCTGGAGATCTCCAGCTGCAACCTTGGGCGAAGATCGAAGGAACTCTGTGGCAAGAGGGGCATCCCGTTCGTGGTGCCTCCGTTTTTGTGACGGCAATTCCTCGGAAAAATGGAGACCGCTCCTTCTTAAGAGAAGAACGTGAGGCCCTGACGAATGATGTGGGGCGATTCTGGTTTGCCTCGATTCCGCCAACGCGTGTGGTGTTACGGCCCGCATTGAGCCCGTTTTCTAAGAATCCGCTCAGCTCCAGCCGGGCGATCCCGCTGGATCTGAAACCTGGGCAAAAGCTGGCTGTTGACCTCGGTGGCGAGGGGGCTCGAATTACCGGGCGAGTGAAGCTGCAAGGAGATGTTCCTGAGGACTTCGATTTGAACTATTCGCTCAATTATCTCGTCCGTCGCGGTTCGGCATTGCCTCCTGGACCAGAATTGCAAGCGACGGCTGACGCGGTGCAGCAACAGGGCTGGACCGAGGCAATTTGGCGGTCGACGGCGGGGGATGACTATATGAACTTGCACGAGCGACACTTGGCTCGTCTGAAGACTGGCGGGGAGTTTCTGATCAACGGAGTGCAACCTGGCGAGTATGATTTTGCCCTCTCGATTTATGATCGTCCTGAGGGGTGTCTGACTGATCCGATTGCTGTCAAGTTCGTGCCCGTCACCGTGACCCCAGCAGACGTGACAGCGGGACGCCTGACATTGCCGGATATCGCGATCCCCTTTCCCGAACGGACGAAGGTCGGTGACGTATTACCCGCGATCACGCTTGCCGTTCCCGAAGGTGAGTCACTCAAGTTGTCCGAGCTTCGGGGCAAGCCGTTGTTACTGCACGGCTGGGCGACCTGGTGTCAACCGTGTGTCAAATCGTTGCCTGAACTGAAAGCATTTCGTGCGCGTTTTCCGGCTGATCAGTTGATGATTGTCGGTATTAATCTCGATGAGCAGCAGAAGTCGGCGCAGGAGTTTGTTCAGAAACAAAAGCTCACCTGGATCCAGGCCTATGTGGGCGATAAATCCGAGGTGTCCCGGCGACTGGGAATGAGTTCGGCCCCGACGTATCTGGTGGTGTCGGCAGAAGGAAAACTGGTCAGTCGAACCAGCGATTGGGAGGCGGCTGCCAAGGAGCTGGAGAAACTCCTGGTCCGCTGACGGCACTGGAGAGGCGAAGCATAGTCGTTGTTCGCTCCGCGAACATAACGCGCTCGCAG
>JAZKFE010000507.1:28144-40237 GCA_040386595.1 Planctomycetota bacterium | reverse complement strand
GATGTGGTCAGCCCCCCCAGGATCACCGTGGCGACGGGATACAGAATCTCTTTTCCTGGCTGTTGCCCTCCCAGCACCAACGGGATGAGGCCAATCCCGGCGGTTAACGCCGTCATCAGCACCGGCGCCAATCGTTCCAGGCTGCCGCGCATCACCATCTCGGGCGTGAACGACTCGCCTTCGTTTTGCATCAGATGTAGATAGTGGGACACCAGCAAGATGCCGTTACGAGCGGCAATCCCTCCCAATGAAATGAACCCCACCATGCCAGCGACCGTCAGCGTTTGCCCGGTCAGCCACAGGGCGATTGCTCCCCCCACAAACGCCGTCGGCAACGCAAACATGATCTGTAAGACGATTCGCATTGACGGATAGAGCGTATAGAGCACCAGGAACACGCCGAACAGCGAGACCAAGCTCAAGATGGCGATGCGGCGACTGGCTTCCTGCTGGGCCTCGAATTGGCCGCCGTATTGGATGAAGTAGCCATCGGGGAATTTGACTTTCGCTTCGACCGCCTGCTTAATGTCGGCCACCACGCTGCCTAAGTCACGGTCGGTGGTGTTGCCGCGGATGGTGATGCGGCGACGGACATTTTCCCGATTAATCGTGTTCGGGCCCCCTCCAATATAAACTTTTGCCAAGGCCGAAAGGGGGACTCGCTCGCCACTGGGCAACTGCAGCGACATACGTTGGATATTGCCGAAGTCGGTCCGATGCTTGTCGTCCAGACGAACCACCAGATCGAACGACCGCTGGCCATCCAGAATCGTGGACACGACCTGGCCATTCATCGCCGTCTGGATGAAATTGTTGACATATCCCGGAGTCACGCCATACAGGGCGAGTTTATCTCGATCGAGTTCAATGCGGAGCTGCGGAATCAGCTGCTGTGGCTCGATGACTGGCGGAGCCAAGCCTGGAATGCCCGTAATTGCCGTCTTCACTTCCTGGGCTTTTCGTCGCAAGACGTCGAGGTCGTCTCCATAAATCTTAATGGCAATCTGCGCGGACACGCCCGAAATCATATGGCTGATCAAGTGGTTCAGGGGTTGATCGGCTTCCGATTCAATACCCGGGATTTCTTCCAGCTCACGCCGTAGCGTCGCCAGCGATTCATGTCGTGACTGACCACTTTCCGGATTCATGGTCAGGATGTATTCCGTGATGTTGACCCCTTCCGCATGTTCATCCAATTCGGCTCGCCCAGTGCGGCGGACGAAGCATTTAATCAGCCCTTTCGGGTTCTCGGGGGTCTGCAAGTATTTGGAAAATGAGGTATCAACCATGGCCACGGCCCGGTTGGACGTCTCGAGCGACGCTCCAGGTGGCAAGACAACGTTGACCTGCGACGCGCCCTCATCAAACGGCGGCAAAAAGTCGGTTCCTAATTGGGTAATCAGAAAGCCGCTGGCCACGATCGATCCCAAAACACACATCAGGATGACCGACAAACCGGTGGGATTCAGGCTGACATGAATCACCGGCTGCACGAGCCGCTTTAAGAGCCGTAACAACGGCCCATCACCACCATGTCCGGCCTGTTTGTTTCCCGTCAACAGCAGGCTGCCCAATACGGGGGTGACCGTCAAGGAGACCAGCAACGATGCCAGAATGGAGACGATATAGGCGACACCGAGCGGTGCGAAGAGCTTGCCTTCGATGCCATGCAGGGCAAATAGCGGGATAAACACTAGAATCACCAGCATCGTGCCGAAGACGATGGAGCTGCGAATTTCCTTGCTCGCCTCATACACGACGTCCAGCTCGGGGAGTGGGTTCGGTAAATGGGCATTCTCTTTCAGACGCCGGAAGACGTTCTCGATATCGACGATGGCATCATCCACCAATTCGCCAATCGCCACGGCGAGGCCCCCCAGCGTCATCACATTGATCGACATGCCAAACCAGTAAAACACCAGGCTGGTAATCATCAGCGACAGAGGAATCGCGGTGAGCGTGATAAAGGTCGTCCTAAAGTTCATCAAGAACAAGAACAGAATAATCAGAACGAGAATCGCACCGTCGCGCAAGGCTTCCACGACGTTGTGAATCCCCACGTCGATAAACGTGCGCTGTTGATAGATGGTGCCGTCGATGACCAGATCAGGATTGCTTGCGGCCAACGATTTTTTGATATCTTCGATTGCCGCTTCGACCGCTTCGGTCAGGCGGCGAGTATCAGCTTCAGGTTGCTTGGTAATGGTCAGGACAACGGCTGGGTGACCATTCACCGAGGAGTCGCCCCGTTTGATCTGGGCCCCTTCTTTGACTTCTGCCACATCACGAATCAGAACGGGACGGGCTCCGGTTTTGACGACCGTTTTTTGAATTTCCAAGGCATTCTTGGCTCGGCCCATGCCCCGGACGAGATACTCCATCGAGCCCCGTTCCAGATAGCCGCCTGTCGCATTCTGATTGCTCTCGCCCAGGGCGTGCTCGACCTCGGCCAAGGTGACGTTATGCGCGATCAGCAGTTCTGGATTCACCTGTACTTGATACTGTTTCCGTCCGCCCCCCATGACGATGACTTGGGACACGCCAGGAATCGTCAGCAGACGTTGGCGCACGGTCCAGTCAGCCAGAGTGCGGATGGCAATGGGCTGGGTCGTTCCATCTTTGCTCCACATGCCGATCATCATGATCTGCCCCATGATGGAGCTGATCGGCGCGAGCTGCGGTTTGACACCTTCGGGAAATTTATCGGCCACCAGTGCGAGACGCTCGTTGATGGTTTGCCGGGCAACATAGAGTTCAGTATTCCAGCTAAATTCGACGTTCACCACCGACAGCCCGATTCCCGATGAGCTGCGTACGGCTTCGACTCCGGTCGCCCCGTTGAAGGCAGTCTCCAAGGGAAACGTGACTAGCGTTTCGACCTCTTCGGGAGCCAAGCCGGGGGCTTCGGTCATCACCACGACTCGAGGTCGCGTGAGCTTCGGAAAGATATCGATCGGCAATGTCGTTTGGACATAGCCTCCCCCGAACAGCGTCACAATCGACAGTGCGACGATGAGCATGCGATGGTGCAGGGAAAAACGAATCAGAGCATTCATCTCAAAGGATCCTCGCGGCAGTGTTCCGCCGAGCTGATTTCACGAGTAAAAAGGAGCGGGCGGTGCCTAGTGGTTGTGGCCAGCGTGGGGATCAACCCCCGAGCCCTGCTGCTTCTTGAGTGCGAGGTTGATTTGATAGGCCTGATTCATGGCGACCTCATCGCCGGGAAACACGCTGCCGTCATTTGCGAGCACGGTGAATCGCATATCTTCGTATTCGATGTTGACCGGCACCCGCTCCATGACTTTGCCGTTGGCTCGGAAGATGAACGCATCCGCCCCTTCCGTCACCACGGCATCGCTCGGCAGCACAATCCGCTCGGTCCAATGCTCCACCGGCACAAGTAGACGAACACGTTGCCCGGGCTTGAAACGCCAGGAACGGTACGTGACGCCGTCCGCATTTTTGACATCCCGTGTGATCTCGTTCTTCAGCGGGATGTGGAAGCGAAAGGTCCCTTCAGCGACGTCCACCACATTATCTGAATAGAGGATCTTGAGGTTTTCTTTCGTCAGGGATTCTCCATCGCTCGTCTCGAACAATGCGGTGATGGGCCGTTGTTCCAGAATCGCCTTCCCGATGAGTTCCGATTCGCGCTGGAATGCCAATCCGACAATATTGAGATACGTGTGCAAAGCCAGGTCGCAGAGTTCCTCGCCAGCCTGAATCAGTTTGCCCGGAAACACGTCGATCTTCTCAACCGAGAAGACAAGGTCCTGGTCGGCGTCACTTTGCCGGGCTTCCGCCTGGAGGAAACTCACAGGGACAAATGCCGGCCGCGCAACGGGTTTACTCGACGATTTCACCTCGTCCTTACCACCTGGAACACGAACCGTGAATTGTCGAATCAGGACCCGCGAATTGACGATTTCCGCAACTTGATCTGCCGAGAGACCGCGAACCATCAGCTCCTGCATCTGCACGAGTCGCTGGCTATCCAACCGTTGGCGCTCGTACTGCTTCTCCAGCAGCCGGGTGCCGGGAACGGTGCCTTCCTCAGCAAGAGGTTTTAAACGTTTGAGCTCAATGTCGTTGAGTTCCATTTCCTGCAGGATTTTGAGCAACCCCGCTTGGGTGCTGGCCAGAAGCTCGCTGGTAGGCTGGACATCGAACAACGGATCTCCGGGGCGGACCGTCTGGCCGGGGAAGGCATAGACTTTCGTCACTACCCCATTGACCGCAGTCGTGATGCGGCGTTCGCTGTGACCAGGCTGTTCAGAAACAATCCCGGGAACCGTGACCGTTCTCCAATAGTCCTGTAGTTCAACTTCCCCCAGCTTCAGCCCCAGATTCTTCCGGGCTTGGTCGCTGAGCGGCAGGGTGTTGGTATTGTCGCTGTGAGTATGGGCGGAATGATCATGTCCCTCGTGCCCCTCTTCCGCAGGCGCAGTCTCTTTAGGCTGTCCGCCGCCAGCCAATTTTTGGACGACAGGCAACCAGGCGGTGCGAGTAAAAAACAATGCAACGATCATCGCACCCGTCAGCAGCAATCCGACAAGGGAGGATTTCATGGGGAACCTCATCTCGACACCTTTCGACCTGATTCACACAGCGTTCAGACGTGATGAAAGCTGGACTTTGACTTAGAGTACCTCGCAGAACCGATGTGCCACTGTTTTAGGTCGGCGCCATCAGCTCCAGATTTTGACAGTTATGCCGCCGATCTCAAACAGTGCTTTCTGGCGGTGTGATGCTTCGTGCCCTGGAGAGGACACTGCTTAGGGGCGGCCGTGACTCGGACGAGAACTTCCAGTCGGAGATCGCCCCAAAACAGTGGCACGACAGAGTCTTTAGGCATTGAGCAAACACGTCCGGCAAGAAAAGCCCGGGGACTAAACACGGCAAGCCGGTCTAGCCCCCGGTCGCAACGGCATTCGGCTTGGGGAGCGCGAAGATGCCGTCCACGATCCGATGCCGGAAACGGTCATCGACGAGACATTTGACTCCAGAAATATTCTCGAGACAGACTCGCCGGTGGCCGTACCCAGGAAGATTTAGAAGCCCTAACAACGCCTTCAACGCGGAACGAACGCAGGAATTGATTCCGGAGATTTTCACCACGAATTACACAAATGACACGAATCAATCACCAGGAGATCGGTGCTCAATTCCTTATCAACAACAGGAATAAGCTTCGAACACTCCGTCGATTTCGCCACACTTGCGGCAGACTGTTCTGCATTCGTGTGATTTGTGTAATTCGTGGTTTCAAATCTCTTTTGTCACTTCACGCTACATTTCACCCGTGGCAATTTCTCGGTGTTGCCAGGCGTTCTTACTTCTTCTCTTTGTGCTCGTGGTCATGATCGTCGTGGGGTTCAATTTTCCCCGAATACGTTTTGCCCTTGATGGCGACCCGCAATTGGGGCTTGGCATCCTTTTCATGCATGGCGTGCATCAACTCAGCACTCTTAGAGGCATACCGTGAGGCCTTGCCTTCGGGATCAGCCTTCATCGGGACAGCCTTGAGCTTGAATTGCACACCCTTCCCGTCGTGCTTGAGGTTCACCACGACCTCTTTGGCATCCGAAGCGACGGCAACCTTGGCGGCACTATCGAGCAAGTAGATCGTGACCAGATCCTTGTCTTCGTCGAACAGAATTTCCGCGTGGTATTCTTCATCCCCGAGCTCGATGAGAGCCCCCTTGTGCGGTCCCACTTCGGGATGGGCATGCTCTTCGGCCTTCGCTTCGGACTTGGGAGCCGGCTTCGGAGCGGCGGACGCCGACGAGAGCAGGGGGGCACTGCAGATCACACCGCAGCACAACAATTGGCAACCGAATTTGAGAAAACCAGTCAACATAATAGATGGTCCTTTCCAAGGTACCTGAGCTTCATGAGCTACAAACTGAGTGGTAAAGAATCCCATTGGGTGCGACGGGCAACGGGCACATCGCGAATCACAAATGGCGATTTCTGGTCCGCACGTTGGAAAAATTGCGATCGCTTGCCCAATAACCGCACTCGAAAATCGAATGAGCCGGAACCTCTTGTTCGCTCCGCTCACCCAGATTCGAGAATCTGGGCTACCCAATCGTCCTGAACGCAAAGTCTCTTGGAGTTAGCAGCCAAAACAGTGCGGCAAAAGCCTCATGTTTCAGCGATTTCAACGTCAGCCCAGAGTGGCCGAACAGAAATCCACAGGTGAATATCCTGCGGAGAACTAGAGCAAATAGACTTGGATCGCAGCCCGGTCCGTGAGGGGGCCGTGATCTTTAGAACTCGCCACAATCGCGTGGAGTGCCACCGACAAGCCTTGTACGGCAATCGATTCACACGGGGCGGGCAGGACCAGACCGTCAATAGCGGCACTGGCTAGCTCAGTCGTCGGTGCCGAGCCAATAAAGAACAGATGCGTGGCAACACATAGATGGTGCTGATGGGAATCCCCGCTTTCCGGAGCCTCCACCCAACCATGGGTCGCCGCATCGTCTCCAATTGCGTGTTCGTCTACGTTCTGGGCAACCTGATGCGACTCATGCTCGTCGTGCTGCCCATGAGCACACCCGCGGCTGGAATGTGTGCAGCTCGCCGGTTGTGTCTCGTGCTGGTGATCACACTCAACGCCCGCAACACTCTGCGCACCACATCCCTTACCGCAGCAACATGCCAGTTGCTGGGCCAGAAATGCAGTCAGGAGTAACAGTCGCAGACAAAACATACACATCGAAGTCCTTGGCGGGATTATCGTCCAAGTTGCCGGCCGGTCAAGAGGAATTCACACGCAACGTGTTACACCTCAATGAGTTGCAAACGGTAATCAAATAACACGGGATGGTGACTGCGAGACCGTTTCAAGTGCGACACCAGTGGCATTGCCGTTTAACTGCCGGTGCAAGCGATTTGCACTGACGCCCATGTTCGCCCGAAATAAAAAACGCAACCTGCTGCATTCACAAGAGGTTGCGTTTTGAATTGGTTTACGGCCAACCGGGATCAGCCACCCGTTTGCAGGGCTGCTGGCAGCATGCGGCTACCGGAACCATTTTCCATTTGGTTCAGGATCGCCCGGCGTTGACCACCGCCAGGTTGCGACTGCAAAGCTGTACCCAACTCGGCCGGATTCAGGCCACCAGTTAAGAGGAGCCCGTCGATTTCGACCGAGACTTTTCGCAATTCCGTCCACGCATCCACATAGGCCAGATTGGCCTCGAAGAACGTCTTCTGGGCAGTCAGCACGGTTAAGAAACTGGCCTCGGCAGCGCGGTAGGCGGTGTTGGCAATCTGCAAGTTTTCCTCGGCGTCAGGCAGAATATCCGACTTCAGTTCCTGGACTTGAACCTTGGAAGTTTCATAGCGGCGAAAGGTTTCCGCCAATTGGTCGCGTAGCGCCAGTTTCGTGCGCTGGATTTCCGCAGCCGCCTCACGCGTCTCGGCCGCCGCCCGGGAGATATTTCCCTGATTCCGATTGATCACTGGAATCGGCATCGAGATTAAGGTGCTAATTGTGGAAAACTGCTGAGCATGATCGCGTTCGGCCACAATCTGCAAGTTGGCGTTCGGCGTGGCGTTGGCCACCTCTAATTGATACTGCCCCTGGAAATGATTGGACCGAGCCTCGGCGGCACGCAGCAAAGGGCTGCTGGCGACCAAATTGGCCCAGGTGGCTTCCCATTCGTGCTCCGGGATCTCTCCCTCCAGCAGTTCTCCCGAAACAGGAGCTCGCTGGATGTCGGGGCAACCCACGACGTTAATCAGTTGACTCCAAGACGCGTTCAACCGGGCTTCGGTTTCTTTTTTGGTGATCAAAACCGTCTTCAGTTGAATCCGTGCCTGCAGCACATCGGACTTGGAAACCTGTTTGGCGTCGTACAACTTTTCCGTGGCGGTCAGCCCGCGTTGGGCAATTTGGACCAGGCGATGAGCCAATTGCAGCGATTGCTGAGCCCCCAGAAGATCCAGGTATCGCAGTTCCACGTCGTTGAGGACGCGTTGGGTCTGGGCCTGATAATTCAGATTTCCGCGCTCCACTTCCCAAGATTCCGAGTCGCGGGCTTTACGCAGTTTTTGTTTGGTCACGATCTCTTGGCCGAAAAACGCACCCGAGCTGCGGGTCGCTCCCCCTTGATTGCTATCACTTCGCAGATAGCCGACTTGAGGGTTGGGATACAGGCCGACCTGCGTTTGTACGCCCCGAGCCATATCGACCGACGACGATGCCTGGCCGATGGTGGGATTGTTGCTGAGCGCGAGTTCTCGTAACTCTTGGAGCGTCCAGCGAGCCTCAGGAGCCGGCTGCACAGCGGCAGCATCCGACCTGGAATCCTGGGCAATTGCGGGCGTCAACGTCAGAAACAAGACACCACTGGTGACGACCCATGATCGCCACCCGATCTCCATCAACTGTGCTGCTCGGCCAGACTTTATCCGGCGTAATCCCAATCCGTTGGGGCGCATTGTCACATCCTTTGTGCCAGTTTGACCTCGATAGAATTGCGCTCCCCACTACAACAGATCGGATTCACACAGAACCTACAAGCAAAGAAACAGAATCCTTGGGCACTCTTCACGCAACCCCCACAGCCAGAGCATCCGGCAAGGTCAACCACAATTAAAGATGGAACCATCCCGGAGAATTCGGGATCTCCAGAGCGTTCATCGACTCTAATACTCTTGTTGCGATTGGCGTCTGGCGAGAAGGTGTGCCGTCCAATAATGAACGGTCTTGGCGATGGCCGTCACCACATTTTTAATCTCGCGTTTGACCGTAAATCGCGGGCCCGCCGGTAGGTACAGCACGTCACCCTCGCGGCGAACCATGACGTTCTCGACAATGATCGCCCGCATCAGCCAGATTGCCATTTCCTCATTCTCGCAGCGCACACCGACCCATCCCGGTGTCTTGCTGGCGACCACCGGCAGAGAAGTCACCAGCTGAATGCCGCGCTCAATTTCAGCGACGACCTCTTGATACTGCTCCGGTTCGGCCCGAGCCTCCTCGGACGTCGCGGCCTCCAGCAAGGTCCCCCGATGCGGCGGCCCCCCGGCCAAAGCCAGGTCGCAAAAACTGGTCCAAATCTTGTCCCACGCGACCTTGCCATCCTCGTCGAACTTCAACCCCGCGGTTCCCATCGACTGGGCACGAACGGTTTCGTACCGTCCCTGGTATTCAGGAGGCAACAGCCAATTGATTCTCCGCTCCAATTCCTGAAGCTCGAATGCCTCAACGGGTGTAATCCCCGCTTGAGGCGAACGCTTAGAAAGTTCGCCGCCGTTGGACTGCAATTGGGCGTCCGCATCCTCTCGCAACTGATAGCGGTCCGAGAGAGCCGCATAGTGATTGGAAACGAGAACATTGATCAGCGCAGCGTGGGCCAGACTAGGAAGCGTCAAAGTCACACGGAAATCGTGTGGTTGTGCCGCCTGTTGAAGCTCGTCAGCCAGACGATTTTTTAAGTGATCCTCGTCGAGCAGCCACGGCACCACAACGACATTATGAAGACCTCCGCAAGCCAGTCTACGAATCGCTTCAGGAATAGCAGGCCGCATGCCACCGACGAACGCATAGCTCACCGATGCCTGTGGGCTGGATTCCTGCACTAGATGCGCAAGGCGGGCCAGATTCGCATTCTCTAAGGGACTCGCGCCCCCTTGACCAACCAGCAGCACGGCAGCTTCCGCCGGTCGAAGCGCCAGCTTATTGACCGCATCGAGAGCCGTCAGACGCAGCCAACCGCTCCATTCCAGCCAGGTTAACGGCGTGGCCACATGAAAGCCAAGATCAGGCCACTCGTGTTTGGCCCAGACGATGGACTGCGCAATGCGGCCTCGTTCTGAGACGGGGCAGAGCCCCAAAGGAACAATGACCAAACGAGTTCTGCCGGCCTCCACCAAACTCTGAACGGCCGCGGCAAACGGTGCCAGGAAATCCTCTTCAGGAAAGCACAAAGCAACCGGCTGATTCAGGCGCTGCTCCAGCTGCCGAGCCACTTCCGCAGCTTGCTCGTAACCCCACTCCGCACCAATGTCGCCGGGGATCAGTAGTGTGCCGATTTGCTCCATAGTCACTTCGCCCCAGACAGGACCGTTTCACTTATTGATGTTACCTTCGCATGCAATGAACCGATTGCGCTGTTTTCTCAGTGTACTCCGTGTCTCCGTGGTGCAACTTCTTATGAACCGCTCCACGACACCGATAACAAAAAAACTAATCAACGCCAGGCAAACTCCCGCATGATTTTGGCACCTGCGACTTCCTGACGAACTAGGGCCCAGAATTCGCGCACCTTGGCGCGAACCGGTTGCGTTTCCATCCCGAGCACCTTGTAAATTAACCCCGCGTCGTTGGGCAGCCGACTCGCACCGGCAGCCCATTGCTCTTTGGTATTGAACTCCGCCGCGGTGTGTTCGAAGATCCGGTCGGCATGGTGCTTGGGTGTGAGCAAAATCACATTCGCGAAGACATGATAGCCCCCCATGACACCGGCCGACTGCACCGGATACTCATGTGGTCTGACGACAAATTTCTCCGTAAACAACGTGGTGCCGTCAGGCCGAACGCCTTGAACGGCCGACGAGAACAAGTCGTACTGAAAGAGCTCACCGTCGCCGTAGTACTTGCGGCCTCCCATCAGGATTTCCGAATAGAGCATCGTGGCCGTTGGATCGACAACCGCCCGCGTCTGAGCTAAGAATCGGGCATGCTTATAGGGGATGACCGGGTCCGGCAGATATTCCAGGTACGCGCCTTCCTGCAACACAATCTCCTGGATTTGCGTGGCGAAGTTGGCGTCCATCTCGTGGATCTTCGTGGCCGATTGTGTCGTGACGTGGGCTTGCGCCCCCGCGCCCACTTTAATAGAGATGGTGTTGCGGTCACCCTGCAGGATGGCACCAGCGTTGGAGATGATGAACACGCAAGGCATCTGGGGCATTTCTTCATCCCAGTAGATGGCCCGATGCACAATGAGCGGCGCGCGACGATAGAGATCGGCCAGAATGGTCCGATCACCACGTCGCTCAAATCCCATTCGCAACTGCGCGACCTTCCCCGGCGAGCCTGTCGGCAATTGTTTCGGCTCGTCGTGGAAAGAAGCCAGTTCTGGTAACAGATGCAGAGGTGTCATTTCTTAGCGGCCACCCAATCGAGGTCAAACAGGACATTTTCCCGAATCAACTGCACCAGTTCCGGAATCCCCGCGCCTGTTTTACAGTTAGTGAACAAAAATGGTTTGCCACTGCGCATCAACTTCGAATCGCGTTCCATCACTTCCAGGCTGGCCCCGACGTAGGGGGCCAGGTCGGTTTTGTTAATAACGAGAATGTCCGACTGCGAGATCCCGGGGCCATTCTTGCGAGGAATCTTGTCACCGGCGGCCACATCAATGACGTAGATGAAAAAGTCCACCAGGGCCGGACTGAACGTGAGGGTCAGGTTATCCCCCCCCGATTCGATTAGGACCAGATCGGTGTCGGGAAAGCGGGACTCCATATCTTCCACGGCAGCCAGATTCATACTGGGATCTTCCCGCACCGCGGTATGCGGGCAGGCCCCGGTTTCGACACCCAGGATCCGTTCTTCGATCAAGATGCCTTTCAGTGTTCGTTGCACATGCTTCGCATCCTCGGTCGTGACCACATCGTTGGTGATGACCAGGATGCGGACTCCCAAATCAATCAGTAATGGAGTCACCGCTTCGATGAGCGCTGTCTTTCCGGAGCCGACGGGGCCGCCGACGCCAATGCGGGTGATTTTTTTCATAGTTATCGATCTCTGCAATCGTTATTTTCAGTTCATAAACATGCGAATTCGTGATTTAACATGTACGGCCGCCAGGATATCCATCATGGGCGAGAACGTGCACATATCCTCGAGCGTGGCGGAAACGATGCGTTCATAAGCCGCGGCTGCCGCGACGTTGACCTCAAACAGAATGGCCTGCGTGTCCATATAACTGATTTTCATCAGACGCAGTGCGGCTCCCAGGATCATGGAGGCCACGCCATATTGATGTACGGCGAAAGTATCTTGTTCGGACAAATCCATGGTCGCGTAGACCAGCGCCTGCCCCACTGGATAGCATCCAGGCGATTCAC
>JAZKFE010000507.1:24711-28134 GCA_040386595.1 Planctomycetota bacterium | reverse complement strand
TTGATACAGGCCAACCAGTTCTCCACGAGAGGAGCATCCGGCAGCACATGAATGGCCATCTCCGCCAGCTTCCGCCCCATGCGGGTGATCATGGGGCGAGCTTCCTCGTTGAGCTTGCGGCAATACACGGCGTGGTCGGCGGCAATAATGCGAGAGAGGTCTTGCGCCCTAGCACCACGATGCGCTTCCAGCACCGCGACACCGTCTCCCGTCGCCGCTTGCTCGGTGGCCGTTTGAACGAACTGCCGGAGCGTTTCCAAGTCATGCACCACGCGTTCCTGCACGGCCGATTCCAATCCATTCGAAAAGGAAAAGGCACCCACCGGCAACATCGAATCACCGAATTGCAGCGCCCGCATGAGCTCAGGAATACTTGGCACGAGGAAATTGAACTCCGGTCAATGATCGTTCTAAGAAATCGTGGCAGCCGTGATACGGCCAGTGGCAGCCGGCGCTAGTTGCTCTGCACGTACTCACCCAGATGAGAATGCGGAGTGGCGTTGGCGCCGCCGAATAAACGGCGAGACTCGTGCGGTGCCAGGTAGGGGATGACATCGGTGCCAGGAACAAATTCGTAAGTAATGCCGGTGAACGCGTGGGTCTTCATCACGGAGGCCATCACTTTCCGGTCGACGGTCAGCGGGACATACACTTTGGTCCCCTTCACCACGGCCGGCCAATGCTGATTGCCCAGTGCGTGCCCCAGCTCGAAACACGTCTGACCGACGGTCGTGTCCTGCTGATCAAGCAGCGCAGAAAGCTCGATGATGAGAACATCCTGCAGAGCAATCCGCGCTACGACCGCTTGCCGATTCTGCGCATCCCAAATGAGGATATCACCATTCCGCAGATGACTTGTCCGATCGAGCGAAAGGGCCAGTTCCAGGCCCTGCTCGGTGTGTTTCCGCAGGCGGTTCTTCTGAGCTTGCCATTGATCGAGGTCGAGATAATCGAAGGTCGCTTCACTAAGCTGTTGCTTCCATTTCTCTTCGTCGACGTTTCCGACGATGGCTTCCACAATGATCATGAAGTTCTCCAGGCGCAAGGCAATCGTTGCCCTTGGCCGATGGTTGGCAATGGGGAGATAGACAGGGAATTCAGATTCCAATGCCGGCGTATTAAAACGCCCGCTAGAAAAACAACTCAACTAAAAACAAATTAACTAAAGAAGTAGAGCTGGTTGAGGGGAATCGTTTTGGGCGCCGGTGCGGTGGCGTGGACACCATCCACCGTGACGGCAAAGGTTTGCGGGTTGACCTGAATATTGGCCAATGTCGAGTTGCGAACCATGTCGCGTTTGGTCACCGTTCGCGTCCCGTAGACCGGCATGACAATCCGTTGCAGATCGTACTTCTTGGCGATTCCCAAGTCATACGCCGCGCGGGAAACGAACGTCACGCACGTCTTCGACAAGGCCGAACCGTAGGCACCGAACATCGGTCGATACATTGTCGGTTGCGGCGTGGATAGCGAGGCGTTCGGGTCTCCCATGTTGGCCCAATTGATCATCCCGCCTTTGATCACCAGTTTCGGCTTGGCACCGAAGAACGCGGGCTCCCAGAGTACCAGATCAGCCAGTTTTCCCGGCGAAATCGAGCCCAATACATGCCCCACTCCCTGCGCGAGGGCAGGGTTGATTGTCACTTTGGAAATGAATCGCAAGACGCGGAAGTTGTCGTTTCCGGGGGCGTCCTCGGGAAGTTTACCGCGGGCTTTTTTCATCGAGTCCGCGGTCTGAATCGCCCGCAGCCAGCACTCACCCACGCGACCCATCGCCTGCGAATCGCTGGTGATCATCGACAAAATCCCCATGTCGTGCAGCACGCTTTCCGCGGCGATCGTTTCGGCCCGCACGCGGCTTTCCGAGAATGCGACGTCGGAAGGGATTTTCGGATTCAGGTTATGGCAGACCATGATCATGTCGAACAACTCGGCCACCGAGTTGACACCAAAAGGGAGTGTCGGATTGGTCGAGCTGGGCAGAACGTTGGGTTCGCCAGCCAGCCGGATCACGTCCGGGGCGTGACCGCCGCCGGCACCTTCGGTGTGAAAGGTGTGTATCGTCCGGCCGTCGATGGCGGCAATGGTGTCTTCGACGAATCCCGATTCGTTGAGCGTATCGGTATGAATGGCAACCTGAACATCAAATTCATCAGCCACTTCCAGGGCTCGGCGAATGGCGGCCGGCGTGGCCCCCCAGTCTTCATGGACTTTAAAACCGGTCGCCCCGGCCAGAATCTGCTCAACGAGCGGAGCTCGGCCCGCCGAATTTCCCTTCCCGAGGAGGCCGAAATTGATGGGCAACCCTTCGACGGCCCGCAACATCATCTCCAGGTTCCAGGGCCCCGAGGTAATCGTCGTGCCATTGGTGCCGTCGGTCGGACCAATGCCTCCCCCCCAGAAGGTGGTGATCCCGTTGCTCAAAGCCGTCTCAACCTGCTGCGGACAAATCAAATGGATGTGACTGTCCATTCCCCCCGGAGTCAGAATGAGATGCTCGGCGGAGATCGCGTCAGTCGCCGGACCGACCGCCAGGCCGGGTGTGACCCCAGCCATGGTGTTGGGATTCCCGGCTTTGCCCACACCGACAATCCGGCCGTCCTTCACTCCCACATCGGCCTTAATAACACCGAGCAACGGGTCCAGGACCGTCGCATTGGTGATCACCAAATCCAACGCGCCGGCGGCACTGGTTAACGTGCCGTCCATACCCATGCCGTCACGGAGCGTTTTGCCGCCGCCGTAGACCGCTTCGTCACCGTAATCACGCAGATCTTTTTCGATTTCGATGAAGAGATTGCTGTCGGCCAATCGAATCCGGTCGCCGGTTGTCGGACCGAACAGATCCGCATATTGCTTACGGGACATTTTGGACATGGTGTAGGCTCCCTTGCTGGTGCTGGTGTCTGCCGCTGCAACTACGTCGACTTGAATCCGAGTTCCTGGGCTCGCTTAACCGACTGACCAAAGTTGGGCCGATAGGTCGAGCTGGCGCCGCCGGTCCAGCCGTCAACCAGATTGGAAAAACCGTAGACGTGCTGTTTCCCTGCCATCGGCACCAGCGTCACTTCTTTCTCATCGCCCGGCTCAAAACGGATGGCCGTCGTGGCAGGCACGTCCAGCCGCATGCCAAAGGTGGCTGGACGATCGAACTCCAAGGCACGATTGACTTCGAAGAAGTGGTAATGCGACCCAATTTGAATGGGCCGATCGCCCGTGTTGCGGACCTTCAGCGTGATGGTGGGCCGCCCCGCGTTAATTTCGATGTCACCCGCAGCGAGGATCAAGCCGCCCACTAATGCGGTCTCCTGCGTTTCGGCTTGCGGTGCCGCGTCCTTCTGCCGCGCCCAGTTACCGACGCCGCGAGACCTCAACCTTTTTTTGTATTGAGCCATGACCGATTTCCTTCAAGATGCGGTGGAC
>JAZKFE010000507.1:0-24701 GCA_040386595.1 Planctomycetota bacterium | reverse complement strand
GTTCGCACACGACGCGCCGACGTTTGAATGACCCTCGATACAACGCACTGATGGCTTAACTCGCCGGAGCCGAACGACACGGGCCAGTCGCGCGATGCGGGTCTCTTAACGAATGGGGGAATGCACGGTAATCAACCGGCTGCCGTCGGTAAAAACCGCTTCCAATTGCACATAAGGAATCATTTCGGCGACCCCTTCCATCACGTCATCGCGAGTCAGCGTCTGTGATGCCTCGGTCATCACTTCTTCCAGGGTCTTACCTTCTCGAGCTCCATCCATCGCTGCAGCGCAGATCACTGCCACCGTTTCTGGATGGTTCAACTTTAAGCCCTTGGCCTTTCGCTTGAGCGCAATTTCCGCCAACGAATAGACCAGAATCTTCTCGACTTCCCGCGGTGTTAGATGCATTTGTATTCCTCCAATGCCGTGTTCCTACGGAATCGATGCATTGCCGATCGCGACCGACGGCACGAGTACTTGATCAACGTTAAAAATTGGGATTCGATTGGAATAGCCACTTCGTCGCCTTATCCTGCGGTGTCGGCAGCCATCCTCAGCATCAAAGGTGCGGCGCTAGGCCAGCCCAGGGCAACGCCCTGGGAAATACATTCTCCACAACTCTTCGAGCCCCAAAGGGGCGCGCTAGACGATCGGGTTCTATCATCTAGCGCGCCCATTCAGGGCATAAATTCTTACGGTCTCGTTGTCCCCAGGGCGTTGCCCTGGACTAACCTATTCCGCACCGTTGGTGCTCAATACAAATCAACAAATCTGCTGGATACCAATATATTAAGACAGGGTGCGATTCATTCGGCTGCTTTCGGCTCCCGCCCATACAGCTTGGTGTCGATTTTATCCAGAACAATGACGATCCAGCTCGCCAGTACGAATGGCGCTGTGAGCGTTTCCAAACCGAGCAAAGGGAACTTTTCGGTGATCGGAACCGACACGACGGCCCCCATCACCGGCAACAAAAACGAACGTCGATAAAGGGGCAGGGCCATCGCCGCCAGCGATGCGTTATAGCCGTAGATCCCCAGTGACAGATTCAGCTCTGGAGCTTGATGTGAGAGGCCAATTAAAAGTCCCAGCCAAGAGCCAACAACGGCCCACAACGCAGCCTTCCACGAACTCAACAAAATCCCCACCACAAACAAGGCTCCCGTGAGCACGTTGGCTTGAAACATAACCTCGCTGATGCCATTCACGACGGCAGACGCGAGATCTAAAGTTTGCGGTTGTGTTTGAGGCGGATGAACCACCACAGGAATCTGCAGCTCCTGGGCCACAAATAGAGCCAGCCACGTCGTGATGATGAACGGAGTCGTATAGGTGGGAAAGGGAATGCGTTGCCGCATCGCCCGAGTCAACATCGCCGAAACGGCGGGTGCAGCAATGGCCAGAACGAACGTCAGAATCTGGGGCTGGCGATAAGAAAATAACGCGATTCCCACAAGGGCCGCATTGAATCCATAAATCCCGTCGCAGATTTCTCCCGTGTCATAACGCAACAGATATGCAGTGAGAGTCCCCACGATCGCGCCGAGCGCCGCGCCACCGGCCATCAGCGGAGACACAACTGCAATGCCCGTCAGAAAAAACGTTCCGGTCAGGGCACTGTTTTGGAACATGATCTGTCCCAATCCCGTCAGCGGCGCCAGCAAACCTCGACGCAATGTCTTAGCTTGTCGGTCACGATCCACAGAACCGGATTCGGTCGCCATTTAAGCACCGCGACTCAATGAAGTTAGAATCGATAGGAGAGGTGAGCATAAGGCTACCCCTTCACTATCCTAGTGTCAAGCAGTCGATCTGAACGCGTGGGCGCAAGCCACTACGCGTAGTGCATTTTTATCTTAAAGCGTGCACGACAGTGCGTTTATGCGCCGGTTTACAAAACCAATCTGCGACCGGCAGACCTGCCCGACCAAGTCTGATGCCGCAGATTCACCCAAATCCTTACAGATTACTCACATTCCAGTTAAGTTTCGAAGTTGCCCCGCCGAATCAAAACTGTACTGACGCATCCGACTTTGTCGATTCTATCGATTTTGCCGCCCACGTCATCAATGCCCGTCTCTCATTTCTATCGCGCTTCCGGGCAGTCCAATGAACGCTATTTTCGTGAGAATCCTGGTAACGGTGCTCCTGGGCTTCGGCCTTTCGGAGGCCTTTGCCCAGACACAACCAGACGAAGCAACAGGACCGTCGCCACTCCTCTCGGAGCCTGCCGCAGGTGTCAGTGGAGTCGAAGCTGAACACAGCGATCTGCTGAGCCCCGACTCCGTGGTGCTGCCTCCGACCTTCGTCCCCGAAACCTATGACGGAAACGCGGCGGACGGCACTCTCTCCCAAAAATTTGCCGGCTGTTGCGACTCATCCTGCTTCGATCCGGCCGGATACAAATTCTCCTGGGGGCCTGACAAATGGGCCAAGGTTGGGGCGGCCGTGAAAGGCTCCTTCAACTCTCAAACGTATCCTTCGCCGGGCATTGGAGGCAATTACTTTACCGTGAATAATGCCCGACTGCTCACGAGCGGTCAGGTCACAAAATACATGGGATTTGAGCTGAATGCCGACGTCAATCTGGCTCAATCCTTGAGTGCAGCGACGGTGGCCGTCCCCAGTTCGTACAACCTGTTAGATGCCATCGTGAAGTTGGAAACGGGCGATTTATTCAACATCTGGGCCGGCCAGTTTTTGCCCCCTTCGGATCGCTCGAATATTGACGGTCCGTTTTTCATTAACGGTTGGGACTTCCCGTTCGTCGCCAACTATCCCGCCGTGTTTCAAGGCCGGCAGATTGGAGCCGCCTATTGGGGGCAGTGGGCCGGAGGTCAGGTCAAATGGAGTGTGGGGGCATTTAACGGCACCGGCGGCAACCTGCAATCTCCCTTCACAAACCCGCCGGACAGCCCGCCCGATCCCAACAACAACCTGCAGTTCGATGCTCGTGTCACGATCAACTTTCTCGATCCAGAACCCGGCTACTACCATCAAAGTAGTTACTTCGGCCAAAAGGATATTTTCGCGGTGGGCTTTGCCCTGCAGTCCCAGAAGAATGCGGTCGGGACAGCCGCGAACCCCGCCAATTTCCTGGGCTTGAGCATGGATGTTCTCTTTGAGAAGAAGCTCGCCAGCAATGGTGTCGTAACGGTAGAAGGCGCCCTCTATCGATACAACGACCAAGACCTCGCCACCAGTTCGCGACAGGGAGACAGTGGCTTTGTCTATCTGGGCTACCTGTTGCCCTACGTCTTCGACATCGGGCCGATCAGCGGCCGCTGGCGCCCCTTTTCCCGCTATCAGCAATACAACCGCGACTTCTTGGCACCGTCTGCGGGGCTTTACTCACAAGGGGTGGACGCTGGCGTCGAGTACGTGATGAACGGTCCCAATGCCCGTGTAATGGCGCTGTGGAGCGAACGCAATGTCGTCGCTGGCGAGCGCATTCAGCTGTTCACATTAGGGGCCGAAGTCGTGTTCTAAGCCGCTCTGCTTTGTGTCTTGTCGCACAAAAAATCTTCCAGCCGACAGAGTTCTCGCGGACGCACGCAGTGCATACTGAAAATCTGAGCCGATTCACCTTCTCCGTGGAAAACGAGATACACTTGGTTTAGCCCCAACGGTATTGCTCGTTCGGATCGAAACCTCAGACACGAGATCAGCATGGACTTCGGACAATTGATTTGTGCGCTGCCATTGTGGCTACTGTTCTGCGTCACCGCGGCCACATCCATGCTCTCCGTCGAGGGCGGGGCCTATTTGGCCAAACGCGTCTTGCGGCACCGAGCCAAGGAGCCCGAAGCCCCACTGGGATCATTGGTCGGCTCGGTGCTCGGTCTGCTGGCGTTCATGCTGGCCTTCACGTTTGGAATGACGGCTTCGCGGTTCGAATCTCGCAAGCAACTGGTGCTGGACGAAGCCAACGCGCTCGGGACAGCCTATCTGCGCGCCGGCTTCTTGCCGTCCAGCCAGAAGCGAGAAATCCGCAATTTGCTACGCGAGTATGTTGACGTACGCCTGCAGGGAACGGTCAACACGTTGCCTACAGTCCTGGCTCATTCGGATCGAATACATGACCTGTTATGGACCCAGGCAGAATCGCTCATTAAGTCCGATATGGACTCTGAACTGCGGTCGTTGTTCGTGGGCTCGTTGAATGAGGTCATCGATCTGCACGAGAGCCGCTTGACGATCGCGTTACGCTATCGCATTCCGGGCACGATTTGGTTGTCGCTCTACTTGCTGACGATCTTGTCCATGCTTGCCATTGGCTACCAGATCGGCATGGCAGGTACGGGTCGAGTGTTCGGCATGCCACTGATGGCGCTGGCGTTCTCCATCGTCATTGTCATGATCGCGGATATGGACAAACCGGGGGAAGGCAAATTTCAGATCAGCCACCAACCCCTGGTGGATACGCGCCAGATGATGGAGCGGCACGCTCCTTGATCGAGAAGCGACGTCGGCAAGTCGCTATGGCTTGGCCGGCTCAAGTTCTTCGACGCGATTCCAGGTTGTGGTTTTGCCATCGAAGGTCAACTTGAGCGTTTCTTTCGATAATTTGTACGGGACCATCAACGTCTTGACTCGATAGTTGGTGTCTCCCTTAGGGTCGTAGTAATGCAGAATACGAAGCTCACCACCTTCGACAAACCAGGCGATCGTTACCGGTAACGTTTCACTGCTTTGCTGCCAGTGCCCGGTGAATTGCCGCCCCAACAGCAGCGACTGTTTGAAGTTGCCCATTTTTTCGGGCTGCAATTCCCAGCGCCCCTGCAAGCTCGAAGAAACCACCGGGGTGTTGATCTTCAAATCATCACCTTTGAGCGGGCTGACGGCGAGTGCAAAGCAACCGAGCACAGCAATGACCGCGGAACATGAACGCATGATGCTTCTCCGTATCGAACGACCAAGCTCAGCGATACCGCCCACCGCCGGGCCTGTGAACGCTGAAACACCTCCCTACATCGTAATCAGTTGAAGACGACGGCTTCTAGCCCAGATCACCGACGCCGGCCGCAGCTCAGCTCGCCCCAATGTTACTAGAGGAATGTCGTCTCAGCGGTGACACAGATTCTCCACCACAACGAAAAAACAGCCCAAAAATCCAGCCGCGTGCGCCCACGTGTACGAGAAGAATCAACGACCAGGGATTTGGGTGAACAACATTGTTCACACCGATGTCTAATCGCCACAGGTTCAAAACGGAAGCGAAACGAAAATGCCTATCTGTTCCCGTCAATAATCGTATGCCCCAACGTGTTCTGCACTCGAATTTCGAGTTGTTGACTCACCACGCGGCGGATGTAGATCGATCAGAACATTAGACAGGCGTAGCGCGGGGAAACTACCACATGGGAACGGGCATTCATTTTCTAAAGGGTGACGCAACTTCGCCACAGGCGAAGGGGAACAAAATCATTGCCCACATCTGCAATGATATTGGGGGCTGGGGGCGTGGCTTCGTCTTGGCGATTTCACGTCGTTGGCCGCAGCCAGAAGCCGAGTACCGACGATGGCATCGCGATCGGAATTCGAATGATTTTGGTCTAGGTGTCGTGCAGCTTGTTGCAGTCGAACACTATATCTGGGTCGCCAACATGGTGGGCCAGCGCGGCACCAAGACCGGCAGCAAAGGGCCCCCCGTGCGCTATGAGGCGATCGCCCAATGCCTCGGCCAATTGGCAGAGATGGCAGACCGTCATTCCGCGTCCATTCACATGCCGCGGATCGGCTGTGGCCTGGCCGGCGGCAAGTGGGACCGCATCGAACCTTTGATTCAGAGCGCCCTTATTGACCAGGGCGCCAATGTCTACGTTTACGACTTTGACTGATCTCGCCATAGCAACTGCGAGGCAATGCATGCCACAATGGTTTGGCAGAGATCGGCCCCCTAATTCTTTCACCGTGCAGGCCGACGGGGCCAGCCGGAGCAGGGGGCGTCATGTGCCGCTGGCGGTCAAGCGTGTCAGTCGCGACTGCAGTTTTTCGGCTTCCTCGGTTCGGCCGGTTTGTTTTGCCGTGCGGATTCGCAACTTTAACAGACGTTCTTCGTCGCCATAGTATTCCGCCAACTCGGTAGCATGCTGGAAGGCGGTCTCTGCTTGATTCAGTGAGAGCAATAGATCCGCTTCCAGCAATCCAGCATCCAGATCGTGAGGCTGTAATTTGAGAGCCTTGCGGGCGGCGGCCAGGGCCTCGGGCAAGTGGCCGCGTCCTTGTTCGATGGCAGCCAGTATGCGTTCCGCTGATGCGGTCTTCGTATCACTTTGCCGGTACCATTGGATCTGTTTGAAGGCATCATTAAACCGGCCGAGCGTCTGGTAGGCATAGGCGAGATTCAAATGCGCCGCGGACAACTCTGGATCGAGTTTCAACACCGCTTCCAGCGGCTCAACCATTTCGCCCGGACGCTTGAGCTCATCCAGCGATTCCGCTGCAATTAAATAGGCTCCAGGTAAATCGGGCTGCAAGGTTCGACAGCGCCGAGCATGACTTAACGCGGCTTCAAAATCCCGCCCGCGAAAGCGGATCTCGGCCAGCGCGAGTTGCACACCGGCATCCCCCGGCAGTTTTTCCTGCAAGTAGAGCAGGGGGCCTAATGCGTCGTAATCACGTCCCAATTCCAAACAGATGGCCGCCACCTGCCGAGCCGCCAGAGGCATTTCCGGCGACGCAAGTGGCATGGCCCGGTATTCGGCCAGAGCTTCACTCGGATCTCTGTGTTTGATCAACGCCGCCAGTTCCAAACGTACCGCCCCATCTTGGGGGAAGAGTGTCAGGTGCCGACGGTAGGCACCGACCGCTTGATCGACACGATGCCATTGAGCGTCCGCACGTGCCTGGCGCAAATCGTAATGAGCGACCCACATGCAAATCGTATAACCAATTCCGCCCGCAATCCCCAGAAGACTGACAAACACCAAGGTTCGCCAGACAACGGTCTGCGGGCGGGGGGCGAGCGGTAACGAAGAATTCATATCAGCGGCGCTGGCCATGATTCTTTGCTCCGCTCGTTCCGCGCACTCGACCCAAGTAGCTGACAGAAATCCTCAAGCAATGAGAGCTCAAGGATGGCACGCTTACTTCAGATTGGGATCGACCAATTTCTGGGTCGATTTGGAAGCATCATCGAAGGCTTTCTGCAGCTCGGCCAGCGAACCATTCGCCTTCCCCGTAGCAATCAGTTTTTCATAAGCCTCGGCCACAGTCTGCTTTGCGGCTTCGCGAGCGGGAGTGGCAAATTGCGAAGGAATTGGTTCCTTTTTAAAGTTTTCCAGAGCCGCCTCCAAATCGGGATTGGCCGCCGCCTTCCGGCATGCGGCCAAGTTGCGGTCCCGTAAACTATAGGCGACTCCCATCCCAAACTTAGCATCCATTAGCTTAAGTTGCGCGGGCCATGTCGCGACCACAGTCGGCTTTCCCAATTCCCGAGAAGCCGCGCTCTCGCAGCCATAAAAGCAGACCAACAACAAGACCATTCCGCCGACTCGCAATTGATTCATCATAAGTTCCTCGAACGCTGGCAACTGAGTGAATAGAAACCGCAATAAAACACGGCGCGGGAGAGCGATCGATCTCCCGCGCCGTAAGGTGAGATCGTATCTGCTTTACGATCCCCAAAATGAGACTTACAAACCGCAACAAGACCTCTGCCTAGGTCCAGAGCCGCAAGAGATACCGCAGCTCTGAACGCCTGGCAAAACTGACGTACCACTGTTTTGAGTCGACTCCATCAGCTTCCGATTTTTCGACAACCGTACGCCAACCTCAAACAGTGCCCTCAAGTCGGGTCATAGCCTGCCCCTTCGGTGGAGACACTGTTTAGGGGCGGTCATGACTCTGACGAGCAACTCAAACAGAGGCCGCCCCGACGTAGTGGCACAATCCAGCCTCGTACGCCGAGCTCAAGCGGTTCAGTTTTGTTAGCCGTTCTTAGGCAGAGAGTCAGCTTGCGGCCAACACGTCGCAGCCCTACCCACAAAGGGACGAGCTGCGACGACAGGCCTGGACGGGCTGAAATCACGAACTACCATTCGCCGTTGATATCTCCTTGAGCGACGCTACCCGCGGCTCGCCAGACCAGGAGATTAATACTATCAGAAGCAAAACGTACGGCGCCATCCACCATCAGGACATTCGCGCCGCCAGTGTGCAGGCTGGAAACGGGGCGGTTGGCTCCCGTGGACCAAGTCACCATATCGGGCCAATCCGCTTCATCGCGAATCTTGCAGTTGGGCGGACGCGAGGTATCACTGCCACAAAAGCAAGCTTCTTCCATCCACGAAAAACAACGCTGACCAGTGATATCGTTCACGTTGGTCGTCGTGAAGAACGATTTTTTACGGTAAATTTCACCGACGAATAGAGTGTTGCTGGTCCCATCGATCACGTTGCGGATCTTCTGGCCACGCATGCCCATCCCGCCGGTATTGTCGTTGATGTCCAGGCCAGACTGGCCTCCACCGGAGCTTTGCACCGGAGGATTGGGAGAATTCAGACCGGCAGAAACGATGCCTGAGTAGTTAGTCCCAGCGTCTGTGCCATTGGCTGTAGTAGTCACCGCTGGAGTCGGATCGGTCGGACAATAGAAGCCAGGGATGATCGTCGTCCGCACCGGTTGAATCGTCGACGGGCTCAACGTACGCCCCTGCCACCACTCACTGAAGTTGATCTTTCCATAGAGGTTTGCCTGATCCACATACGGCAGGATCATGACGCGCCACGAGAGACCATTTCCGGAAATCCACCCCGCGCCCGCCAAGCCATTATTCGGATCGTTCACGTGGGCCTGAGGGAAAGTACTGTGGGTGTCGTGGTAATTGTGCAGCGCCAGACCAAGTTGCTTCAAATTGTTTTTACATTGAGCACGACGAGCCGCTTCGCGCGCCTGCTGTACGGCCGGCAGCAATAACGCGATCAATACCGCGATAATCGCAATCACCACCAGCAACTCAATCAGTGTGAATGCCAACCACCTACTCCGGAGGAGGCGTCGGGGACGAAGTCGAGACATTAGCGCAATCATTTAACAACCCTCACAGTACCGAGTAATAACAACACAACTCAACAGAAAACAAATGGTAAAAAAAGAGACGCCTTGAATTTCGGGTACACCGATTTCAGGACGGCTCCGGATTATTAAGCGATGCTTTCACGCCTGCGCACATGAAGACGTGAACAATTTGTCTACTCGAAATTCACGACTTCGTCAATGAATTATTTATTAAAACTTCTTTCGATTGTCCATTCTCGTCATGAGAAAGACATCGAGATTACATTATCCGCAGCCTGATCGCCAATCCGTCATAGTGACCCCGAGCGTTCTATTCGTCCAACTCGTCGGCATGACGAAACCAGACACTACGGACAGGGCCAACTGTGAGATTCCGCTTCGGTCTCCGTGACTAAAACGGAATTTCCCTGAGTTTTCAACCAAACCAAGTACTTCGCACGAGCGGAACAGAGCCAGGGGCGGCGATGTACTAAAGCATCCAGCAAGCTGCCAACTTCTTCCGTCTGTCCCAGATCCTGAGCTCTTTTCAGTAGTGAAGACATTGTGTCAGTTGCCATTTCACGTGAGGACAAATCTTCAAAAATCTGACGGCGGGCGGGGGTCAATTGCGGATACTTGGACCACACGCCAAGGCCCAGCCGTTGTGCCAGAAGTTGGGCATCGGCCGCGTTACGAAAGGGAGGCGTATCATAGACTGCCATCGACAGTATTTCCGCTGCAAGATGATCTTCCGGTTGAACATAGAGCAATTCTGCCATCGTGTCTAAACTGACCAGTTGTTTCGTCTGTGCCTCTGCAGGGTAGAACTTCTCGTGGACACATCGAGCTAAAGCTTGCGCGACCGCCCCATTCCCTTCCCACGTGAAATGAACGTGTTCCAGGAAGTGCCGATTCCCTGGAATGCCTGTCGGATCATCTCGTACGAGTTCCCGTCGGAGATCGAGAAACTGGACACGATCCGAAACATGCCGTTGAGCAACTCGTTCAAACACGTCTCGAAACACCGACGGTGCCCGAAATCGTCCCCCGTCCAAGTCCAGCGCCCGCCGATAGTGTTCTGCCGCAACGGAGTAATTCCCCAATCGATCATGAACTTGGGCCAAACGATACTGCACGATAGCGGTATTCCCAGCCACATCTGTGATCGATTCCAGTAGTGGCAACGCAGCCTGCGGCTGGTCCAATCCCAGCTGGCTTTCGGATTTCCGAAACACCGCCATCCAAGCCGGTTCGCTAGGCTCGGTCGTCTGGGGCAATGCAGGTTCGATCGGCGGTTGGTGGCGTTCATTGCTCACAGGGCTTACCAAGAGCACCGGAATCGAGCGGCGACTGGCCAACGCGACCATGGTCTCCAGATTGGCTTCCAAACGCTTCACGGCAGCCTTAAAGGCTGGCCCGTTTTCCGGAATTCGCACGTCGGCCGCCAACTGCTCCAGCAGGTTCTTCTTCGATGGAGCAGCGGGCGACAACAGCCCAGAGAGGACTTGCATGATCCGCCAGCGGCGCCAGCCAGACAAAGTTCGATACCATCCGGGGCTCAAACTCCCTCCCGCCGAGACCACTCCCCCCGGTCCGTAAAATTCGTTATGCCCCGTGTAAATCACAATCAGATCTGGATCACACGCGACGGCCTCGTTCACAACAGCGACTTCCGTGGTGGAACTCCACGCCGTAATCCCCGCATTCAGCACTTCGTTGATTTGACCACTCGGTGCGGAGTTCTGCAGCAACACCTGCAACTGCCGCGGGAAGGCGAGTTCCGGCGAATAGGGAAATCCAATCACCGTCGAACCGCCGACCACCAGAATCCGTCGCACTCCTGGTGGCTTGGGAAGCTGGAACGGGCGGTCTTCTGGACCAATGAGATCCGATTTGCCATAGTAAGCCTGATCAAACCGCGGGTTCAATCGATACCAACCCTTGGCTCCGGAGACAGGGACAACTAGCCGCAGATCATGACCAACTCCGAAGAGCAACAGCAGGAGTTCCAACACCAGAAAGGGCAGAATGCCGCAGAGCATCGCCGCACCGCGAAACAACCAGCGCCGACGGAATGAGAGTCGTCGCATTGGCTTCCGGGCGAGTGGGACATTCGACGCGTCTGTCTGCGGTGGCACAAATTCTTCCTCGGCGAATGTGTCGGAATATGATCAGGGTTGAATTGTCGAAGGCTGGCGGCGGCGAATCCAGTGATCGCGAAATGTAATTCCCGGCGGCAGGGTCACTGACGGCATATGACAGTTGACGCAGTTCCCCTGCGGCTCAACGCGACACGGCACCCGTGCTTCATTCGCGGTCGGCGTATGGCATTTGGCACACTGAGCATTCGCATGAGCATCACCGCCGGCTGAGGTCCCGTGCGGATCGTGGCAAGTAGAACACCGCAAATCCTCTTTCGACTTGCGAAAACAAGCCGATTGCATCAAGCCGATCGGTTGAAACCTCGCCAGCAACGGATCTTCCGGATCCGGAAGGCTGGGACGCGATTCGGGAACACGATGGCACTGACCACAGCTGGAGATTTCCTCGAGTGCAGTCGTGTTGCTCGGCCCCAACAGGATGGCCAGTTTGGTAGCTCCGGTTTCAACCGCCAGGACATGTTCTCGCCCGGGACCATGACAACGTTCGCAGTTGATATTCGCACGGTGATCGTCCACCTGAGTCCCCCGCACTTGGCCCGTGGTCGAGTGGCAATCAATGCATTTCTGAGCCACATCTCCCCGCCGTACACGGCCGAGGCAATCAATCGGTTGAGTGATCGGTTCGCCACGATGGCTGGGCGTCAAATCCACCCCTTTCTCGCCTGCATACACGCTCAAGCGGTGTTCCAGAGCAGTCGGCTGGCCATTCGGTCCAGGGATCAGCGTTAAGAATGTTTGAGCGTGCTTGCCCGAACCCATCACAAATTGAATCGGGAGACGAGTCGTCACTTCCTGGGGAGAGGTATAGCTGGCAATCACGGAGTCGTCAGCACGCTGAAAACGGAACGTGCCCCCCCGTTCCCGATCTGGAAAATCTCGGTCCAGAAGTGTTGCAAATTTCTCCCCCGATCCCATCAACTCCAAAGTGTGGGAGTGTCCGGAGGTTTGATGCGATTCGAACTGCGCCGCGTGACAGCGAGCACAAACGGCATCACCGATGTAAGCTTGGGTTAAAGGCTGAGCAAAGGTTTCCTGCAGACTCTTCTGCGGAGGCGGAGGATTCCGTAATGGGATTAAGGCAACAGCCCCTCCCAGAAGCCCGGCGAGAAGCAGCGAAATAGTCCACCACGCCGCGGATTTCAAAGGTTTTCTCCACTCCACACTTCAACGGAATCACGACTCAAGATTTCAGCGGACGACATTCCAATGCAGAAGAGAACGCTTGACGCCCTGAGGAAGCACCGAAGGGAGCAACAGAGCCCCTCAGATCTTCAACCTACCAGACGTCCGCCCCGATGTCGAGGACGGCTGTTTGCCTGTCGGATCTATCCTAATTCCATGAGAAATGTCACCGCGACCCCAAACGCCGGAAACACTAAACCTACAACCCATTACTATAGTGACTGATGCCCCTGCCCAAATCGCGGGCGGCATTGAGCTCCACCTCAAGATTGCTCCAAGGGACAAGCGATGGATCTGATTGACCGTTTGCTGGAACATGACGTTTGGACAACGCAACAATTGCTGACGCTTTGCCGGAACCTGACCGACGAGCAACTCGACCGCGACTTCGATATCGGGCACAGGTCGGTACGGGCCACTCTATCGCACATCATTCGGAACATGGAGGTGTGGTCAGACCTCATGGCAGGCCACTCAGTGCAAGAGGCCCCAGGCCCCCACGGTCGGTCCGTTTCCGCCTTGATGGCACGCCTGCATCTCGCCGCAGCGGAATTGGCAAGGGTCACCCGAGCAATCGCCAAACGGAATGGATGGGACGAGAAGTGGGTCGATCATCTCGACAACCCGCCAACTCAAAAAACGTACGGGGGAGCGATCGCCCACGTGATTACGCACAGCATGCATCATCGTGCTCAATTGCTGTACTTGCTCCGCCGGCTCGGCGTAGACGATTTGCCGGAAGGAGACGTCCTCAGTTGGGAACACCAAGTTCACAGCGAGGAGAAACCGCAACCAGAATGAAAAAAGGCTCTTCACAAATTGATTGTGAAGAGCCTTTTTCGTTGTAAGTCGGGCCACCCAGCGCATATTCATTTTCTCAATGATCAGCTCCCGCCCGGATGGAGTGTCCTTCCTCCGGGTGTGCAACCTCAAACACCATTAGGACAATAGCCATGCAAGCAATTGATTCCGAGTCGCTTTCTGAATTCATGAACCGGTTTGTGTCGTTCTACGACGCAATCATTCGGCAGATTCAGCACCGCTATCTTCCTCGAACACAGCAGACAACTATTATTTTATCAACCCGAGATCAAAATTCGGAACAATTGTGGTCAAACGTCACTTTGGTGGCCACTGTAGTGTCAGAGGTTCTGTTTCGCGAATGCAAGTCAACCCGTGTGATATTGTCAGACGGGTTAACCCTCAAATGGCTCGACAGCCGACTTTGGTGCGACTTCTCACCATACTGCAGTGATGCCCCTGAGACACAAGACGACTTTCGACGTTCGGACTTCTACCTTATTTGCGAGGAATTGTCGTGGGTTGCTGAGCCTTACTGCGAATAGGCTGCATCTACGTTAGAACGACAGCAAAGAAGAACGACAAAGGACAGGCATCTCAAATGGAGACAGTGAAATTTCATAAGCTGGATCGGATGCACACGAAAGAGCGGCGAGAAAGAGCCAGATGCCTGTCCTCTGCCACTCTTCGATGTCTATCATCAGGCAGGCCGAATGATGGAGCACGCAGGTATCGCTCACTTACCTCTTATTCCTTGTTAGTGAAATCGAGCACCATGAGATTTCCCGTTGACGAAGAAATAAAGATGATATGCTCTCATATTTTGAGCAGATCACTAACCCCCGATGAATGGGCTGAAATCCAGCCTGATGACGAATTTTCTACACCGCATTACGAGGGTGGATTCGAGGCTATCGAGATAGCGTTTTGTTTCAGTCGCTTTATAGACGAACACGAATGGTGGTTTCAGATAACAATCGACGAAGTTGCTGCGATTGATCGCGGCGACATTTCCGAGATTGAAGTTCGCCCCGCAGAGTTATAACGCAATACTGAAGAAGGGGAAGAACGACAATAAAGGAGACAATAAAGGACAGGCATACCTCAACCTGCACGCGATGAGTTTGGCCACAATACTTTTCAAGGAGTACGGTAAGTGCAATCCGGCGACGAACTATTGAGTGTTGGGAAGTATGCTGAGGCAGAGAGCGCTCTGGTATTAAAGTATTCTCAAACCAACGATGATTCTTGTGGATTCACATTGGCGATGGCACAGCTCGCAATCCATGAAGCGGAGAGAGCCAAAACAATTTTTATAGCATTAATCGAGAAGAGCGGAATAAAATACGAGCACTACTATTCCTACGCCGGAGTTGCGAGCTGGATGTTAAAATCTTATGCAGATGCGATCGATTTCTGGCAAGCGGGTAGCAACTGCGGATATCGCGACATGGCTGGGGGAATAAACATCGTTCTATTACGATACTTCGCGGGCATCAGGACCGGTGATGAATCCGTGGTGCAAAAAGCAAAGACACTGCTGTCCGAGAGGCTAAAGAAAGCTTGGGCGGTTCACTGGCCAAGCCCAATCGCGAGATTTGTGCTCGGAGAGATTTCCGATGGCGAGTTATTGGCAATTGCCACAGACCCATTGAAACATTACGCCATTATAGGAGAAGAGCTAACACAGGCGAAGTTCTATATTGGAGTGCAAGGCCTGTTGAGTGGAAACACAAAGGAATATCGAACCCAATTGAAATCATGCAGATTACCTCATGAATCCAAATTCGCTCCTGAGTCGTATCTCGCACCATTCGAATTACAGATCGCTGCGCAAGAAGAACGACAAAAGACAGGTATCTCAGATGGAAGCAGTGAAATTTCATAAGTTGGATCGAACGTGCGCCAAAGAGCGGCGAGAAATCGCCAGATGCCGGTCCTCTGCCACTCGTGTTTGCCTAAATGGCCCCAATAACGGAGCCGCTTCAGATGCATGACAGCTCTTACCGAAGACTTCCGATAGAGGGGCTGACAGTAACACAATTAAAGCTGGATTTTGCATTCGGAATCGAACTAAGCAATGACGACTCTGCGTTTTCGATTCGAATCAATACAATATTCACTCTGAAAGAAGCTACAGAGACTGCCGATTACGCCCCGGAAACATTACCAGCATGTGGCCCTGCATTACGATTGTTCAATGCTCAGGTAGTATCTGCGAAGGCATTTAATAATGGCCGCCTCGAAGTTGTGTTCTTAGGTGGGGCCGTTCTGGAAGTGAATTCCAACTCTCAATTTGAGGCATGGGAAGTTGTGGGCAACGACGGGCAGAGAACCGTGGCGCTTCCAGGAGGAGGATTGGCGGTGTGGCAGCCCAATGGAGTTGATTAGCCGTATCGAAACCACCAACGACGAAGTGTCTCGATTTGTGGCAATGAAAGTTTTGTGAACCGGAATGGGGAACACTAGAGAATTGCTAAAAACACCAGATGCCTTTTTCACATATGGAAAGGTCATAGATGCCCCTCTCCACTGGCTGGATTAGTCGTGACACACCTCACAGCACGATTGAAGCGTTATCGGGGTATGAGCTACTGCTCCACCGATTCTCTCAAATCCCGCACAATACTCTGGTCCTGAAATGCACGAGCACAGCCAAATCAGATGCGAATGGCCCCATTGAAATGTGGATTGTTTTGCACTCATGCACTCGCCTGCGCATGCCGACTATCTGCATTCTCGATTCGCCTATACTCGAACCCTTTGGCGACAACAATCTGATTTTAAGAGACCAAAACAACGATCTGGAAATAGACTTTTATGCAGGAAAAATACTAACACCCGAGCAAGCGACGAGTTGGCTCGCTCCCCCTCCCTAAAAATACTATAATGCGGAGTGACTCAGGCTGGTTACGTAGGAAAAACAGGAATACTTCGTTTTAAAACTGAGTACGACACAGTGCCACGACTTAGAGTTCGTTGAACACTCGCCGAGCTTACGTAATACATTTCGGATGTCGGTCATTTCAAAGAAAAGGATCCATTGAACGTGCGACTTTACCGACCAGTAGGCGTAGTCGAGCTCGAACTGATCGCGGGAACTGATTGGGCTGCGTATCCACCACGACTGGATCACCAGCCAATCTTTTATCCGGTTCTCAGTTACAAATATGCGGAAGCAATTGCTAAGAATTGGAATACAAAAGACTTCAATTCGGGATTTGCCGGATTTGTGACTGAGTTTGATGTGGATGACATTTTCGTGGCACGATATCAGGTCCATATCGTAGGCTCTCGAGAAGATCAAGAACTTTGGGTTCCTGCGGAAGAATTGACCGATTTAAACGACAAGATAGTCGGTCCCATACTCGTCACAGGGCACTATTACGGAGAATCCTTTTCAGGTACGATCGACCCGGCAACAAATCTACCGCTCAGCGTTCTCGCAGCAAGTAAGTTCAAATAAGAAACAGACAAAACAGCGTGATTCCACGTTGGAACCTGTTTGAAAAAATTCGATGCGTCCTCTCAAGCAGCCTTCGCATGTCGAAGTTGTTTCGCATCCCGGCGAATCAGCAGCTGCGTCAGCTATAGCATCAGCCTGGGCTTCCATTGTTTCCGGCAGGGCCTCAAATCCCGTGCGGGTTTGTTTTAGGATCGACAACAGCAGTCCGGGGTATCCACCGAGAGTGCCATTTACGGCCGACTCCCTTCTTCCCCGCGTCATCACCGCGAGCCCCCCCCCCCTGTTTCCGCCGCCTTAACCGACTGGGTGCTGATCACGGCGGCGGACGGTTCGTAATGGCGACCGACTGCCGCCCACAGATCGATCCGCAACGCCTGGTTGATTCGTTCCCACACTCCATCGCGTCGCCATGGCTTCCCGTGCGTCTGAATTGCTGCCATCGACGACTTTGCCAAAGGACTTTTCAGTACCCCCGGCATTATCCATCCAATAGCCATTCTTCTTTCGAAGTTTTGCAGGTCGTGGCAAAATGGGACTCCAGCGAAGAGCAGCCCTCTCATATACCGTCCCCAAGCTGAAAGGGGGACAGGAAAGGGGCATACCGGAGAAATGACAAAGGGCTTGCAACACAAATCAATGTATTGCAAGCCCTTATGCAGTCGGGATGACAGGATTTGAACCTGCGACCCCTTGACCCCCAGTCAAGTGCGCTAGCCAAGCTGCGCCACATCCCGATTTATCTACTTACAGAGACTTAACTGCTCTTACCAACTGTATTTAGGAAATCCCTTAATACTGTCTGTATTTTGCAATCGCCACTCTTATCGACCAAAATCACCGGCTGGCTTGAGCTTTCGGGGGAACACAATCGCTTGCGTTCAAAGCCTTCACGTAACGCGGTAGCGGTTTATCTCAACGTTCCAGGAGTTTTGCAAGTCTGAACGGTCGGTTTTATCTCGTTCGCTGTCAGGAAAGGTTCCGAACTATTTCCATAACCAATTTCCAAGAAACGACATGTGGCATTCCAGAACCACCGAGTGATCATTCATCAAGCCAACAACCGAGGCCGCGCGAATCACCGCTGTGCCCCGTCAATATATAAGACCTGATTGATAAAGAAAGGTTCGGCCGCCTGGTTGGTCAATGACCTTGTGCCTGATCCGCTTCAAGAGCTTTTTGCTCCTGATAGATGGCGATGATGTATTGGGCTTCCTCGGCGATGGTTTTAAAAACACGCTTGGTACGGATCGGAGCCGGGGGATGCGATTGTTGGGGTTCAGGAGCAACTGCTGCCGCCTTGTGGATGGCTGTGTCTTCGTCGCTAACCATCCCGGTTTTTGAATCCCCGTCAGCCAGCCAGCTGGCAATGTCGTAGTCCGGGATCGGAAGCGGCTTGGGACCGTCAACTCGAAACAATGCCGGGCCGACTCGTAGCAGGTCGCCCGCTTTGAGGATCGTGGCGCCGACGATTTTCGCATCGTTGACCCAAGTCCCATTGCTGCTGCCAAGATCCGTCACCTGGATTCCCGCGGGAGTGGCTCGCAACGAACAATGCTTGCGGCTGATATCAGGCGAACCCATGCGGATGTAGCAGCCCTCATCACGGCCGATCAGCACTTCTTTGCTGGGCACAGCCAACTGCTTTCCAGCCAGCTTTCCGGTTTGAATCACCAATTTCGCCATTGAGCGATCCCCTGGCCCCTGGAAATCTCCTCGCCTAGAACTTTTCTATTGATCATATTACCGGTGGCCGCGAACCCAATAGAAGGGTGGTTTTCCTTTTCTACACCAAGACTTTAAGACTTTTTCCGTAGAGAATCTGGGGATTGCTTGTCGATGATTTTGCGACAGAAAGTCTTCTCGCTGGGGCGCCTGCAGCCCAGTTCGCCTGCGCAGTTGAGATGCGTTGGTGGAGGCTGGAGATTGTTCAATCTCGCAGGTCGTAGGCAGAGAGTTCGGCCTGCTGATACAGCCGCGGCGGTACGATCGGCACCAAGGCCGTGGAATCGCCGGGCTTGCTGGGACGAATCATTTCACGCTTGCCGTGGGTCACGATGATCCGGGAAGGCGAACCGGGGCGGCGTGCTGCGACGCTTTCCCACCCGGAAGCAAACTTCAAGGTGCGCCGCGGCCAGACGCTTTGCACCAAGTAATGCAAGCGGCTGGAGGGAACCGTCGCGGTCATCAGAATCAACTCGCCCCCCGAAGGAGACTGTGCCGGCTGCTCGGTACGCCAAGTTCTCAGGTCGCTCCAGAATTGCAGCAGGGGTTGTTCCTCGGCACTGGTGGATGCCAACGGGCCGATCGACAGGAAGGTGGCTCCCCAGACGCAATGGGCAATCAGCAGGCCCCAGATCCCCGCTTGAACCAGCCAGCGTTGTCGTGATTCATGCCCGTGAATGAACCGCATCGTCAGCCACAAACTGACCGCGAAGACGATCACCAGCAAAGTAATCAGCGCAAATTGATGCGAGATTTTGGAGACATCCAGCCAGCTGCCGCGATAACGCCAGACAGCCATAATGACTCCCAGCCCGTAAGCCGACAGAGTGGCCCCGAACCCAGCCCGACGCTCGCCGATTTCCAACAAGCCTCCCGCGGCCAGAATCGACATCGGAATCAGGATGAATGCCGTCCATAGCGATCGTTGAAACAAAGCCGCATCCAGCCGGACGACCGACAACATCCACATGCCTAATGAGATCGTCGTCCAGACGAGCAAAAAATGCTGACCGCGGCGGCGGGTGGGTTCTTCATTCCGGAAAACGATCCGCAACATCCGGTAGCCACCCAGCAGAATAAATCCGCTCAGCAACGGCAGTATCGCAGCGGAGTGGCGAAACCAGATTTTGGAGCCTTCCAGCCAACGTTCGACCTCGGGCGACAAAAGCGGTACAGGACGAGAATTCGCGGACAAACCGAGCCAGATCGGCCAGAACTCACTGCCGTGTAACGATCCCATCATCAGCGGCCACCAGCCACCCACCAACGTCCCCAGGGAAATCCAGATAAATAGCGACTTCCACTGCCGCCAGTCGGTGCACGACGCTTTGCGATTAAGGGAGACGATGCGACGGCCGCCGACAACACATTTCGGTGCCGTGGCCAGATAAACGATCACAATCGCGGCTGTGACTAGCACCAACGGGCCACTCGACAACAGCATCAGGCCCCAAAAGAGACTGCCCAACAGCAACCAACGCGACCAAGTCGAACGGCCGCTTTCCAGATGCCGCAGTAGGCACCAGAGGGTCAACACGCTCAAAGCGAGCCCCATCGTCGCTGCGGTGGGCTGCTGCACCAGTTGTTGCGTGAGGGGATGCGTGGCAACCAAAACGGCGGTTAATAGACCAAGCCAAGGCCCACCGAGGGCTCGCGCCAGTTGAAACGAAATCACGACAAACAGAAATACGCAGACTGCCGCGGGAAAGATCACAGCGGACGGTTGCGAAGGCCCGGCGCACCACATACAGACGGCGGTCAGCCAAGTCATCAACGGGGGCTCATAGGTCAATCCCCCCCCTAAGATCGCATCGCCCGGATCCAGAAACTCCGCCCATTCGTCCGCAGACAGGAGTTTCAGACCACGCAGACCCCAGCGGGCGGCGTTTTCGGTCCAGGGAGCCCGGACTCCGGCAAAGAGAATGGGCACCAAGGCCAGCAGCCAGACCAGCGGTTGCATATCCGCAGCGCGACGGGGAACGGGGAACCACTCCACTTGGGGAGCGACCGCCCGTCGCAATAGATCTGCTTCGTCATTCCAAACGGTAAGTTGTTCTTGCATGGCTCATTTTCCGGGGCACCACGTTCCAGGTAAACCCCATACCCTCACGAATAACACAACGCGGCCGTCGCTGGCAACCCAGGACGGACCGGCCGGAGCGAAATTCCGAGCCATGCAGAATTGGAATCACCGGAGATCGCGAGGGGAATCGGAAAGCCGAGGGCGGGATCGGATTACGACATGATTGCCGGCGACATCCACAATCCGGACGACGGAAATGCGTCCCTCGTGCGTTTGAACCACGAAGGCTGGCGCAGAGGATTTAAGGCGTTTAAAATTCGCCGTGGGATCCCCCACAATCGGTACGACCTCAATAAATGAAGCCAGCGGAATCCGATCCTGCCCTGCCGTCTTAATAAGCGTTTGCAAGTCTGCCAAGGACTTTTTGTCCGCGGAATACCAATCGTTCGCCTCTAAGACTGCGAGCTTCGCCCCTCGCACGCCAATCAACTCCCCCGTTTGTCCATCACAAGCCAAGTCTCCCCGACCTTGTTTCTGCAACCAGGATTCGCGGTCCGCGAACGATGCGGGGGCATTCTCTCCTGCGAAAATATTCTTAATCACGTCGACACAAATGTCTCGCGTTTCCGTTTTGACATCCATAATCATTAACGTGGTATTGCCTATTTGTGGCGTGACGACTAGCGACCACCTGAGATCTCTCATCTGTCTGCCCTGGTTCTGCACCGGCCACCGCAGAAAGAGTTCGTCAGCAAAGACGCCGACTAACGATTGAAACAGGCGTGGAGCTGCATAAATGAGTTGCATCTCCAACGGCGTCGTACCAACCCGGTCCTGGAATGCCACCTGAAACTTGCGCCACCCGGCATCGGACAATGGAATCTGAAAGAACGGATTCAGTGGATCGTCAAACAACGTTTCTAATTTGGCGAGCTCGACCTTGTGCGTTCGATTGAACTTAATCGATTCAGGCAATCGTTCGATTTCCGAACGCATCCAAGCCCGTTGAGTGTCGCGTACTTTAGTTTGTTCAGAGTTTAGCTCGGGGCTTGACAAGGCAATTCTTAATGCCCATTTCAAGGTCTCAAAGCGATCACGAAACTCCAGATAAAGATAATCCCTCTCAACAGGATTAAACTCGCGTTGCACAAATGCGTCCAGGGCTGCGTTTAGCGCGTCGAGACGGGCAGGTGAGAGTGGACCTGCCATGTCTCGGCCGAGATCCTGACGAAGCTCTGACTGGAGTGCCTGATACTTGTCATCACTCAAGAACGGCACGTTCTGTCGTCGTAGCTCCTGAACGAATCGACTCACTACAGTATCGACTTGTTGATGCGCGGCACGAATCGCGACAGCATCCGGTTTCTCGGGAGATGGCACCGCCGCAGATTCCTTTTGCGGCGCTGCTTGGATCGATTTCAACTGCACTTCGATCGTTTTTCTTTCCCCGTCTTTCAACGGTACCGTTTCCTTCCGTGTTTCGATTTCAGTCCCTTCGATGCGTTTGCCGGCAACTGTGTCCAAACCCTCAACAATGAATGAACCACTGATATCCGATGTTTTAGCCCCATCTTGGGCTCTTAAGGATATTAATGTGCCGCACGCTAATAGCAGCAAGGTACAAGGTAGCACGCACGCCACCGCCCAACGGCTGCTTAAACTGGCGGTGCCTGCATGCTCGGGCAGAACGTTTAAAATTCGGCGAAGTCGCGACACGAGCGATCCGTCGGTCGCCCCTGGAGCCAGTAGTGTGCTGTGACCACGCAGCTCTTCGACCGCGAGCAGGGCGCGGCCGTATTCGACTCGATTACCCAGCGACTTCACGACGAGATCATCGCAGCAATGTTCGCGTTCGATACGAATCTGACGTGACAGCCACCAGACGGCTGGATGATAAAAGAAGAGTGTCTCGAGCAAGATTTGCAACAGATTGACGATAAAGTCGTGACGTCGTACATGCGCCAGTTCGTGAGCGAGAATCGCTTCTAACTGCGCTGCGGGAAGACTGGTCAATAAACTCACGGGGAGCAGGATCACCGGGCGCAAGTAGCCTACCACAACGGGAACTCGAGCCCAGGTCGTTTGCAAGACCCGCACGGCGTGCCGCAACCCCAACCGCTGCGAGACACGCCTCACAGCAGCCAGAACCTCGTCCGACACCGGCGAGACACCCACCCGCTGCAATTGCCATAGCGTGTGGCAACCGAGCAGGGGGCGAATAGAACAGAGCACCACCCCCCAGCTCCACAGGGTCACCAGCCACGCCAGCCAAGGCTTAAGCATTGATTGGGCCGCAGCGAACCACGAATGTATCGGCTGAGGCTTTTCAACAATTGGCGTCGAAATGTTTAGAGACCGTGAGGTGGGTGGCGTGAGATGATCTGTGGATGGACCAATTGGAATGCCGCCAACAGGAACTTGTATTCCGACACTCGGACCCGGATTCTCCGCGGGTGACTGCGATGCCACAGCCGACACCGTTGCGCTGGGCAAATCGGCTAGTGCCGCAGGAAATTGTAGAACTCCTGTCGCCAGCGGCAGGATCATCGAGCCACTCAGAGCACTCACCAGGACGAGGTAGCGCAGTGCTGAAGAGTATTGCTGCAGAGCCCTGACCGTAATTCCAGCCAGCAGCGCCACGAGCGCAAACTGCCAGAGCGAATGCACTAAAATCCAACCGAGAAATTCAACGGCCGCTTGTGATAATGGCCAATGGATCGCCAGAAATGAGTTCATGACTGGCCCTCCATCGCATCGAGCAACCTGCGGGCTTCTTCGATTTCGGCTTGCGAAGCCTTGCTTCCGGCGAGAGCCTGCAGCACGAGGCTCATGGCGGAACCTTCGTAGACCTTATCAATCAGTTCCACCAAAAACTTCTTCGCGGCACGTTCGCGAGTCACCGCGGCGCGATAGATATGCGGACTGACTTCCTCGTCGCGTTTGACGAGACCTTTGGTCATCATCACGGCCAGCATTTTCAATGTAGTCGAATAGTTCGTCCCTTTTTCCGCAGCCAACCGCGCGTGGATACGGCGTACCGGACTGGGCCCCAATTCCCACAGAATTCGCAGAATTTCCAACTCCACCGCAGTGGGTTGAGTCGACCCCAATTCACGCATGCTCGTGCTCCGCCATCGATAACCACTTGCCACCGGACATAGCGAAAGGACTCGCTACCAAGAGTGTAGCGACACCTTTCGCTACTGCAAGAGGATTTTTTCGAGAAGCGAATTTTCGACGATGCCCAGAGAACGATGGAGGGCCCCCAGCCGATTGGCGCATAAAACTTCGGAGACGGACGAACGCTATTTAGAAGGCGTTCACGCGCAGCTTTGTTAGTCATTCTCAACCCGTCGTGGGCAGATTGACATGTTGGCGCCTCGCCGCCCAACCCAGATAGATTTCTACTAGCAACAGATTCAAAGTAAAGCACAGCCAAATGGCGATTCGATAGGCGTCCAACCGATCTCCGACCAATCGGGTGAGAGGAACCAGTAGCACATGCAATGAGGTGTTCGCCAAGGTCAGAGCGTAGCTGCGATACATCAACTTGCGATGTTCATCGAGCTGACGTCGTCTGATCGTGATATAGCCCGCGATGGTGATTGAGATCCACAACAGATCCAACACCAGGAAGCCGGCCGCGGCCACGGGACCTCCCGTTGCAGTGACCGCCAGCGGCAAGCCCGCGGTCGCACTCAACAACACTGCAATGACGTATGTCTTGCCGGCCCGCCGATGCCACGCCCAGCGTCGAGTCGCCTGTAACACGACACCAGCCACTCCTGCGGCCACGGCAATCGCAGCGGTGCTGGCATGGATTGCCAGGACAACTCGCCAACCGGGCCAGGGGGTAAATCCCCCCGCGACCTTGTGCCGCATGAATGCCGTGCGATCAATGCCCACGACGAATGTCCCACTCAGGGTATGTAAGACCCAGGCCGCCGCCACAGCGACCATCACCCACATCATTTTACGAGCAAGAGGGCTTACAGGACGAACAATAATCGGGGATGTCGTAATTGAGTGTTGGTGATCAGCCATAGTCCTACATTTTCCGCCAGGTTAGAGCAGTTTCACTTAACGTTTACGTCTCCATCAACGCAGTCGATGGGTAGCCCAGATTCTCGAATCTGGGTGAGCGCTGCGAACAAGAGGCTGCATTTTTTGAGAGTCGGCGAGTACCTTAGGCTCCGGGAAGTCGCCAGTGACTGGACTCTCTTCCTGTTTGTTTTTCATCCAGGATGAATTTTCCCGCCGGGAAATCAAACGCCGAGAATAACAATCAAAATCGAAGGAGCCACAACCTCTTGTTCGCTCCGCTCACCCAGATTCAAGAATCTG
>JAZKFE010000506.1:0-16029 GCA_040386595.1 Planctomycetota bacterium | reverse complement strand
CACCTCGCTACTGCGAGCGCGTTATGTTCGCGGAGCGAACAACGACTATGACCAATTAAAGAAGAAAGACCCGACTCAGAGAGTCAGGCTACGACGCGATTACTATGGCTGAAACGCGACAGATTTGGCGATTTACTCCCAGCCGGACGGAACCTGCCGTTCTGGAGACGATCTTCGTCCAGCGTCAAAACCTGTTGCAAGATGTACTCGAACAAATCCGAGACAGCGCCACCACCGGCAACAAGCATCACCTGTTGTTTGTCGGCCCTCGGGGGATCGGCAAAACCCATTTGCTGGCCCTCATCCGGCATCGAGTGGATGCGGATGTCGGCCTGCGAGACCAGTTGCGTGTCGCCTGGTTAAATGAGGATGAAACCAGTACCTCGTTCCTGGAATTGCTGGTGCGGATCTATCGTGCTCTGTCGGCCGGATACCCGACTGAATTTCCCGAACAACGGCTCAAGGAAACGTTTAACCGGCAGGCGGCGGACGGACAGCGGTATCTCGAACAGCAACTGTTGGAGGGACTCGGTGGGAACACCTTGTTGCTGCTGGTCGAGAACCTGGACGAGTTGTTCAAAGGTCTGGGGGATACCGGACAAAAGGCGTGGCGGGCGTTTCTTCAAGAGCATCCGATCGCCTGTCAGATTGCGACGTCGCAAAGTTTGTTCGCGGCCATCTCGCGGCGTGCGACTCCGTTTTTTGGGTTTTTCTCGGTCCATCATCTGCAGCCGTTGTCCGTCACCGAGGCCCAGGTGCTGCTATTGAAGATTGCTCAGCAGGCGGGCAATGACACCCTGGTGAAGTACCTGCAGACGCCCGAGGGGCGGTCGCGCGTCCGTGCCTTACATCATCTGGCGGGGGGCAATCATCGGGTTTATGTTGTCCTCGCCGAGTTCATCGATCGCGATTCCCTGGATGAACTGGTCGGTCCGTTCGAAGAGATGGTCGATGGCCTGACCCCTTATTATCAGGAGCGACTCCGCTGGCTGGCACCGCAGCAGCGACGCATTATTGAATTGCTCTGTACGCAGAAAGAACCGCTCGCAGTCAAAGAGATTGCCCGTCAGTTGTTTTCGAAAGAGCAGACGATCGCCAGCCAGCTGAAGAAGCTGAAACAGTTGGGGTATGTGAACTCGTCGCCCCGCGGGCGTGAATCGTTGTACGAACTGACGGAGCCCCTGATGCGGCTGTCGTTTGAAGTCAAAGAGAACCAGCGCGAGCCGTTGCGGTTGATTGTCGATTTCTTACGCGTCTGGTATCGCCCCGAACAATTGCAGACCAAGCTGGCCCAGGCCATCACGTCCTCCAGCCCCGCGCAGACGCATCTGCAGGCGGCCGTCTCGCGTGGCGGGCAGTCCGATTTGCGGCTGGAGATGCTCGAACGTGACATCAGCACGGCCCAGGAAACCCAGCTGTGGGATGAAGTCGTCACGGCGATGGAAGAGCGAGCCCACGTGCGGGGGACCGCCAACGACTGGTTCGAGCTGGGGAATGCCCTGGACGAAATCCGCCGGTTCTCCGAGGCGGTCATCAGCTACGACAAGGCCCTGGCGATTGACTCGACGCTGGCCTATGTTTGGAACAATCGCGGGAATTCACTGGCGGATATGAATCGGCAAGTGGAAGCTCTCGATAGCTACGACAAGGCCATCGCCATCATTCAGGACGACGCCTTCCTGTGGAACAACCGGGGCAATTTGTTGTTCAACATGCGACGCTATCAGGATGCCCTGGAAAGCTGTGATCGGGCGATTGGTCTCGATCCGAATCTGGAAGCATCATGGAACAACCGGGGCAATGCGCTGTATCAAATTGGACGTTACACCGAGGCTCTCGACAGCTACGACCGGGCGCTAGCCATCACTCCTGATTTTGCATTGGCGTGGAACAACCGCGGCAGTGCGTTGGAAAGTCTGGGACGGTTCCAGGAAGCCCTGGAGAGCTACGACATCTCGCTGACGATCAACGAGTCGGATTCTGATACCTGGAACAATCGCGGGACGGCGTTCTTCAAGCTGGATCGGACTCCAGAGGCGTTGGAGGCTTATCAACAGGCGTTGGCCATTGATCCGCAGAATTGCGGAGCCTGGAACAATCAGGGGGACGCGTTGCTCAATTCGGGGCGTTTCGTGGAGGCTTTGGAAAGTCTCGACAAGGCCCTGTCGTTGGAGCCTTTCAATCCGTTCCCGCACATGAACCGGGTGGAAGCTCTGCTGGGGCTGCGCAAATGGGACGAGGCCTTCGCCACCTTGCAGAACGCATTGAAGACCACCTGGCCCAACGCGGAATCGCATGCCGGCGACATCGTCGGGATGTTAAAAGGGATTCTAGTCGGCAGCGAGGAACCCACCGCCCGACGTGAGCGAGTCACTCGCCTGGTCAATCATTATCGTGACGCCGGCTTGATTGCGTACTTCGCGGAGGGGCTGGTTCGCAGCCTGAAATTCTGGAAGAGCACCATGTTCAACCATAAGGTGCTGGAAGACTGGCGGCTGATGTGGCTGGAGCTGAAGGAGCAATACCCCGGCATGGAGCTGGCCATCCGCATTTTCGACGCCGGGTCGCGTTACTTGATGACCAACGACGAACGAGTGCTCCTCGATCTGATCGCGACCGAACGCGAAATTGCCCGGCAGGCATTGGGGTTAGTGAGTTTGGAAACGCCACTCGCCGCAAAGCCGGTTTAGAGCCCAGCTTCTTCGTAGGCGAGCGTCCGGCGTGAGCCGGATGGTTGTTAGACGCTGTCGGTAATAAAGAAGAATTTTTTAGCCACGGATTCACACGGAACAACACGGATTGGGTCAGCGTTTGTTTGCGTTAACAGGTAACGCTGAGCTCATTTTCATTGGTTTTGTTGGAAATGGCGGGGACTCTGCTCTCCGCTTCTGTGTTCAAGCCGTGTGAATCCGTGGCTAAAAACTCTTCGTGAATGCCTTCCTAAACTCTGTGTTCTCCGCGTCTCCGTGGTGCAATTGAATTCGTATTGATCGACGAAGAATCTGGGCTGCTGGGTGGGATTCTTGAAAACGCAGTGCATTACGTGTCTTCATCGTGCCTGCGAATTCGTATTCATCGATACGGTGTTTGAGGTCAAACAAGGACACCCGACTCCGAAAGTCAGTGGATGACGAGGCGTCGCACTCAAGACGTTATGGCAAGCCAATTTTCCCCTCCGGAGGACGAAATTGGGCATCAGGGAACTTTTTAACCTCAGGTTAACGTCTTAGACGAGATTGCCGATTACGGCGACGAGTGTTGCACAATCGATTCATGTTGACACCCCGTGTCGCGCTGACGCAACTTCCTCAAGCCGGGCCACCTACCGCCAGAATTTCTACGGATACCACTTTAGTCTGATGTTTTGCAGGAAACGACACACGTACTCGACCTGAGTTTCGCAATCAAGACGGTTCTGGTCCGTGATTTGCCTAATTCAAATTGAACTCGCAGGGGCCGCATGTTTCCGGGGCTCCCTTGCCGCGTTGTTTTGAACTCCTGTGACACGACACCCCGCTGGATTCAGTTCGCACCATGGCCACCATTAAGATCGACCCGAGGATTATTGAGACGCTGGCCGACGGGAGCCACGTCATTCATCTCGGCAGCATGGAGATTTGGGACGGTGCAGATCTGGCGATGCTGCGCGAGACCCTGATCTATCTGCACCAACAATTGCGGTCGCGGCAGGTTTCGGTCGACATGTCGCATGTGAAGTACGTTCCCAGCGGCTTCTTTGGCATGCTGTTCGATTGGCATGAAAAGGGGATGCAGATGCAGTTGCATGCCCCACAGCCGCAAATCACCGGGATGTTGTGGTTCCGCCGATTCTTCCAATCGATTTCGGAGACTGCTTACCTGCTGAATTCGTCCTCGCAGGATACGCCAGGACCGATGTCTCCCCCCGAGACACCCTCTGCAACATGCTCGCCGCAGTTTCAGACGTCACACTAAAGTGCTGGCCTGCGGCGATTTCTGCCTGACCCTGTGCGTCACGAGGTGACCGTGATGCCGGTACGTAGCGTACTTTTTGAATTGCGCGACTCTCTCTATCTAATATGTCAACGACGCAGCTGGGGCTCTCGGTTGGCTGTGTCCTCGCGTGTGACTTCATTGATTTCCAGCCCCAATCGGGGCTCAAGGCGATTGTCATTCCAACCAACCCCACGATCGCCCGCAGCCGCCGGGTGATTGCATCTTCAGCCTGCTCAAACGAGAGCGGGCTTTCCCTCCGGCAGATTCTGCCGATTCTCCATAACTGATTGATTATCAGTCGGTTCCGCCAAACACGTTTCCTGACAGGGAAATCGTTGTAAGTAATTTCTTCGGAACAGCCGGAAAAATTTGCCCCGGCGTGCCAATCAGACCGATGAATGAAGGTAGTGGTTCTTTGGCGGCATCGTACGCACCCGAAAGGGGAGCCGAACGGTGGATGCTGAAGGGGGCCTCTCCCGCATTGCAGGGCACGGTTCGGTGGGCACTGGCAGAGTGAGCAACAAATCACTTTGCCAGGACTCGATTCGCCGTGAGCAGATACCGGCCGGTTATTGCCGGTAAGTCGTGATCGAATTTTCCAGGATGGATTTCGGAGTGGCCCGGCGTTGCCGCCGGGACGATTCGCCTGAGTTTTGAGGTAAATCGGGTGCATCGGCTCCAAGGCAGGCACACGGAGGAAGGAGAACAGTTCATGCGACGGTATCACTCATGGCTGGCGGCACTGGGGTTCGCTGCGGCGACTCCCGGATTGGCCTTAGCAGGGCCGTTGTCGCTCTTTTCGGGCGACCGCGATTCCAAGGCGACGGCAGAACCTGACGCCAAAGCGGGCAACCAGAAAACAGCCAACGACATCGCGAAAGCGCTGCGTGCGGCTCGTTTGAACGGTTACAACATCGAAGTGGAATACAAGGGTGGCGTGGCGACGCTGATTGGCGAAGTCCCGACCGCTCAACAACGTGACATGGCCGCTCAGGTCACACGTCAGGTCCCCGGCGTCAAGTCGGTGGCCAACCAGCTGTCGGTCAAGCAAGTGGCTTCCAAGAGCCGCCCTGCTGCCGCAGCCCCGACGGCACAAGCCGCTGCAGCTCGCCGACCACAAGCGGCGTTCGAGCAGTCTGAGTTCGAAACGGCCCGGCCCTCGGCTGCTGCTTCAAACCCAGCACCTAGTTCCGAAGTCGACAACCAGGCCATGGCCGATCGGATCGCTGGTGCTCTGCGGAGCTCACGATTCGCCGGACAAGGCGTCGAGATTCAGTTCCAAGAAGGCGTAGCCATGATCAGCGGCGCTGTCGCTGATCCCCAACGCCGCAGTGACGCCTCCGCGATTATCAGCCGAGTTCCCGGTGTGAAACGCGTCGACAATCAGCTGGAAGTCGTTGCCACGCAACGCCGTGCAGCTCGTCCGATTCAGCAAGTGCAGTACGATGAATCGATGCAGGGGGGCCCGATGGATCAACCATTGGGACCGCCGATGACCGGCCCGATGGCGGGTGGCCCGATGCAAGGTGCTCCGCAGGGTGGTGGTTACCCAGCTTACCCAGCTGGAGCCATGATGCCCCAAGGCGGTCCTCCGGGTGGCCCCGGTGGTCCGCAGCCGATGTACGGTGCGATGGCGATGAATGGCTCGAATCCGGCGATTTATGATCAGCCGAATATGCCCGAGCATGCTTGGCCAGCTTATGCATCTCACCCGAACTACGCCGCTGTGACCTATCCGAAGCAATACAGTGCTTCAGCCTGGCCCTACATCGGACCGTTCTATCCTTATCCCCAGGTTCCGCTCGGCTGGCGTAAAGTGCAGCTCGAATGGGACGACGGATACTGGCAGTTGAACTTCCGAGCACGAACCGAACGCTGGTGGTGGTTCATGGATTACCGTAACTGGTAATCGGGTAAGCCAGTGACGCTGGCGAGACACGCAGAAGTCCATCCTACCTCAACTCCGGAAGTGTCACAGCTTCCGGAGTTTTTTCGTTTGAGGGGCTTGGCGTAACGCCAACACGATCAACAACGCGGTTTTTCGCCACGGCTTTAACGTCGTGCGAAGAGGGCGGAGAGAGTTTTTTACCGGATATGTCTTGGGGCCTCGTTCTGCGGCCAGAGACGCGTCTCTAATCGACGCAAACTGATCCATTGCAATGTCTTTCGTACGCTGCAGAGGCGTTCGGTTCGCGGGCCAGGGACGTCGGGTAGGTGCGATGTGGCCTTCAAAACTGCCGTTTGTAGGCGTTGCAGGCAATAAAATCGTCAACATCGGAATAATTTCACAAGTTGCCGATGTGGTGTAGTCGATACATAGCATGTTCCCATGGAATTTGTCGCATTCGTTGTAATTCCTGCGACTGTCACATCGCTGACTCTCATCGATTCGAAGCGAGACGACGAATCCAAGAACACGCCTCGTAGCTTGAGCCCTACGAGGTCAGGCAATCTTAAATTGCGGAGGTTGAGAACATGGATGGTCTGGTGAGATTTCTGAAACGAACCGCCTTTTACACAGGGTTGGGCCTGCTGTTGTCGTGCAACACAGGTTGTTCCTACAAACTGCTCCACGGAATGTTCTGGACGCAGACAGTCGACTACGTGAAGTTCTGGCAGACAACGCCGTTCATTCCCGTCAGTCCGTACTGGAGTCAGTTAATCGAAGATACCTACATCGACGAAGAGCGGTACAGTAAGGTACCCGTTCTGGATCCGGTGGAAGGGGAGAATGCTCCGCTGTTCTGCATGGACCCGCCTTATGCGGACGAAATCATGCGAGCCTTGCCGGATGACACCTCGGGCGGCATGCCGTTCCTGTCAGAAACGCAGCGGAACAACGTTCGCATGACGAGCGAACCGATTGTGGACAAGATGGAAGAATGCCGGTTCTATCCGCTGGTCGGACCCGCTCGGATGCACAAGTGCCACTATAAGTGCACCGTGCACTTCGACAAGATTATCCGCTCGGACTGGCCGATTCCGTTCTACTTCAAGGATCAGACAACAGAAGTGGTCTACATTGACCATGACCACCTGATTCGTTGTGCCGGTCCGGCGACGCAGTGATCACCGTTAGGCAACCGATGGTGAACCATCCCCTCGGGAGACCTCGCTGACTGGTCAGCGTTTTCTCAACCAGGCTCAACCCAAAGCCCGCGTGGAATTTCCGCACGGGCTTTGGGCATTCTTTGGCCGAGTTTGCGAAGCCCCGTAGCCTGACTCTCTGACGTCGAGTTCTTCGCGGTTTAAGCTAGCGTTTGCGTCTTAGTCGCCGCAGTCGATGGGTAGCCCAGATTCTCGAATCTGGGTGAGCGCAGCGAACAAGAGGCTGCAGTTTTTGACGTTCTCAATATTGCGGGTATCAAACTCGGAAAACATGTCTTGAGAAAGACGGTGGTTGCTCTTCTTGGGAGGGTGAGGCTCCTGCCGAACCGCTTGGTCTTTCGGATCCCGGCAGACTTTGCGGTTCGGCAGGAGCCTCACCCTCCCAACATCGACAATCGGAAATCGAATGAGCCCCAGCCTCTATGTTCGCAACTCTAACCCAGGTCGCTGGGCTCTAACACGCCGATGTACGGCAAATGGCGGTAGTTCTGGTCGTGATCCAGCCCGTAACCCACGACGAACTCGTTGGGGATCTTGAAACCGTAAAAATCGGGTTGCAGGGCGACCTTTTGAGTTCCCTCTTTCCAGAGCAAGACGGCCGACTGCAGACTGCGAGGCTCGGCGGTACGCAGCATCTCCAACAGAGTGCTGAGCGTGCAGCCGGTGTCGAAAATGTCGTCGATCAGCAGCACGTCGCGATGGGCGATGTCGGGAAAAAACTCGCGGTTCACGCTGAGAGTGCCGGCTTTGGTTCCTGTCCGATAACTGGAAGCCTGGACGAAGCCGACTTGGTGCGGCACCTCCAGCTTACGCATCAAGTCGGCCACAAACAGCAGGCTGCCCGTCAGGACGCCCACCACTGTCAGGGGCCGGCCACGATAGGCGGCACTCAGCTCGCGTCCCAATTCGTCCAATCGGGCCGCAATTTGTGATTCAGATAAAAGGATACGCATGGGATCGAGCCGGGACTCCAATAATTCAGGGATAACGCCACCAGCGACCATCCTACCATGAGGCCCCCCTCACTGAATCGGGAGTTCTTGCCTATAATTGACCAGACTTCAAGAGTCAGGCGACGAAGAGAGTCGCGACAACTTCTCGCCGTGCTGGTCAGGGGGGGCGGCTGCCGCTACATTCATCGGCGAGAATCACGGTCGCGGCTTGCGCTGTGTGTCTCAATATCCTTACGTTTCTTTGCTACCCATCGTCCAGGAAGTTACCGAGAACATGCCCGGGCAACTGGTTCAGACATTTCAACTCCCCAATGGGCTGACGTTGCTCATCGAGCCCATGGCCGATGTGCAATCGGCTGCCTTTTCGCTCCTCGTCCCCGCCGGCAGCATTTACGACCCGCCCGATCAGGCGGGGTGTGCGTCAGTGCTTGTCGAATTGCTCTCTCGCGGAGCCGGAGACCTGAATAGCGAAGAGCTCACGAACGCCTTGGATAATCTGGGGCTGCAACGGAGCGAAAGTGCCGAGCGGCGGTACATTTCGTTCGGCGGCGCCACGCTGGCCGAGAATCTGCCAGCGGCTTTGCGGCTGTATGCCGATATCGTGCGTCGGCCGCATCTGCCCGAAGATCAGTTTGAAGCGGCCGTCGCCGGCAGTGAGCAAACACTGCTGTCGATCGAAGACGAACCGCGGCAGAAGATCATGGTTGAGCTGCGACGGATGTGCTATCCCGCGCCGTGGGGCAAACCCAGCGAGGGGAGCCTGGAAGGGTTAGGCAATCTTTCCATGGAGACGGTCAAACAGCATTTTCAACGCTGTTTTCGTCCCAACGAATCGATCCTGGGTGTCGCCGGAAATGTCGATCCGGTGGAGATCCGGGCTCTCGTGGAAGAAATGTTCGGCGACTGGGCGGTTCAGCCGGAACCCGTTTTCCTGTCAGGCCCCCGTGGTGTGTACCGCGACCACATCGAACACGAATCGACGCAGACGCAAATCGGCATCGCTTTCGACAGTGTCCCCTATCGCGATCCCGAATATTACTCGGCGTGGGCGGCGGTGGGCGTGTTGAGCGGCGGGTCGAGCTCGCGGCTGTTCACAGAAGTCCGCGAACGCCGTGGTCTGTGCTATGCCGTTTATGCTGGACTGACGAGTTCGAAGGATGACGGCCGCGTGCTGTGCTATGCCGGCACAACGGTCGAGCGGGCGCAAGAAACGCTGGACGTCACCTTGCAAGAGATTCGACGGCTGCGAGGCAGTATTCAGAACGACGAACTGGATCGCTGCAAAGCGCGGGCGAAGAGCTCGCTGATTATGCAGCAGGAGTCGAGTTCCGGGCGTGCCGCTTCGCTGGCCAATGATTGGTTCCATCTGGGGCGCGTGGTGTCTCTGGCGGAAGTTCGCGGTCAGATCGAAAGCCTGACTGTCGCCCGCATCCATGAGCATCTCGAAAAGTACCCGCCTCAAGATTTCACTATTTTGACACTGGGGCCACAGCCCTTGGAGGTCCCCAATGCAGTTTCATGAAGCACGGCTGAGCAACGGCCTGCAAGTGATTGCCGAATTGACCAAGGGTGTCCACAGCGTGGGCGTAGGCTTCTTTGTCATGACGGGTTCGCGCGACGAGACCGATGCGGTTTCAGGTGTCAGCCATTTCCTGGAGCACATGGCGTTCAAGGGCAACGATCGCTTTTCGGCGGACGACGTTAATCGCATCTTCGATGAGGTCGGCGCGAAGTACAACGCGGCCACTGCCGAAGAGTTGACGATGTACTACGCGGCCGTGCTGCCCGAGTACCTCGATCGCACGACCGAGTTGCTGGCGGCCCTGATTCGTCCGGCTTTGCGGCAAGACGACTTCGACATGGAAAAGAATGTCATCCTCGAAGAAATCGGGATGTATGACGATCAGCCCATGTTCGTGGCCTACGAAAAGATGATGCAGGCCCACTTCGAACGTCACCCCTTGGGCCGCAGCGTGCTGGGTACCAAGGACAGTGTGACGATACTGACGTCGGAACAGATGCGGCGGTATCACCACGAACGGTACCTGGCGGGTAACGTCATTCTGGCCGTTGCGGGCAACTGCGAATGGTCCGAAGTCCTGGAACTGGCGAACAAGTATTGCGCCAGCTGGCCAACCGGTGACGCCGGGCGGATTATCGCCCCCCCGCAGCCATACCGTGGAATTTATCTCATTCAGCGTGAGACCTCTCAGCAACAGCACGTCATGCATCAGGACCCGGCGCCGGATGCACTGCACCCGTTACGCTCGGCGGCCGAGCTACTCTCGGTGGTCGTGGGCGATGACAGCGGAAGTCGGCTGTACTGGGAACTGGTCGATCCGGGATACGTCGAAGGGGCCGAGCTGACCTATCAGGAATACCACGGCGCGGGAGTGTTTCGGACCTTCTTCAACGGGCAACCCGATGAAACCGAGCCTAACCTGGCGCGCGTTCAGAAGGTCTATGACAAGATCAACCGCGAAGGGGTGACCGAGCAAGAATTGCAACAGGCCAAGAGCAAGGTCTGTTCGCGCGTGGTCCTGTCGAGCGAACGCCCGATGGGGCGGCTAGAGTCGCTCGGGAATAACTGGATGTATCGCAACCGGTATCAATCGGTGGCCGATGATCTGCAGCAAATCCGCGCCGTCACGACCTCGCAAATTCGCGAGCTGTTAGAGGCCTTCCCGCTGGCTCAGACAACCACTGTCACCGTGGGCCCCAAGTCGGCCATTGCGTGGAAGTAAAGAAGTCTTTCCCCCGTAGCCAGACTTCCTGAGTCGGGTCTTTTTCGTACGAATGAGGACCCGGCTTAGAGAGTCTGGCTACGGCTGCGCGCCGGTTCTTCATCGGCGAGCTTCATCCTCTCGACCGAGCGCCGAAAGCCAATTATAGACAATTCAGATTGCCAATTCGGTGTTTGAGAGTTAGCCTTATTGAGAAGCAAGTCTTTGGCTGGCCAGATTTCTCTTGGCCCGGCACAACCTCTGAAGTATTACGGTCACGTCCAGGAGTGGATCATGCGCAGAGTCGTTGGAATTCTCGGTATTTGCGTCGCGGCGAGTGTCCTGTGGGGCAATCTTCTGGCCGAGACACCTGAGGCGACACCCGAAGCCAAGCCGGAAATTGCCGCTCCGCCCGCTGATCAATCCACGACGCCCCAAACTGCGGAAGAGATCCGCCAGCGATTGCACGAGTCGATCACGATCAAGTTGATTAAGGTTCCCCTGGAAGACGCACTCACGGAAATTCTGCGCAAACGCAACATTGATTACTGGATGGATGCAGAACCGATTTCAGAGAGCAATATCCGCTTGGATACTCTGGAAGTGAGTTGCGATGTGAAGAACGTTTCGATTCGCGCACTTCTAAAACGCATCCTGGTGCCCGCACACTTGGGCTGGGTTTGTGAGGATGCCGGCATTCGAATTACTTCCGATCTGGGGCATTTGTCGGCGCGTTTCGCGAGGATCTACGACGTGGGAGAGTTGCTGGAAACTCCTGAAGTCGAAGTGACCGTACCAGCCAAGCCCCATCAGGAAGTCCAATTTGGTGGTGGCGGTGGTCTTCCTGCAGATGCGGCCAACCCCACTCCCCCCGCGACTTCTGTCGTTCCTGGTGGGCCAGCGGCTTCCGCTGTACCTAACGTTCCCTTTCTCCCTGTTCAGGCTCGACTGGCAAAAATGAGCCCGGAACAGCGTTTAGTCATCATGATTCAGGAAGTCGCAGGAGGTCCTCCTGACGCTCCCTGGATGGAAGCGGATGGCGAAGGTGGTGCAATCCATTTAGTTCAAACCGCCAATGCCAAATTGCTGGTGATCCGCCAGACGGAGATGTGCCACGCGGAAATTGAAAACCTGCTGAATGAGCTGATTTCGCATCAGCATTCTGATGCAGAAGGGGCCGGCGAAGAGGTTCCCGCGGCGAAGAATGCATCGCGCAGCATCGTGCGCCCGTACCCGCAGAAGATCGTGAAACGCATCTCACGTTAAGCGTTTGGCGTGAGCAAAGTCGTTGTTCACTCCGTGAACAGAACGCATTCGGAGTAGCCGGCTGAAATCAGCAGGAAATCTCAATGCGGATCCACCTCGTTACTGCGAGCGCGTTCTGTTCGCGGAGCGAACAACGACTATGGGGCACAGCCCCTGGTGGACCGCTACGAATTCTTCGCGTACATCCGCCAGTGATGTTCCGGCTCATAGCCCAGAATATGGTGGGCTTTGTCGATACTGACGACCGAGGCACTTTCGGAGAGCGGCCCCGTCACCCGGAGTGTTGCCGGGGCCAGTTCTTGCAGTAACTCCAATGTCGGAGCATCGAACCGCGTGTCGCGGGCGGCGATAAAGCAGGCTTCATGACCTTTGGTATTGGCCTCCAGGGCCAGGCGGCAGGCTCGGGCGGCGTCGCGGATGTCGACGTACGGCCACATCACGAATCGCAGCCCCCGTTCTCGAGACGGCCGCGGCCAGGGTAACGCAAAATATCCTTCCGCCGAGATGATGTTCATCAACCGCAGGCTGACGGTTGGCATTCCCGTTCGCCGGCTGGTCATGCCGCAGATCTCTTCTCCCACTTGCTTGGACAGGCCATAGGCCTCGAACGGAGTCAGGGGATGGGCTTCGTCCACGGGAACCGATTCGGGCCAGAAGGCGGTGGCGTCGTCGGTCCATCCCAAAGCAAATACCGAAGAGGCCGAAACGACGCGGCTAATCTTGAGTGCTGCCGCCGCTTCTACGACGTTGTAAGTGCTCTGAACATTGTTGGTGAAAGTGACCGAGGCGGGCTGCACCAGAGGACCGGGAACCGCTCCCAAATGCAACACGGCGTCCGCCCCTTGTAGGGCATCAAACACGGCGGCGGGCTGAGTCAGATCGACCGGCAGAAATCGGCAACGCAATGTTTCCGGGCGAACGCAATCAATGCCCCAGACTCCGTGTCCGTGGGCCAGGAGTTCGGTAATGGCGGCCTGAGCCAACCTGCCCGCGGCACCCGTGACGACGACTTTTTGGAACGGCATCACATCCTCACATTCGGCGGAATCGGGTGCTGAATAGGTCTGCGGAAACGGGACTGCTGCATGATCGAATTCAGGATGAACGATGCCCTGAGCGACCCGTCATAAAAACATTCCCATTGCGCCAAGTTGCTCAAAAATGATCCAACCCCTGGCGGGATGCGTTCACTGCGATGAGAATCCACAACACACAAGATAGTTCAAGAAGCGTCTGGCGACACCAGATTCGCAAGAAATCATCCCAATCTGAGAAAAGACTTTATGGCGACAAAAACCGATTACGATACCGAAAACCCGTTCCGCTACCCTTTGGGCCTGCCTAGCGGCAGCGTTCGGGCGCTGCTGACGTTGATCGTCGTGGGGGTGACGTGCACCGATATCGTGAAAGGTATTGCGATTAAAGCGGTCTGGGCCGAAACCTTGATGGTGGCCCTGGCGCACTATTTCACGTCTCGACGGTTCGTACAGCTGCCCCCCGAACTGCTCCGCAAGCTGGAAGCGGACGACATTATTCCGAAGGAACCGCTGCCGCTGTATCTGCCTCGCGGAACAATTCGGCTGCTGATTCTGGGGTCGTTTATTGGCGTCGCGGTGTATCAGTTCCGTCAGGGGCTGTTGGCTCAACCGTCCACATTTGCGATTTTCATCACCCTGCTGGCATACTTTGCTGGAACCACCGTGCGCGGTGTTCTGAACTGGTGGTCGCGAGGGAAGAATGAGCCACAATCGCGCTGGTGGGCGGATGCCAAAGCGATCACCGTGCTGGTCGCTCTGATCGTCACCTCATTGCTGCAAATCGTGGGTTCGCAAAGCTATGCGCCGCAATGGCTGGAGAATATCACGATGGCGATGGTGCTGTTTTACTTCGGCTCACGCTAGTCCTGACTCATCAATTGACAACTTCTAATGTGACGTAACATTTTGTTGTGTATTCAGTTGCGATGAAAAAATGACACGGTGGTTGGGTTTGGCTGAAGCGATTAGGGGGCTAGTGAGGTGTGCTCAACAGTCTCCGATACACATACCTGTCAGCTGTTCACGAGGCCTGACGCGCTATCGACCGACTTTTTTGGTATAATGCTGAGAATATCGCGGAGGTAAATCCTGCATTGCGGGAGTTGCTGTTCCGTCTTTATCCAGTGAGTTCACTCGTACCTGAAGGTCTTCATGCGTGTCCAGCGCGGAATTGCGGCTGCCAGGGGTGTCGCATTTGGATCGGCGTTTGTCTTAGGAACCGAAGACTTTCGGATCCCTACGCGCTTCGTTGTCGAAGAAGTGGTGGACGCCGAACTCGAACGCTTCCGTCAGGCCTACGAGGCCATTACACAGGAAATCGCCGAAAACGAGACCCTTGCCTCGCAGCAGCTGGGTAAAGAGTATGGGGCCATCTTCGGGGCCCATCTGCAGTTGCTGCGCGATCCCAAGCTGAAAAACGAAATTGAAGGTCTGATTCAGCGTCTGTATTCGCCGGAACATGCCACCAGCAAAATTCTGCGGCACTTTGCCCAGAAGTTCGAGAACCTGGGCGACAAGTATCTGGCCGAGCGGGCCGATGACATCTATGACCTCGAAAAGCGGATTCTGCGGCATTTGCTCGGGGCGAATCGGGAAGAGCTGAGCCAGCTGACGATGCCCGTCATCCTGCTGGCTTCCAATCTCACCCCCAGTGAAACGGCGCACCTCGACCGGTCGAAGATTTTGGGGTTTGCGACCGAAGATGGGGGTAGCACCAGCCACACCGCCATCCTCGCTGCGGCGTTGGGGATTCCCGCCGTGGTCGGGTTGGGGCAGTTTCTGTCTGAAGTTTCGGGCGGTGAAAACATCATCATCGACGGCAACGCCGGTGAAGTCATCATCGATCCCGATGAAGAGACTCTCGTTCGCTACCGTCATTCGGCCGAGAAACTCCGGACCATTGCCACGCACCTGGAAACCTTGCGTGACTTGCCGTCTGAAACGACCGATGGCGTCGCCGTGCGGTTGATGGGAAACATCGAATTCCCTGAAGAAGTTGAGTACTGCATCCAGCACGGGGCATTGGGCGTCGGGCTGTATCGGACCGAGTTTCTCTATCTGGGCCAGGACAAAATTCCGAGCGAAGAGGATCACTACCAGGCCTACCGCCGCGTTCTCGAGCCTTATCAGAACGAACCGGTCGTCATCCGCACGCTCGACTTGGGGGCCGACAAGCTACCCCGCTCGATTCAGCCTTATGCCGGCGAGATGGCGAACCCCTTCCTGGGGCTCAGAAGTCTGCGGCTGTGCCTGCAGAACCGGCCGTTGTTCAAGATCCAGTTGCGAGCCCTGCTCCGCGCCGCAGTTTACGGCGATCTGTGGATCATGTTCCCGCTCGTCACGACATTGCACGAGTTGCGGCAGGCGAAGTACCTGTTGAACGAGGTCATGGACGAACTGTATGAGCAGGGAATCCCGTTCAAACGCAACATCCCGATCGGCATGATGGTCGAGGTTCCGTCCGCCGCAATTCTGGCCGCGGAGTTTGCGAAGGAAGTCGATTTCTTCTCCATCGGTACCAACGATCTGATTCAATACACGCTGGCGGTCGATCGCTCGAATCAGACGGTTGCCGGGCTGTATAGCCCGGTCGATCCCGCGGTGTTGCGGTTGATTCAAATGGTGATTCAAGCCGCGAAAGATCACAATATCTCAGTCACCGTCTGCGGTCAGATGAGCTCGGTCCCCGTCTATGCCGCCTTGCTGGTTGGCATGGGTTTGCGTCGGCTGAGCGTCAATCCGGGCAGCGTCCCTGAGATCAAAGAAGTCATCCGTCACATCAATATTCCGCAGGCTGAAGAGATCGCGCACAACGTCCTGACCAATTTCGATGTGGCCCGCGATATCGAAACCTACCTCCGCGGCGAGCTGAAACGCATCTGTCCTGATTTAATGCTGTAGCCTGACTCTCTGAGCTGACTTCTTGGCACATTTTGTTGTGGTTAGTTGGGAGTGTCAGTGCGGAGC
>JAZKFE010000505.1:26236-26550 GCA_040386595.1 Planctomycetota bacterium | reverse complement strand
AGAGGCCCGACTCAGAGAGTCAGGCTACGGGGGGCTGGCAAGCTTGGTTACTTGATCGAATTCAAATACGCCAGAATATCGGCCATTCCGGGAACATCGATTTGCTTCTCCAGCCCTTCGGGCATAAAGGAAATGCCGGTGCTTTTGAGCTCGTCGATGTTGACCCGCAGGATCGTTTCGGTCGTGTTGTCGGCCCGTCGCAGCGTCAGACTATTGGCGGTTTCCGCAGCGATCATCCCGGTCAGCGTGCGGCCGCTATCGAGGACCACCACGTAGCTTAAAAACTGCGGCTTCACTTCCCGATTGGGGTCGAG
>JAZKFE010000505.1:19755-26226 GCA_040386595.1 Planctomycetota bacterium | reverse complement strand
TCTTGATGGCGTCCTGGTGCGAGCCGCTGAAGGCGGTGAACACAAGCTCGCCGGAGTAAGGCTGGCGTGCAGGAACGGTCATGCCGGTGCAGCGTTCATAGACTTCACGGATGGCGTTCAAGTCGGCCCCGATCGATTCCCCGAAACCTTCCAATTTGTGACAGGCGGCGCACGTCTTGCGGAATAGCTCGCGGCCGCGGGCCACATCGCCCTTCAATTCCAGTGCCTTCTGATAGGCGTCCACGACCTCTTGCCGTCGTGCCAATCCAGCTCCCGCAAACAGTTTTGTCGCGCGAGTCCGAATCGTTTCATCCTGATGCTTTTGCAGTAAGGAAATGCGGGCCGGATCCAAGTCGGCCCGGGCGATCGCTTCTTTCTCCACGGCATCCAGGAATGCGGCGATCCACTGCGGGCGAGTGAACAGCGTCTCCACCGATGTGGCACGCAGTTGTGGCGTCTGTGAGGACCACACTTCCACAATCAACGGTGGCACTTCCGGGCTATCAAATCGCGCCAACGTTTCCAGCACGGCGGCTTGTACCGGTTGCGGCTGCCGAGACTGCAACAGTTCGGCAAACAGCTCCTGGTTGTCGGCGAAAGGGGCCGTCGCCAGAGTCCGAATGGCGGCGACTCGCGCTTCCGGCTTTTGAGCGGCATCACGTGCCACCGCTTGGGCGTCGCGAATCATGGCGGCGATCAGCTCTTTCACCTTCGCCCCTGCGGCTCCCCCCAGTAGCTCATTGATTGAGGGCTGCTTGCTCACCAGATTCTTCACGAGTTCGGCAGCCAAAGCCTGATCCGCCGCGGTGGTCGACAATGTCTCCAATTGCTGCAGGAAAATGGCCAGATCGTTTTTGGCATTCGCCGCCCCAATCTGAGTTGCCAAGATCCCCAACAGGCTTCGCATGTGAGCCAACTTCAACGCTTCTCGATCACGCAACAACGTGGCGAGGAACTCCCCGCGGCGGTTGCCGATGGAGCTCAAAATTGCCATCTGCAACCATTGGTCCGCTCCATCCCGCGCGGCCAGCTTCGCCAAGGCTTGCGTGACAGATTCTCCGGAGAAAGCACCCAACGTGAAGGCCGTTTGATAGCGGACTCGCAGATCGGCATCATCGGCCAAGGCCAGTACAGCATCTCGAACTTCAGCCTGATCCGCAAACGATTCCGCGAGTTTTAACGCATGCTCACGGGCTTTGGGCTCCGTCGATTTCAACGCGTTAATGACCAAGGCGGGTTCGAGTGCCGACAAGCCTTGCAAGGAATACATGGCCATCACTCGAGCCAACGGTGACGCCGAGCTCTCCGCCAGTACTCGCAATGGTGCAATGGCTGCTCGATCCTGACGATGGTAGATCAACCGCGAAGCCGTATCGCGGTGCCAGCCGTTGGGATGTTCGAACAGTTTGACCAATTCCACGGTGGAGAGGTCCCCCAGCCGCGGCGTTTTTTGGAATTTGAAACCATCAGGAGCAATCCGATAAATGCGTCCCTGGTTGGCCCCGGCACTGGGGTCCATGTGCTTCAAAATCTGCGGCGCCACGAAGGCGGCCCCTTCGATGAGCTCACGGTACATATCAATGACATACAACGTGCCGTCGGGGGCATTGGCGAACTGCACCGGACGGAACCAGTTGTCGGCCGAGGCCAGAAACTCAGCATCTGCGTCCGCTCGATGCGCCGTCAGCCCCACACCTGCCGGTTCTAACCGAGCCCGATAAACCAGGTTATTGGCGACTTCCCCCACAAACACTTGTCCGCGAAATTCCGCCGGCCAGGCATCACCGCGATACACGGTAATCCCCGTCGCTCCGGTGAAGAAACCTGACGTGGCGCCCCCTTCATCGGAACCGGGAATGGCCCCCGTACTGCGCAGACGAGTCCGCAGCACACGCCACGGCTCCTGGCCACTCACTCGCATCAGCTTGGTGAACTTGCCCTCGGGAGCGATGTTGATCGCCGCAGCCGGAGCCTGCAGGTAGGGATTCCGACCCAGATACCGCCCATCATACATCACCAGATGCACCGGCTCGCTGTTGCCGCAGACAAACCCCCGCAGATTCCAATCGTCCAGGCTCATGCCATGCTGGCCGCCGCCGCTGGTTGCGACGAGTGTCATATCGCGCGGATCTAATAGTAAATGCTGGCCCCGAGCGCTGATGGGGTAAAGGGCAAGGATCTTGCCCATCGAGGGTTGCTCCACGGCAGACAAAATTTCGCCGCCATCCAGACCCGTCGGGATATGAAAACGATTGTCAAACCGCCAGCGGAAGGAGTTGAGCATTCCCTCTCCCGCTTTATCCTTTCCGAAGCCGAAAAACACTTTTTTTCGAACATCGGCCTTGCCGTCGCCGTCGGTATCCTTGCAGAAAAAGATGTCCGGCGCGGCCCCGACCAGAATTCCGCCGTCCCAACAGGCGACTGCAGTGGGATAATCCAGGTCTTCAACATAAGGGGTGGCCTTGTCATAGCGGCCGTCGCCATCGGTATCTTCCAGCAGCTTGATGGCACCTTTGCCATGCGGCTTCTGGCTGCCGTATTGATTGTACTCGGGCAATTCGATGACGAATGCCCGGCCGTACTCGTCGAAATCCATTCCCATCGGCGAACGCAGCAGGGGCTCCGCCGCGACAATCTCCGCATGAAAGCCGGCTCGTAACCGCATCGCCTTCAGGGACTCTTCCGGCGACTTAGAGGGAATCTTGGGCAGCTCGGCAGCAAAATCCTTGTCGGCAGACTCTTTCGCGGGATCGGCCGCAGGCAATCGAGAGATCACCACCGAACCACACAACCATAGCATCAGCAGCCACCGGGCTCGCAGCATCATCAGTCCTTACTTCTCTGGTCAGAGATCCACAGACATTTTTAAAGAGTGTCTATTGGGGAGTGTTTTCTCTGGGGAAGTTTATCGAGCCAACCCCAGAGAGATTCACAGTGTGACTGGAAGACCCTCACGCATCAACCGTACGGCATGTATGTCATAGTCGTTGTTCGCTCCGCGAACATAACGCATTCGCAGTAGACGGCGGGAATTAGCATTCAATTTCAATGCGCATCCCACCTCGCCACTGCGAGCGCGTTATGTTCGCGGAGCGAACAACGACTATGGACAACGCCTATCTAAGAACAGACTATTTCCCCGCCAACGCCAACTTCGCCCCAATGAACGCCGTCAGCTGGGCCTGGTTGGTTTTCAGGCATTCTTCAAAGTATTTCCGAGCTTGCACCGTTTGCTGTTCGGCTTCGCTTTTCAAACCTTGAAAATAATAGGCTTCGCACAGCCATTGAGATTTCGCCAAAGCATCGGCGGTGGCGTTCGCGGCCTTGATGAGTGCAGCGTCATCGATCTTTCCCAGCATGTACTGCGACAACGTGACATGCCAATTGGGAGTCGTCGGCTGGGCCGCCAAGAATGTTTCCAATTCCGCCTTGGCCGCAGCTCCCTGGCCGGCTTTCGTCTGGGCCGTGTACTTCCACAAAGCCAGCAACGCTGCATTCGGTTGGAGCTCTTGCGCCTTGCTAAAGTCCGCGGTCGCCCCGGCATAGTCTTGCGCGAAATAACGAGCGAAACCTCGGCTGGAATAGCCGTCCGGATCGGTCGGAGCCAGTGTGATGGCTTCAGTGAAGGCTTCCGTCGCCGGTCCCAACTTGCCTTGGGCCACTCGTGCGGTTCCCAATAATCGCAAGGCCAACACTTGCTTAGGATTGCTCTGCAGCGACAGCAGATAGTCGTTTTCAGCTTCAAACCAATCCAGCTTCTGGGTGCGGGCGAAACCTCGATTGAGAGCCGCCATATAGAAGTTGGGATTCAAATCCAAAGCCTGAGTAAAATCAGCAATGGCCGCATCGATACGCCCTTGCTGGACGTTAAAAGTGCCACGGTTGTTAAAGACCAGTGCATCGTTCGGGAGCATGTTCACTGCGAGGTCGAAGCTGGCTCGAGCCCGCACCGGGTCTTTTGCCTTCAAGAACGCATCAGCACGACCAAAGTGGGCCGATTGGAACTTAGGGTCCAGCTTGATGGCTTCCCCGTAATCGGCAGCCGCCCCCAGATAATCCTTCAAATAGGCCTTGGCCAGAGCTCGCTGATAGTAGACCAACGGCTTGACGTTGGCCGGCAAATCTTCCCGAGTCAACAACGGCGTCGCGACACTGATCGTCAGGTCGGCATGGGCTCGCTTGTTTTCAATTTCCGCCAGCGAAGTCAGTCCGTAGAAGTACGGAATGTGGAAGATCAGATACTGCTTGCCAGCAATTCCCAACGCTTCGCGGGCGTCTGCAATCCCCGCCCGAATCTTTTGAACCGAACGGTCACGACGTCCCAGATCGATCTGGGCACTGGCCCGATGATAGCGAGCCACCGAATGCCGCGGGTTGGCATCCAGAACCTGCGTCGTCAGATCAATGCATTGGGCATAGTCCTGCTGCTGGTAGGCAGCCTGAGCTTGCCGCACGATATTCTCGATGGGCGAAGAGGGGGCTTCGGGACGCGGAAAGAGGGAATCGTCACCGTCCGGTGTCGCGTCGGGCGACAGATCCGAATCTCCTGGTTCTTCCACCGGAGCCGCATTGCGTTTCTGACGTTGTGCGAACAAGGACTGCTCGCCAGCCAAGCTCCACACAGTTCCGCAAACGATTACCCAGGTCAACGTTTTCCAAGACATGCCACATCCTCGCGGAAAAAAATACGGACTTGGTTTCGCTATCTCAAATGCTTGCTTGACGGCGTTTTAGAACGCTTCACAAAACTGAGAAACGACGAACGGTTCAACCGAGCTTAAAGCGAAAAAACGAAATGTGAAACCACGAATGACACAAATCACACGAATGAAGAACGGCTCAACGCCGTTTTTTGAAATTGGCTGAGCGTTCCAGGCCTCTTCCTAGTTTTCGACAATCAATTGAGGAGGATGCTCTGAGTTAGCGTCGCCTGCAACCTGGTACAAGAATAGATCCCCTCGTGATTGATTCGTGTGATTGGTGTTATTCGTGGTGAAAATCTTCGGAATTACTTCAATCCCTGTTGCCGACGGGCCTCGTAGCAAATGATGGCCAATGCGGCGGCGGCATTCAAGGAGTTCAGAGTCCCTTGCTGCGGGATCCGCACCGTGGCCTGACAGTGTCGAGCCACTTCTTCGCTCACTCCCCGGCCTTCATTGCCGATGACTAGCAGTGTCGGCCGGCAAAAATCAAACTCGCTGATGGTTGTCGTGGCCTTCTCGCTCGCCGACACAATCATCGGCGGTGATTCCTGCAGTGATCCCAAGAATTCTGCCAGATCGGGGACTCGGGCGATCGGCAGCCGGTTAACGGCCCCGACGGAACTCCGAGCGACCTGGCTGGTCACGCCGACTTGTTCGCGGCTGCCGATAATGACCCCGGCAGCATCAAAAATTTCGGCCGACCGCAACATGGCTCCAAAATTGAAGGGGTCCTGAATGCGATCCAGGGCCACGTACAGCGGCCAGGGTGACGCTTTTGAAAACACCGCTTCCGGGGTTTGATAGGGAAACTCCGCCATGCGAGCGGCGAATCCCTGGTGATCTTCACCCCGGCAGCGCGAGACCAGCGTGTGTCGGGCCGCTCGTTCCACGGGAACGTCTGCCTGCGAGGCCAACTCGTGCATGGCGGCGACATCGGCTTCGGGCAAGTCATCGGCCAGCCACAATTCCAAAATGGGCCAGCAGCGGGATTGCAGGGTTTCCTGTACCAGATGCCGCCCCCAGATCCAGGACGCCTGGTGATTTCCCAAGGGTTTGGCTGCCGACTTGCCGCCAGCAGATTTTTTATAGTGGGATTCAGCCATCGGACGAAGTTCCATTGTCGATCAAAATTGCCAGCACCAGCCGACCGCGGCCGGCGAGGTCACGCGTGTGGTTGCAGGGCGCGGCGGTCTCGTGGATGATAACCACCCTGCATTAAACCGAGTATCGTCTCCACCGCGAAAGGTCTGTTTCATGTTCCGCAGTCGCTGGATGTTCGCTCTGGGAGTTCTGTGCCTCAACAGCTCCCTGTTTGCTGGCGAAAAAATCGTGCTGGTCGCCGGTGGCACCGAACCCGCGGCAGGGATTGCAGCCGAACGTACCAAATTGAAATCCCCCTTCGGCCTCGATTTTGATCCGCAAGGCGTGGGCTATCTGGTGGAACTGAGCGGCGAACGGGTGTTTAAGCTCGATAAGGGGCTGTTGCATCAAGTTGCCGGAACGGGAAAACGAGGCAAAAGTGGTGATGGCGGTCCTGGGCTCAAAGCCGAGTTCAACGGCATGCACAATCTGGCAGTCGGCCCGGACGGAACGCTTTTTCTGGCCGACACGTGGAATCAACGCATTCGGAAATACGATCCGCAGACAGGCCTCGTCACCAACTTTGCGGGAACCGGTGAAAAAGGGTTTGCCGGTGACGGTGGCCCTGCCGACAAAGCGGTCTTCGGCGGCATTTTTTGCGTGACGCTGACACCCGACAAAAAGCGAC
>JAZKFE010000505.1:18016-19745 GCA_040386595.1 Planctomycetota bacterium | reverse complement strand
GGCGACGAGTTCGCCGTCCTGGTCGATCTGGACAATCGCCGGATTCGAGCGATCGATTTGGACACGGGAGTCGTCACCACTGTGGCGGGTAACGGAAAAAAGGGCGTCCCCGCCGACGGGTCTGTGGCCATCGATTCCCCTCTGGTTGATCCTCGGGCCGTGACGGCCGACGCGGCAGGCCAGATCTACATCCTGGAGCGGACTGGGAACACGCTGCGAATTGTGGACGCCGACGGCAAGATCCGCACCGTTGTCGGGACAGGCAAAGCAGGTCATTCCGGCGACGACGGCCCCGCCCGAGAAGCTACCTTGAACGGTCCCAAACATCTCTGTCTCGACCGTGACGGCAGCGTGATTATCGCTGACACCGAGAACCACGCCATTCGGCGTTATTTGCCTCAATCCGACCGCATCGTCAAAATTGCCGGCACGGGGAAAAAGGGGACGGCAGGCGTCGGCGGCCCCCCTGCTCAGGTCGAACTCTTTCAACCTCACGGGGTCACTATTGGCCCTGACGGCGCTCTTTACATCGTCGATAGCGGGAACAACCGCGTGCTGAAAATCGTGGAGGAGAAATGACGAATGTCGCAGCCCGAATGACGAATCAATGACGAATGCCTGAATGTCGAAATTGGTGAAGTCTCGGTGGCATAAAAAACGGCTCAGCTCCCCGCCGACTTTGCGTCAGAGCTTGCCCAATCTGGTCAATCATTGTTAGTCTGACCGACCCACGCCTTGGATACTGATTCGCCGCTCCAATCAGGACTCTTCATGAACCGCTTTTGTCCCACCAGGTTTTTCGGCTGCTTGTTCGTCATTGCCAGTCTTGTTTGTGGCGGGAATGCCACTCCGGGCCAGGCTGCTGAGCCCGTCACTCGTAAAATCGTTTTGCTGGCCGGACCAATCACCGGACACCCTAAGCATGCGCACGAGTACGAAAAAAACGTCATCCTCTTGAAGCACCTGTTAGACACGTGTCCGAACCTGACGGGGATCAAGACCGAGGTGCATTTTAAGGGCTGGCCGGAGGACGAACGGACGCTCGACGATGCCGACACGATCGTCATGATTTCGGACGGCGGCGACCATCGTGAAGCCGATCACCCGTTGTATGTGGGCGAACGTTTTAAAGTCCTGGCGAAGCAGATGGCTCGCGGGTGCGGCTACGTTCAATTCCATTGGACCACGTTCAATCCTAGCCGTGTGCACGATCAAATCACCGAATGGCTGGGCGGCTATTTTGACTATCAAGGGGGAACGGCTCCCAACAAATGGTTCTCGGCCATTCAAACCTGGGAAGGGCCTGTCACCCTGGGATCGCCCGAGCACCCCATTTCACGCGGCGTCCGACCGTTTTCGATTCGCGAAGAGTTCTACTACAACCTGCGGTTCCGCGAGAAAGACGCCCGCGTCAAGCCGATCATTGTGACACGTCCCCCGGGAGCTCAGGCCGACCAGACCGTGGGTTGGGCGGTGGAACGCCAGGACGGTGGACGCGGTTTTGGATTCACGGGCGGGCACTTCTATTCGAATTGGTGGCAGCCTGATTTTCGGCGTATGGTTTTGAATGCCATCGTCTGGACGGCCAAGGTGGAGGTCCCTGTCGGTGGTGTCGAGTCAACTCTTCCTGAACCGGTCAAAGCGTTGATCGTCACCGGGCACAATCACCCGGGCCACGATTGGCGCAAAGTCACGGCCGTCTTGATTCCTGTGATCGAGCAAGATCCCC
>JAZKFE010000505.1:10233-18006 GCA_040386595.1 Planctomycetota bacterium | reverse complement strand
GAAGTCACCGAACAGCCCAACGATCTCGCTCAGGCGAATCTGAAGCAATATGGTTTGATCGTCCTCAACTACAGCAGTTGGGATCGAGATGGCCTGAGCGATGCCGCCAAGCAAAACTTTGTAAAATACCTGCGTGAAGGGGGCGGTCTGCTGGTCGTCCACTTCGCGAATGGTTCCTTCACCAACACGCTGCCCAATAAGGGTTCCGATTGGCCCGAGTACCGGACGCAGATCGTACGACGCGTGTGGGACCATACCCCGGGGCTCAGCGGCCACGATGCGTTTGGCAAATTCCAGGTCGAAACGACGGCTGCCGGTGATAAGCATCCGGTTACGGCGGGACTGCCTCCTTTCGAGACCGAAGACGAACTCTACTTCCGCCAGCAAGGCCCGCTGCCGATCATCCCCTTGTTGACGGCAACTTCAAACGTCACCAAGCAAGCCGAACCAATGGCTTGGGCCTATGACTACGGCGAAGCCCGGATCCTACAGACGGTGCTGGGGCACGCCGATATCTCCGTCCGCAAAGCGGGCCTGTTGATGCGACGGAGTGCCGCCTGGGTGGCCAAGCTGCCGCCGCTCAGTTTTGATCCTCCGGTTTCCCTCACCGAAAACTATTTGTTCCGCGACGGTAGTTCTTGGACGCCAGCCGGCTCGCTGAAGGCGGCGGGGGTGACTCCGGCGGCTGCGGCACCTGCTCCGGCAAAGAACCCGATGCCGTTGGCTGAGGGCAAATTTGGCCAAGGATTGAACGCGGCCGGTGGCGGAGCGTTTGTGGCGGGACGGCCGGAATTTCAACGGCTTCCGTTAACCGTCGAATGCTGGACGCGGCTGAAAGATGCTTCGTCCTACAACATCCTGGTGGCCAATGAACTCAAATCATCCGCCACCCATTGGGAGCTGTTCAGCATGCCGGGGTCGGGGGAATTCACCGCTTACTTGCCGGGAATGACTCCCGATCATGTGCGGTCGAAGACGAATCTCTGCGACGATAAATGGCACCATGTGGCCGTGACCATCGAACCCGCACGCGTGCAGTTGTTCGTCGATGGGCAACGAGTCGCCGAGCAAGCCGTCAAATTCAACGACGGCAAACCCGAAGCCGGCGGTCTGGCCATCGGCAGTCTGGTGGCGCGAGAAATCGGTTGTACCGGGATCGTCGATGAGGTCCGTATTTCCAATACGATTCGGGAATTGAAGACCGTTCCCACGGCGCCCTTCGAGGCTGACGATCAGACTGTCGGGCTGTGGCACCTCGACGCCGTTGATGCCAAAAAACAGTTTCCGGATAGTTCGAAGTTGAACTCGCCAGCCGTGGCGGAACTAGAAGCCGTAAAAAAAAAGGACCGGCAGCTCAGCAGCCGGAAGATCACTTTGGGGCGGACGCCGTCGGGTTCAAATGGACCGAGGATGATTCGCGAGACGATCGCTGGCGGCTGACCGATACCGGTCCCTTTTTCAGTGGGACCTTGTCGCACGCCGGTGGCGGGACCATGAAAGGTCTCGCCATCAAGCTGGGGGACCAGCAGCAGGCGAGCATCTGCTACGACACCGAATTGCTGCGCGTCAGCTGTGGCTGGACCGGTGGTTTTCTGCAGTTCAGCCCGTCCCGTTTCGGGCTGATCGCGGCGCCGGCCGTGCAGGGAGCCGTCCAATTCTCGACTCCACAACAGCCGGGCTGCACCAGCACGGGTCGCTTCGAGGACACTCGTTCGCATCCCCCGTTCGGTCCGCTGCCGCGAGACGCCGCGCATTACGAAGGACTCTTTCTCCACGGCAATCGAGTCGTGCTGCAGTACACAGTCGGCTCGACGCACGTCCTGGAATCGCCGTGGGTCGAGACTGCCGGTGATGCCACCATCTTCACTCGCGAGTGGGAAATCGCGGCCGGTTCGGAAGAGCTCCGGTTGCGGATCTCCGACGGACAAGCCCAGGCGCGACTGATCGGTCCGACCTACGGGGCGACACTCGATGTGCCGGGTAAACCGACGATCGCGATCATTCCTCCGCGTACAAAACCGGTGCGGATCAAGTTGGCCATCTGGAATGATGCCGCCACTACGATTGGACACGAAAAATTACTCAGCGTGTCTCCTCAGTGCCTGGATTTGCAGGCCTTGATTCAACCGGGAGCCCCCCGCTGGGGCGAGCCGCTGGTCACGCGGGGTGAGGTGTCCTCCAAAGCCGATCCCTATGTGATCGATACGCTGACCATTCCGTTCGATAACCGCTACAAAGCTTTGATGTTTGCCAGCGGTCACGACTTTTTTACCAATGGCGACGCCGCGGTTTGTACCGCACACGGCGACGTGTGGCTGGTCAGTGGCCTTGACGAAAAACTAGAGCGGATCACTTGGCGTCGTTTCGCGACCGGGTTGTTTCAACCGCTCGGACTGAAGATCGTGAAGCGTGGCGACCAGGAGCTGGTTTATGTCCTGGGACGCGACCAGATTTCGATCCTGCACGATAGCAATCGCGACGGCGAAGCGGACTTCTACGAGAATTTTAATAACGAGGGGCAAGTCACCGCGAATGCCCATGAGTTTGCCACCTGTTTAGAGACTGACTCTCAAGGCAATTTCTACTATCTAAAAGGGGACAGCGCCAGTCAGACCGATCACGACGGCTGCCTGCTGCGTGTTACGCCCGACGGCCGGCGACTGGATGTGTTTGCCTCCGGTTTTCGGAACGCCAATGGGATGTCGATTGGACCGGATGACACCATTACGGTGGCGCCTCAAGAAGGGACGTGGACTCCCGGATCGGCCATTTTTCAAGTGCGCCAGGGAGGTTTTTATGGGGCGATGCAATCGCATCATCGAGCCTCCCCGCCCACGACTTATGAACCACCGATCTGCTGGATTCCACGCCTGCAGGACAATTCCAGCGGCGGACAAACCTGGGTAACCAGCGATCGTTGGGGACCGTTGCAGGGGCAGTTGCTGCATTTCTCGTTCGGCACCTGCCGCATGATGCTCACCTTGCGAGAAGCCATTGGGGATAAAGTTCAGGGGGGCACCCTGCAGTTTCCGTTGCTGTTTGATTCGGGCGTGATGCGCGGTCGATTCCATCCGCGTGACGGTCAGCTGTATGTCACCGGGTTGAAGGGCTGGGTCTCCAGTGCGGTGCAAGATGGGTGTTTTCAACGCGTGCGTTACACCGGTCGCCCGGTCGATCTTCCGGTACGCCAACAGACGTTTTCCAATGGGATCACGCTGACATTCACCGAACCGCTGGATCGTGACGCCGCCGAGGACCCCGACAACTTTGGCGTGGAGGCCTGGAACTATCTCTGGAGCGGCAACTACGGCTCGCCCGATTTGAAAGTTTCGAATCCAGGGCAGGTGGGGCATGACGAAATCGAAGTGGTTTCGGCGACGTTGTTGCCCGACGGCAAATCGGTGTTTCTCGAATTGCCCGAGCTACAACCGGCGATGCAGGTCAGCATCAACTGCACGTTGACCGCCAAGGCGGGGCGGCCCATCCAGCAGACCTATTTTGCGTCGATCCAACAGCTGGGGACGGAACCGCAGCCGGAACAACTCACCAGAAAAGCCCGTCCAGGCCAATTGCCGTTGGAGGTGGAGCAAGCGTTGCGGCCAGGTTTGGTTTTGAACATTTTTCAGTCGGCGAATGGCACTGCGACAAGAAAAAACTTCTCCGAGCAAGGGGTTTCTCGACTGGCTGCGTACTATGCCCCGCGTTCGCTGGTGGAAAAAGTATTGGGGACCAGTGGGCCGGTGCAGGCGCAGTGGAAGGGCTACCTCAAAATCCCGCAGAAGGGGGAATATCAATTTCGCATCGAAAGCCCCGGAAAGGTACGGCTGCAGATTGGCGACCACGACGTCGCACTCAATTCGCCCGTGGCCCTGCGACGCGGATACCAACCGTTGACCTTGGAATTTTCCAATCCGCAGGCGGAAATCGGCGTGCGGTTATTGTGGCGATCGGCCAATTTCCCTTGGGAAGCGGTCCCGCCTCAAACACTCTTTCATCGACACGATGACGCCCGTTTGGTCGATGCCCAAAACGTCCGTGCGGGGCGGGACGTGTACCGCAATCACGGCTGCGGGAACTGCCATGCCTCGCAGGAAACGACAACCGCGGTTACGGAGCCATTCGACTCCAAACTGCAGGCACCGGCCTTGGAACAACTCGGCGGACGATTGAACGGAGACTGGATCGCCGCCTGGATTCGAGACCCGCAGCGAATGCGCCACGATGCCACGATGCCGCGATTTTTTCACGGCGTTCAGGGGGCCGATGCCGTTCGTGATCGTCAGTCGATTGCGGATCTCGTCGCCTTTCTGACGTCAACACACGGACCCGCAGAGACCAAACCCGCGAACGACAACACGGACGATACGGATGCCGGCTTGCAGCTCTATGAGTCGCAAGGTTGCATGGGCTGTCACCGCTTCACCTCACCGGAAACGGCGGATAGTTTCAATCGCGTTTCCCTGCATTTTGTGAGTGCCAAGTTCCGTGAAGGGCAGCTCGGTGAGTTCCTCCGCAACCCGCGCAAGCATTCTCCACAAATCCGCATGCCCGACTTTCGCTTCACCGAAAGTGAATCGCGGTCTCTCGAAAAATATCTGCGATCGATGGCCACAGGGCAGGTTGAGGCTGCCACGACAGATGTCACTGGCGACGCCCAGCGCGGGGCCAAAATCTTCGAAGCCACCGGTTGCCGTAACTGCCACCAGTTGAACTCTACTGACCAACGACAAGCGAAAAAAATCTTGGCGGTCGTAGGCAAGTCATTGCAGAAGGGATGTGTGGCCGACAAAGCTCCCGCAGAAAAAACTCAGCCCCATTATCAGCTCACGGATTCTGATCGAGCCTCCTTGGACCGCTTTCTCCAAACCGCGAGTCCCGATACGCGGGCCGAATTTGATATTGAACGAACGCAACGCGTCATCACGCGATTGAACTGCCGCGGCTGCCATAGTCGTGATGGTGACAACAGCCCGCTGGCCGAAATCTTGTCCGAAGAAGGACAGGGACTGCCTCCTGAAGCCCTGCCGCAACTCACCTGGGCCGGTGAGAAATTGCGTACTAACTGGATTGATCGCCTGCTGCACGGGCGATTGGCCTATCAATCACGTCCGTGGCTGAAGGCCCGGATGCCCTCCTTCCCGGCCAATCAATTGGGACGTGACCTGGCCCAGCAACATGGCATCTGTTTCGATGCTCCAGTGGAGGTTTTTTCTGCACCCTCTTCGGCCATCGACCTGGGACATCAACTAACCCTGAAGGGACAAGGGCTGGACTGCCGGCAGTGCCATGGTGTGGGGGAGGAGCGTCCCGCTGGAGACCATGCGACGTTGATCTCGATCGGGATCAATTTTTCGGTAATCAACGACCGGCTGAACCCGGAATTCTTTCCGCGATTGTTGATGAATCCACCGCGCTATGATCCCAACTCCCGAATGCCGGTCTTTGCCATCGATGGTAAAACGACGGCGGCGAAAGCCATTTTGGAGGGAGACGCCGAGCAGCAATATGCCGCCATCTGGGCCTATTTGACGACCCTGAAACCGTGATTTTCCGTACATTTAAGGGCCTCGCTTACCCTATTTTGACGCGGCTCCTCAGTAGCCCCACCACAGCCTGACCGTTGTGACAGGAAAATTCTTCGTAATTTATGCGAAGACATTTTGACAATTCGAAATGCTGACCTAAGTTTAGGGTGTCAGGGACAACTGACGAACGACGCAGTGAATCACCGCAACGTGCTGCTGCAATGCACGTTACAGTAAACGCAAACGTGGGTGCGGCAAGGCGAGCTGGGAGCTTCGAGGGGACCTTGCCGCACCTTTTATATTTTTGTATTTGGTCCAAGGGCCGGATGGGCAATTTGCCGATCTGGCCCTTTCGGCGTCTTTGCTTGACGCAAGGATCGGGCGACGGCGTGCAGGATTCTGGGAGGGTGAGGCTCCTGCCGAACCGCGCAGTCTACCGAACACCGAAAGACCAAACGGTTCGGCAGGAGCCTCACCCTCCCATTCTTTCGTCCGACACCTATAATGGCGTGCTCTACTGGTTTCGCATTTCCGATCCTTGCAGCGCACATACGCCATGTATTTTGCCAATCCTTGGGGATTACTCGGGCTGTTCGCGCTGCCGGTGATTGCGTTTATTCATCTCTATCAGCGACGGTATCCGCCACTGCTGGTCGGTGGCCTGTTCCTGTGGGCGTCGGAAACTCAAGTCCGCATGCCGGGACGACGTCGTGACAAACTCCCGATCACCAAGACGCTGATTCTCGAACTGATCGCGGCATTCATCTTGTCGCTGGTTCTGGCTGATCCCCGGTTTGGTGAATGGGATAAAGTCGCGCACTTGGTCGCGGTACTCGATCACTCCGCCTCCATGCAGGGGCAACCGGACGGACAACCGACATTCCGCGATTCTGCCGTTCAGGAGTTAGAACAGCGGTTTGCGAAACTTCCGCGTCGCAGTGTGGTGACGTTGATTCGCACCGGCACGATGCCAGTCACGTTGATCCGACGAGGCACTCTCGAAGAAGCTCGCGAGGTTCTGAAGACCTGGCAACCGACGGCTCCCCAGCATCGGATCGACACGGCTTGGGAAGAACTCGGCGAGCAACTGATTGAGGAATCCGGCTCGATCCTGTTTGTGACCGATCGGATGCCGGAACCGCAAAAGATCCCCAAAAATCTGGAAGTCGTGGCCGTCGGGCTCAAACTCGATAATGTCGCCCTCGACGCCGCACGCTGGAGTTTTGATTCCAGCACGGGCAAAGGCACCGTTTTTGTCCGCGTGCAAAATTACGGCCGTAGCGCTGCCGAATGCGTGCTCGTTGCGGTTTCTAAAGGAAGTGAAGTTCTCCGCAAGCCGCTGACCATCGCAGCCGAGAAGGCGCAGGCGGTTGAACTGCCCGTCCCGGGGGGATTAGGCACGCTGACGTTGTCGATCGAAAAATCCGTGGACGGATCGCGGTTTGACAATCAAATCCAGCTTGTCGAACCCAAGGTGCGATCGGTCAAAGTCGCGATGCAACTGCCGAAGGGCGAAACACAAAGCGAAGTCCAGCGTGTCTTAAAAATCACTCCCGATGTCAGCCTGACCGGCATTGCCGACGCGCAATTGGTGATTGCTCCCGCTGGAGTCTTACCGGAATCCAAGCCCAGCCTGTGGTGGTTGGGAGTTGGTCCCATCAGCATGGCCAAAGCGGACCGCAATGCGGCTAAAAACTTGTTGGGCCCCTATTTGATCGACAAACGGCATCCGCTGGCTGACGGGGTGGTACTGGGGGGCGTCGTCTGGGGTGGCGTTCAGCCCGCGAAATATGAGGTCACTCCCATCATCAGCGCGGGGCAAACGCCGCTGCTGTCTCAATTGCGGGGGACTCAAACCACTGCGTTCGTGCTAAATATTGACTTAGAAAAATCGAACATCGTCGAGAGTCCCGATTGGCCCGTGTTGATCGATAACCTATTAGAATTCCGCCGCGACGCCTTGCCGGGATTGCGCCGCTGGAACTACCGCTTGGGTGAGGTCGTCCAATTCCGTTTGTTCGAAGGCCAAGATCCGGCACCGAATGAGGCCCTGACGTTGAACTTACCATCGGGGACGCGAAAGATCCTGCGAGAAAGTACCGTCGAAATCGGAGACCTGCAGGATCCGGGAATTTATGAATTGAAACAGGGTGAGGCCACTTGGGGCCAATTTGCCGTCAATTTCTTCGATCCGGCCGAATCTGACCTGCGAAATCTCTCTTCAGGACGCCACAGCCCGCAAGCCGTG
>JAZKFE010000505.1:0-10223 GCA_040386595.1 Planctomycetota bacterium | reverse complement strand
CACAACTGCAGTTCTTTCAGCCATTGGCTTTTTCCGTGGTTGCCGATTCCGGAATCACACTCGACAATCCCTACACTTGGGCCATCTGGATCGGTACGATCTTGATCCTGATACTATTGTTTGCCGACTGGTTTGTATTGCGTCCGAAGCCAGTCCACTGATTTTTGCTCTGTCGCGGCGATTGCTCATCACCACGTCAGCCTTTAGACCAGACACTGAGATATCGACAACATGAATACCCTACCGCGTGAAACCGTGCTGGCACTCTATCGCCAGATGCAAGTAATCCGTCAGTGCGAAGAGCAGCTCGCTCGTTCGCATCAGCGAGGATTGATTCACGGTGCATGCCATACGTATGTGGGTGAAGAGGCCATTGCGACCGGCGTCTGTGCCCATCTGGGTGCGCCCGACGTCGTGTTCAGCACGCATCGTGGCCACGGTCATGCCCTCGCCAAGGGAGTTCCCCCGCGGGAATTGGTTGCGGAGCTGTTTGGTCGCTCCACGGGGTGCTCGATGGGCCGCGGCGGCAGCATGCATTTATTTTCTCCCCAAGTTGGCATGATGGGGACCAGCGGTATCGTCGGCCCCTGTATCCTGCAAGCCGCGGGCGCGGGCTACAGCTTCAAACTGCTGAAGACCGACCAAGTCGCCGTCGCCTTTTTTGGTGATGGTGCCGCTAACAATGCCGCGTTCCATGAAGGCCTGAATATGGCCAGCATCTGGAAGCTGCCCGTGTTGTTCGTCTGTGAAAACAACCAGTTCGCCACTGAAATTGCGAATTCCTACGCAGCCGGCAATCCCAACGTTGCCAGCCGTGGTGCCGCCTACGGCATTCCGGGGATCGAAGTCGACGGCAACGATGTTCTGTCCGTGTACGACGTTGCCGGTGAGGCCATTCGCCGAGCCCGTTCGGGGGGCGGCCCGACGCTGCTGGAATGTCGCACCTACCGGACGCGACCTCACGCCGAGGGCATGGGTGACTTCACCTATCGGACTCGTGAAGATGTCGAAGAATGGAAAAAACGCGATCCGATCACGCGCTTCCGAGCCATCTCCGAAGAACAACAAACGGCAACTGCCGAGGATTTTTCGGAAGTCGATGCCGAAGTCCAAGCCTTGATTGCCGAAGCGATGAAGTTCGCCGAAGCCAGTCCCTGGCCCGAAGCGGAAACGGCGACACACCACGTTTATTGCGAAGTTTAAGGCCGCTATGATCAAGTCCCGAAAGGGACGGCAGAGCCGAGATCGCCTTAGCTTAAAGTCTTCGTCAATTCACAGAGTATGCTGATCATCAGGATTGCGATTGGCTCGCGAATTCGGGTTTGCAGAAAACTTCCCTGAAAGGGAAGCACAGCATAGCCCAGGGTCGCTCGGTACGCCGAGCGCACCCTGGGGTCAGAGCCCCACAAGTCCTCAACCCTGAATGGGTTGCACCGACTGAATTGCTCGCAACAAGTGGCACCCTTTCAGGATTCTTTCTCCATTTTGATCAGGTACCCAGGGTGCACCGCGAGTACTCGGCGACCCTGGGCTCTGTGGTGTATCCCCTTCGGGGAATAGAGCCTTTGCCAAGGCCGCTAACTGAAGACAAGACAACGTTCTCCGCGAAGATTTCCGTGAATGAGAGCGATTCAAGATCTGTAGGATGGGCACTCTTGCCTTAGGATTACCCTACTTTTTAGTCGCAAAAATCCCTGAGAATTCAGCGTTTTTTAACGTCAGCTGTAGGACCGACTTTCGATTTTGGGCTTACTGGTCCTACAGAATTTAAAAAACTCCTGAGTTTCCAAGCATTGATCGTTTAAAAAGGTGTCCAAAGTAGGGTAATCCCAAGGCAGGAGTGCCCATCCTACGGGGCTTGGATTGCTTCTACCCAATCATGTTGCTGTGGCACAGCACGTGTAAAAAATGGCCCCCGTCGCCTTGCTGCGATGGGGGCCATTTAACGATCAATTTGCGACTGCGATCGTGGTTTGACCACGACACTTGGTGGCACTGCGAAGTGACTAGAACTCGCCGATCACGTTGCCGTCAGAACGGTTGCCCAGATTCTGCCAAGTGGTCAGGTTGATGTTGTCGGAAATGAAGCGGATAGCTCCATCGGCGAGCAACACATGGACTCCGCCCACATGCTCACTGCTGGCCCGGAATCGAGCTCCGCCCACCCAGACATTGCTCATACAGGCGACATTGTTTTGGTTTTTGATGGCCGGGTCATTGGGTTTCAGAAGAGTTGTAAAACCCCAGGACTGCATGCCGTTGGCGTACAACCAACTGTAGCCCATGGGATCGTATGACCCGGTATAGGTGTTCGTGGTTACGCCGCCTGACTGGCAGGATGAAAAATTCAAAGTTTGGTCGAGGTACGGAAAACCTTGAGTCCATTCCGACATGATCATGGTGTTGCTGGTTCCATCGGTGATCGCCCCGATGTTCACTTTGCTGTTTCCATAGACCACGGCCTGCCCGCGCTCGCTGCTGACACAGGCAAACTCGCCTCCGCTGCCACCAGCGGAACCATTTGCGCCGATGTACCAATTCGGATCGGCACACCAGTTATCCGTATTGCTGATGCAAGACGCATAGCTCGTTGGCCCTAAATCTGGTCGTGTCGCCTGGCCGCGCAAGGGATCGGATGGGCAAACCAACAACGACAGCTTGGCTGAAGAAGCGGCGGTGTAGGCCGCCGCATTAGGATCTCTCCATGCTGGTGCGACTGAGAAATTCAGAGTGTTGTAGATCGTGGCTTGGTCGAAGAACGGGGCCAGACGGGCCATGTAACTCAGGCCGTTACACGCCGAGGGACCCAAATTGCCACCGCAGGTTGTCGTGCGAATTGTGGCCGGGGGAAACGTATTGGACGTATCGTGATAGTTGTGCAACGCCAACCCCAGTTGCTTGAGATTGTTCTTGCACTGGCTGCGTCGGGCAGCTTCGCGAGCCTGCTGCACTGCTGGCAACAGCAGAGCAATCAGGACGGCAATAATTGCAATGACGACGAGCAACTCAATGAGCGTAAAGCCGCGTCCCCGTTGGCTCGGCCAACGACGTTCAGACTCCATCATTCTGGACCCTTTTATCAATACCCGAATAAATTCATCCAATCACAACACTGTGATGGTGATGACCAAATCAGCTACGGCGAAATACCGCCGGAATTCATAAGTCTGAAGAATCGATAATGATCGTTGACTCCGGGAACCGTTCGCAGAGGCCTCATTTAGCGAGGTCGAAGTCTTTCACGTTCTCGCCCGGAAGCACGTCCAGATGCAGCGTAGAGCTGTCGTTGTACTGTTTCGGGATGAACTGCACTTCCTCTTTGCGTAACGGCTGAACCTCATCGGGCTTAATCATCTTTCCGGTTTCTTTGAAGCCGTAAACGATGACCAAATACTTCCCGGCCTTAAGTCCCGCAGTACTGGGGACTTCGTACTTGCCGTTCGTGATGGGGCTCAAGCCCCCTTCGCCTGGCGTGTCGTCTTCTGTAGACAGCCGGATGACACCCTTCGCGATCGGCTTGCCATCGAATTGAACCGTCCCAATCACCGCGGCGGCCTCACCGCGTCGTTGACAGCCCGAGAAGACCGCGACGCAAAATAGAATGCCGGCCAAGCCGAACAGACGCCAACGAGTGACGTTGAAAACGCGAGGCAGAAGATCCGGACGTTTCGCACTCTGAAGAGTGCACTGCAAGCGTGGCATATAGATCGGCACTAATGTATATGTTTTTTTGCTGATGCGAAGTCTGCTTACTTACTAACGTTGAGTACGGCTTGTGAAGCCGCGGAGAAATCCATCTCAACGCGAAGTATTGACAATTTATCTATATCGTCCTCGGGGGACATCGTCAACGGCCTAAGTCTTTAAATGACAGAGGAGTTAGGTTTTGTCTTTGATTTAGAATGTCGTATGCAATTTGGTCAATGAGCAAATGAATACTGTATCTAGTTGTTGATGTCAGACCTGATCAACGGAACTGTCTTGATTAGTGACACATTAGAGGTTTTCGCTCAATCCGATTGGGCGAAATACGTTGCGAAGTCGGCTTTGAAGAGAGGTACGCCTAGTGGGTGGAGAGAATATGGGTTAGTGTCATGGTCTAAGACGAAATTGCTTAATTTCGTCGAGACGCCACTTGAAGCGAATGTGGTGCTAACGAGTTTGCGGTACCGGAAGGATCTCCCTTTCCGATCAGGGGAACCACCAGAAAGCGGCTGCAACTAAGCGTTTCTGTATGGAACGACGAGATGGCAACCTGTGGGTGATTGTGCCGCTTTGCCCCTGGGTAACGACAAAAGTTGAACCCTCCGACAGTTTCGGGACGATGCCAGAATTGTGCCGCAAGTGACTTCGTATTATTGGGTTACGATATTGGCGTGGGCGGTGATTGACCGTGGGCTTGCCCCAGAGAGCACGACCTAGGGAGCCATACGCTGCCGCAGCAACGGGTAAATCCCTGCAGAACGTCGTGATGATCTTGACCAATGCCTCTGCAACTGGACAGTTGGGCGAGTCGGTGATTACTCGTCGTGATTCGAAATCATTGTCCGTTCGAAGGCCCCGGGAGCTTGCGTGCTGGTGCCGGTGGCGAAGGTCGTTCCTGAACTGTGAGTCTGGTTTCCCAGGCCACGCTCATGCCGTCCCCACCAGGCGTCGGCATCTTCCAACGACCATTGATGGGCGGTGGGAGCGCGGAGGAGCAGGTGAGCCAAGTCACGTGCGGTCGGGGGGCGTTTGGAGCGTGATTTTTCCAGGCAAGCCAGTAGGGCCGCTTCGAGCTCTGGCGAGACCGGTTTTCCCAGTCGGACTGATGGCGGTACTGGGACGGCATCAATGTGTTGCTGGCACAGCTCCATCAGGCCTGTCGCGGCGAATACCGGTTGGCCTGTCAGCAGGAAGTAGCCGACCGCTCCGACGGCATATAGGTCGCTGCGGGCGTCGACCGAATTCGGGGCTTGAATGGCTTCAGGAGCCATGTACAGAGGCGTCCCCGTCAGCGAGTTGGCGGACGTCAGGTTGGCTTGCTTTTCTTCGTCGACGGCTTTCACCAATCCGAAGTCCAAGACCTTTAGCACGTCTGATTCGCCACCACGCCGATTGAGCATCAGGTTGGCCGGCTTGATATCGCGATGGACTAGCCCCAGTGAGTGGGCTTCGAACAGCGACCCGCACAGCTGTAGCAAAATTCGAATGACGCGGCCTTCGGTCTGGGGGCCGTACTGTTCGACCATCGTCTGCAGGTTGATGCCGTCCAGGAATTCCATCGCGTAATAGAACACGCCCTCGGGAGTCCGCCCGTAGTCGTAAATGGCGACCGTATTGGGATGGTTCAACTGACAGGTAATCTGGACTTCGCGTTCAAAGCGTTGAATGGAGGCGTCGTTGACCTTATCCAGGTCCAGCAGCTTGATGGCCGTGGGCCGCCGCAACATCGAGTGATGTCCGAGGTAGACCACACCCATGGCCCCCGCCCCCAGTTTATTTTCCAGGGTGTATTGCCCGAGCTGACGAGCCTCGACGGTGGCCTTCTGGGCCTCACGCCGCAAGCGGGCGACAATGATGGTAAAGATGAAGATGGCCACGGCACTGATGCCTAGCAAGAAGTACAGCGCCCAGAAGGTCCATTGCAGAATGAATAGCGGGCGATAGGCTTCCGCCACGTCAATTTCCGTGGTGACCCCCAGGTCGTACTTGGGTAACCATTTCCATGCCCCCACGACGTCCACTCCGCGATAGTCACGGTAGCCCACCACATCGACTCCGGCGACACCTGTCACCGCGTGGCTGACCATCTTGGTCAAAGGCAGTTCCGAACGGCGGACCTTGGGGCGATAGCCTTCCTGCAAGTTGCCTTGTGGATCACGGATTTGGATATTGAGAATCGATCGGGCATTTTTCTCGTCGGGCAGGATTCCTAGTAGAATCAGTTGCTCATCGAAGCGGCTGTTGGAAACCATCAACCCCGCTTTGTTGAAGGCATAAGTTTCACCCGACTCACCGATCTGCCCCAGTTGCAAGATACGCGTCATCTCGAGCTCGGGCCGAATGCGCAAGGCGAGCGTTCCCTGAACTTCAAAGCTGGCATCTCGAATAGGAGCACAGACAAACATCGTCGGCACGCCCGTGCGGATGCGTCCGTGTTCATCCTTCATGGGGATCACGCTGGGAAACGGGGGGGATGCGAAGACCTCACCTTGGAGTGCTCGCGAAATGAACGCGTCGTACTCGGGGATGTCATTCCTGCCGATCAAGTCCGCAGTGGAAGACGAGATGATCCGTTTGGTCTTATCCGTCACCAGGTACCCGACATAGCCATGCGACGACATGACCGGGCCGAGTTGTTTTTGCAGCTGCTGGTGGAGTTCTTGAAGTGGTTTGGCATTCGCTGGCGGGGGCGATTCGTTGCTCGCCAGCATTTGGTAAATCGTTTCGCGGATCTGGAGATTGTTCGCGGTCGAAGTGACGTTTGACTGTTGCGTCTGGTACCAGTTCCCCAGCATCGCCACTTCCACGGACAGTAGCGTGTTGAGCTGTGAGCGCAGATTGTCCTTCATCGTCGCTTCAATGGCGTTGCGGACTCCAAATGCCAGGACCGACAGCAGGACCGTCGCGATGATCGGCCAGACCCAAATCTGCTTCTTCAAGAAGACGCCCGTACGCGTGAGAGTTCGCGAGACGCTTTTCGACGCCCAGGTCATGTGGGCGATCGCGTCTTTCTCTTTGTGACGAGAATTCGAGAGTCCCAGGAATTTCAACAGATTCATCGCGAATCAATCCAGATGTGGCGTCGGTGGGAACCGGCACAGGGTGAGGCCACCATGGTGCCGTGATCCCGCAGATTTTCCTCACCAGTCCATCCGTTGGGGCTTTTTTTCGATGCGGCTACGCAGGAGTCTACTTCCCGTAGAGCTCGCGCGATCCCGACCACCCCTGATGGCTGTGTACGGTACAGCATAGGTTCACTCGGCGCAGAATTTTCCCGGGACCACGAATCAACGGACTGCGATCTGCGGAGCCCTGTCAAGATAATTCGGTTATAGCGTTGATAGCGAATCTGACCGTCTACCAGGAGCCAAAGAATGGAAAAGAGCCCAGCTCCGTCAGGAACTGGGCTCTCAATTTTTTCAAAATATGCTCAGGCGTCATTAGTCGATGCTGGGCATCGTGACCTGAGCGGCCAAAGCCTTGTGGATGCGTTCCTGGCAATCGATCAGATGTGCCTTGGAGTAGTCATCCAACTTAATTTCTGCATTCGCCAAAGCTGCGGTGATCTGGGCTTCCAGTTCCTTCAAGTGGAACCGTGACAGAGTCCGCGTCTCTTCGGGAACACCGGCAAACGGCGAGTTCACATAGAAGGCAAACTCTTTCAACATGATCCGTTGCAGGTTACGGCGGTAGCTGCCGATTAGCGGCTTGCGAACTGTATATTCACCCTTGGCCGGAGCCTTCCATTCGGTGTAAACGCCATCCACGATCAGCCGAATGTGCTCGGCCAAACTGTAGACGTCAACTTCAGGGGGCGCCTTGAGCTCACTGTCGTACAACCTGTTCAGCGTGTTCGTGCTGACCAATTGGCCCAGAACCCGACTTTGCATCGACAAAATCGTCTGGTGGATGGGATAGTCCAACCGGCGCGGTTCGGTGATACCCCAATGGCTCCAGCGGGTGGCCGCCAGGAAGTTCAGCAGATCTGCGGGAATGGCCGGAGGATTGAACGCTGTTTCAGTCAACAGCTTCATCGCGGCACGTTGCTTCTCGGGCTCGACCAGACGGAACGGAGCACGGGCATTCGGATCACCCTTGTGATCGCGAGCCACATAGATACCGCCAGGCAAACGGGCCGAGTACAACGCGGTTCGCCAGTATTCGCTCAGCAACATGCCGAACGCTTGGCGAGCTCGCTGGTACCCCTGACCATCCTGCACCGATCGCTTAATTAGTTCCGGCATCAACTCTTGCGAGAGGGCCATTTGACGCTTGGCAAATTCGTTGGGGTCGTTGCCCAGATCGAAGCGATTGGCCAGCGGATCCGAATCGAGTGTTCCGCGAGTATCTTCGTCGGTGGCGTAGTCCAAGCCGGGCTCGGAAGCCCGTGAAGCGATCTTCAACAGTTCCTTGGCTTCGTCCGCCAGCGGCTTGTAGCCGTATTCCACGGCCCAGTAGTCGTACGGCCCGATGGTGGGCGTGTAGTAAGCACCTTGAGCCACGCCTTTAGCAGCGATGTTCGTGGGGCTGTAATCCATAACGCTGGCCACGGTCGCTTCACCCGCCTTGGCGGGATCCGAGATTTCGGCAAGAGTCTTCCAGGTGCTGGCTTTGAAGTTGTGACGCAGGCCCAGCGTGTGGCCGACCTCGTGCATGACGACTTCCTTCAAGGCTTGCTTGACGAAAGCTTCGGGCAGCTTGCCGGTGGCCTCGGCGTCACCGCGGGCATACAACAACGCTCCGGCGAACGCCATTTGTTGCTTCATCCCGGTGCACAACGAGCATTCCGCTCCGGGCAGGTGGAAGTGCGGAGCTTTTTCGACTCCGGGCTTCGCCAGCAAGCTGGCCTGATGTCGCAAGTGAGACAACTCGGTCCCTTCGCCACCCATGAGTGCGGTGACTTGCGGGGTTCCCAGGAATTCCCATTCGGTCGACCAATGCTGCAGGAAGCTGGCATCGAAAATGATGTCGGCGTCCAGGATCTGACCGGTCAGAGGATTCACGCGGGATGGGCCCATCGCAAAACCTGCATCAGCGGTGATCCAGCGGAAGAAGTTGTAACGAACGTCTTCGGGGTCATGTTCGGTATCGTCGTCCGCTTGGTCGTGAACCACGATGGCATTGTCAAAACCGAGTTTTTCGAAAGCCTTGTTCCATTCCAGGATGCCGGAACGGACGATCGGCCGCAGATGTACGGGAACGGTCTTTTCGATGTAAAATTCAATCCGCTTTTCGGGGGGCGACAATGATGCTGAGGGATCTTTCTTTCGCAGGTCCCAGCGATTGATGTAGCGGACGAATTGCTGGTCGTCTTGCTTGTCCGAAAAGTCCTTCATGACAGTCAGGAAGTACCCGACGCGATCATCGGCTCTACGTGGGGTGTAGGGGGTCGAGGGCAGTTCGCTGATGCTGTAGTGAATGTTGACCTGCACACCGCGTGAGTCGGCGACGGTTTCGATGGGCATGCCACCGGAGTAGACGGCGGAAACTTCCAGTTCGACGTTGTGTTCGAAGGCTTTGGCCTTGGCCCAGGTCGATCGATCTGAAGCGAAGAAGAAGCCGGGGCCGATCGCTTGGCCGACGTGCTGATCATCACTGAAGAAGATGCGGGTCAAGTCCACTAACGATCCGCCACTGGGGGTCGGAGCCAGAATCGGCAGGGCATACAGGACGCTGTCGCTGTAGGCAAACTTGACGGCGGTCCCTTCCGGGCTCCCCTCATTGGCCTTGAAACGGACGTTTCGCTGCACGACCAGGATCTTGTCGCCCGACTTGCGGAACTGCCACAGCACGTCGTCGCCACCACCACCCCAAGTCATGCCGCCCAACACCATGTTGTGGCTGATGCCCTTGGCGATGGAGACCAGGATGAGGTAGTTTTTGTTGAGGTTCCCGGGCTGAATATCAGCCATCAGGTTCTGTTCTTTCAGGTACAGGTTCCACATTCCCTGGACCGACTTGGACCCTTCCGTCATCACTTCAAATTTGGATTTTTGAGGTGCCGACGGAGTGGTCGCAGTCGTTTGAGCTTGTGCGAGGTTTTGGCCCAGCACTCCGCTCAAGAAAATCGTCAGCAGTAGCGCAGCGCATTTCTGAGGCATTTAGTTCTCCCAAAGCGAATCAGCCGGCAGTCGCCCTTAAGATCTGCCCAGTCGCTAGAACTGTCAGAATCGCTTGTTGGCAACGGTCATTGTTCTGCATAATCGGCAAAGACTGCACACTTCACGTAGAGTGTGTAATACCTGTAGTTTACATCACATTTGTTTGGAGTGTCGAGATTCGGCAACAAAAATTGCCAGCGACGCACCAAATAGGGATGAAAGCCACCGCCAGCTTTGAGAGAGCTGAGTTCGGGGCAGAGTCGTTGTTCGCTCCGCGAACATAACGCATTCGCAGTATTCGGATGGAATTCGCATTCCACCTCAGCACGGATTCCACCTCGCTACTGCGAGCGCGTTCAGTTCGCGGAGCGAACAACGACTCTGGTTCCGTGGGCTTGAGAGCAAGTAAAGATCCGT
>JAZKFE010000504.1:8885-20135 GCA_040386595.1 Planctomycetota bacterium | reverse complement strand
GGTCGTTACGCCCCCTTGAATGGCATGGCAGAGAGCCCCCTTTGAGACATTGTTGCAGGAACAAATCTGACAATCGTCATCCAGATCGGCGGCCCCGGCGTCGGCACTCGATTTTCCAACCAGCAATTCCGAAGCCGGGCCAGACAGCGGTTTGCCGCTGCGGCAGAGAGAGAGCAGACGCGTGAAATCGGACGCATCTCCAACAAGCATTCCCCCCAGCAGGTGTTTGCCGTCGGAAGTGACATAGAGTTTTTTATACACTCCGGCGATGGGGTCTTCGAACGTGATCGACTTCGCGACATCGGCATCGCCTTCAAATGTGCCGAACGACGCGACATCCACCCCCAGCAGTTTGAGTTTTGTGGAGAGGTCAACTCCTTGGAAATCGCGACTGCCGCCCGTGAAATTTGTTGCCAGGATCTCGGCCATTTCGTATCCGGGGGCCACCAGCCCATAGATCATGCCGCGATGCAGGGCGACCTCACCGATGGCGTAAATGTACGGGTCGCTGGCCTGCAGGCGGTCATTGACCATCACCCCGCCGCGTGGTCCCAGATCGAGATCACACTCCCGGGCGAGTTCGTCCCGCGGACGGATCCCGGCCGACACAACAACCATGTCGACGTCCAGTCGCGTGTCGTCGGCGAACAGCAAACCTTCGACCCCGCCTTCACCCAGGACTTGCTTCGTCGACTTATTCAGGTGCACGCGCACGCCTAGCGATTCAATCTTGTCCTTTAAGATGGCCGAGCCGCGATCGTCCAGTTGCCGGGGCATCAAGCGTGTGGCGAACTCGACAACGTGCGATTCCAGTCCCAGATCCATCACCGCCTTAGCGGCTTCCAGTCCCAGCAGTCCACCGCCGATCACTGCGGCTCGTTTGGCACCGGTGGAATGGGCGATCATGCGGTCCAGGTCTTCGATGGTGCGATAGACGAACACGCCCGGTTTATCGATGCCGGGAGTCGGCGGGACGAAGGGAGAAGAACCGGTTGCTAGAACGATGGCGTGGTAGGCAATCTCGCGTCCCTGAGCCGACTTGACCACGCGGCGGGCGCGGTCGATCGAGACGACTTTATCTCCGAGGTAAAGCGTGATGTCCTGTTCGGCGTACCATTCGGGATTGGCCAGCATTAATTCTTGCGCATCGCGTCGAGCAAAGTATTTACTGAGCTGCACGCGGTCATAAGCCGCCCGCGGTTCCTCGCAGAAAGTGACGATGCGGAACTGGTGATCGGTATCCAGTTCGGTCAGCTTCTCGCAGAAGCGATGGCCGACCATGCCATTGCCGATCACGACAATCGTGCGTCGTTCATCCGTATTCATCGAAGAGATCATGCTGGCGATTCCTCATGGACGCTAGCGATCGATCTGGCCTGCTCAACGACCAGACTGCAACCGCCTCGACGGGGCTCTAAGGCAATCTCCGGTCCACGATTGCAGCAATCCAGCACAATTCCGGGCAGTCCTTCGGAAAGGCGAAGGTGAGGTTGTGGGAAACGTCGTCGAAAGAGGTCAAAACGGGGGTTCAAACACCATATGGAGCGGGAGCGATGGGATGTCTGCGGGGTGTCAGTGCCCAGAATACGGGCACAACTGCATGGCAGAGCAGCAACAATCTGGCGTTGGAGCGAACGCGTAAATCACGTCGCGCGTGCCCTCATGAACCCACTGCAACTTGTTTTTACTGAGGATCTTGCGTCAGATTCACAGCAAGTTGTAACGGACAGTTAGGAAGAAAAAAGGGAGCCATTATATAGTAGAGGGTATGGCGATTGCGATCAGATCCCTTGAGGACCGCGCAAGTCCGCCCTCTCACTTGACCACGGATGTCTCTGCATAGCGACTTCCGGCGGTTCAGCGTCCCTGGAGGATCACGGGCTTGTGCTTAAAACAAGCATCGATCACCTACGTGAAATCCCGGTTTGACTCATCCTGCTTCTCGCCATTGGGCAATGTGCCCCAGAACCCTGCCGGTCGTTTACGGCTGCGTTCCTGGTGTGCGTTGGCGTTGGTGGCGGGGTTGCTGATTTTCCAACAAGTTCTGCTGCAACCGGCCTTGATCCGGTTGCAGACCGACGCCCCGGTGATCAATGTCGCGGGCCGCCAGCGGATGCTCAGCCAGAAGTTGTCTAAAACTGTATTAGCCCTGCAGACCAGCCAGACTGCGGACGCACGCCGCAATCGACGTGCGGAGCTGTCGGCGGTGGTGGGAGAATGGACTCGGGCCCATCGCGGACTGCAACAAGGTGACCCCGTGTTGCAGTTGCCGGGCGAGAACAGTCCTGAAATCCGTGCTGCCTTCGACAGACTGGAACCTCATTTTCTGGCGATGGTGACTGCGGTGCAGAAACTGTTACCGGCCGAGGATCCGGGGGCTGAACTTTCCGTGGCGCAGCGTGCCGCGATCGAGAGCGTCATGCAACACGAGGACGCTTTTCTCCAGCAAATGCATACTTTAGTCGGACTATATGCCGTGAATGCGCGGTCGCATGTTGGGCAGTTAGAAATGCTGGGATGGGGCATTGTGGCCACGATTCTGGCGATTTTGCTTGCAGGTCAATGGTTGATTGTTCGTCCGGCCGTCGATTTTTTTGGCAATCGCTTTGTTTCGTCCGAGGCGGAATATCGTCGCTTGGTCGAATCGATGAGCGAAGGGTTGGTGGTGCATGATGCTCAGGGAAGTATCCAATTTGCCAATCGACGGTTCTGCGAGATCGTTGGGTTAAGTGCTAAAAGCCTGCTGGGGGATCTGGCATCCCGGTTTGTGGTGGCTGCTGACCGTGGTCGCTATAGCCAATTGATTGTCGCGACGGGGGGGCCATCGGAACCGGTGGAGTTAGGCTGGCGCGGACTCGATGGCCAACGCACCGATACGATGGCTTCGACACAACCGTTGTTCGACGATCACGGCGTATTGCAAGGTTTTTTGCTGGTCGTAACGGACATCACCGCACGTAAGCAGGCGGAACAGCGGTCACGCGAGCTGCTCGAACAATTGGCTCATGCCGATCGGCTGAAGTCGATGGGCGAGTTGGCAGCTGGGCTGGCTCATGAAATCAATCAACCACTGGCGGCGATTGCGAACTATGCCGAAGGTTGTCTAACCGTTCTCCGGACCGATGCCCCCGCCGTTGAGACATTACAAACGCCGCTACAACGTATTTTGTCAGCCGCATTGCGTGGGGGAGAAATCGTCCGACGCTCACGCCGATTTGCACAACGCCGTCCGCATGAAGTGCAGGTCGAGTCATTAAATGATTTGGTTTGCGATGTCGAACTCCTCTGTCGTCCCGAAGCACAACGGCGGGATGTGGTCATCGAACTTCATTTGGCCGCGGACTTGCCGCCCATTCCCGTCGATGGAATTCAAGTGCAGCAAGTGCTGACGAATTTGGTGCAAAACGCGTTTGCAGCCCTCGATTCCACCCTGCCACAGCTTCGCCATCTGCAGATTTCCACCGAGTTCACAACGCCGGAATTTGTGACAGTCTCGGTCTGCGACAGTGGCATAGGGCTCAGCGGTGCGAGTGCCAGCCGGGTGTTCGAACCGTTCTTTACGACCCGCAGCGATGGCTTGGGCCTGGGGTTAGCGATCGTCCGTAATATTATTGAAGCCCATGGGGGAACGATCGCGGCTCGCAACAACAGAGACTGTGGAGCCACCTTTTGTTTCACGCTTCCCACGCAGTCACCGCTGGCTGGTGTGACGCAGACGGCAGACCGGGAGGAAAGCGTCCATGCTTGAGTCCCCCTCCATCATTTATGTGGTCGATGACGATACCGATTCCCGCGAATCGTTACTGTACCTGTTGCAAACTGTCGGGTTGCCCACGCGAGCGTATCCCTCGGCCATAGAATTTCTCCGGGAGCTGGATATCAATCAACCGGGATGCCTGGTTTGCGACGTGCGGATGCCCGGCATGAGCGGGTTGGATCTATTTGAAAAGTTAACCGCTTCAGGCTCGCAATTGCCGGTGATTTTTATCACCGCCTATGCCGATGTCCCGATGGCCGTGCGAGCGCTGAAATCGGGAGCGGTGGAGTTTGTCGAAAAACCTTTTCACGCACAGACGATGCTCGAGCGGATCCAACGGGCTCTTGCGGAAGACCGGCGACGGCGTGCCGAACTGGCCATTTGGAGCGAGTTTTCCCTGCGGCTGGAGAGCCTGACGGAGAAGGAGCGCGAGACCCTCACGTTCGTGCGAGAGGGAGCTCCCAACAAGGCGATCGCCATGCGTTTAAACATCACCGAACGCGCGGTGGAAATGCGCCGTGCCTCGCTGATGAAGAAGTTGCATGCCCACTCGCTAGCTGAACTAATTCGCCTGGTGACTCAAGCGGAAATACATTCGGAACACCGAAGCCGGTCGCGGGCCACTCCTCCCACGCACTAATATCGCGCGGTCATTCGCTTGGATTTTTCCAGGCAATGGCGGAGTTGTCGTGATCGTAGCGCGCTGACTATCGTGGCGTTTCCCCGAGTGCTGCACGCTCGTTGAAGCGACAAAGTCCCCGCACATTCCGCAACCGCTTCTCAATAGCAACAGGTCTCTCTGCGGCGGAATATTCCTTATAAAGCACAAGGGTTGTGCCCGACGATATCCCCAGCAGCGCCTCGTTCTGTCCCGTAGTTGAACCACCGATTTGTCCTGACGGATTAAGTCATTATGGTTCCGACTCAAACCCACGACCCACTGCGGAGTCACCGGCGGAATTTGCTGGTGCCAGCGATTGATTGAGGCATGTATGTTGCGGTCATGGATGACTTGGGCCTTCGTGGCCACGCTCGGCGTGGTTCACATTGCTCCCCTTGCGGCGCAGATTCCCCCCCCCGCTGAAGGGACATCGACGGTCACGCCGGCTGACGATTTGACGCTCAACCCACAGGGGCCGTTCGGCCACTCTCCGCCCTTGGCTACAGAGCCCTCCGCCGCGGGGATGGCGTTACCGTCTGCCGACCTGGCGTCAGAGTTCCCGGTCGCTCCACCGGTCCCGGCCCCCGCGCCGAAGAAGAAGGCACCACCTCAGTTTCCTACCCCCTCCACCGTCCCTCCGACGGGGCCGTGGAAGCCGCTCTATTACGACAATGATTTTTCTTATATGAGCGACCCCAATCACGAACACTTGTTCGGCGAAGATTGGAAAAATGTTCCCTTTGAGTTTCTCGGTGAGGAATTCAAAGTTTCCGCCGGTGGTGAGATCCGTCACCGCTTCATGAATGAAGACAACCGACTACGTCCCGGGGGACCGGTCCAGCTCGACTATCAACTGCTTCGCTGGCGTCAGTATCTTGATGTGCAGGCGGGGGAGATGTTTCGGTTTTATGTCGAGGGAATTAACGCCGATAGTTTTGGCGAGCAGGGGTTGTATCAGGCGTCCGATGTCAATCGTTGGGATTTGCAGAATTTCTTTGCCGATGTCAACTTCCTGGAAAACGACTGGGGCAAACACACCTTTCGCTATGGTCGCCAAGAGCTGTTCTTCGGCCGACAACGACTGGTGTCGCCATTGGACTGGGCGAATACTCGTCGCAACTTTCAGGGCTATCACTATATTTTAAAGGGAGCCGACTACAAGCTGGACGCGTTCTCGGTCAATCCGGTGAATTCAGCGACCGGATATCAATCGGTCTCCCAGTACGACAGCCAGTTCGATCGCCCGAACCATGGCGTGCAGTTTAGCGGAGTTTATTTCTCTTATACCGGGCTCCAGAATACGGTCGTGGATACCTATTGGCTTTATCAGAATACTCAAGTCGATGTGGCGAACAAACCGGACGGTTCGCGGCATACGATCGGGTCGCGCTACTCGCGATTGTTCCCGGTTTTAGATGCGTGCGGCGAAGAAAGCCGAGTCTGGGACTTTGATACTGAAGGAGCAATTCAGGTCGGACAGGATAACTCGCAGAACGTACTGGCAGGCTTCTATACGGCCATCGCTGGTCACTCGTGGAAGCAGGCCCCTTGGACTCCCCGCTTGTCCGGACTGTTTTACTATGGTTCAGGTGATCGGAGTCCGACAGACGGTACCAATAACACGTTTAACGTGATGTACCCGCTCGGCCATGCTTATTGGGCGATCAGCGATAACTTGTCCGGGCAAAACTTATACGACTATGCTTTGCAGGCGGACGTGAAGCCGACGAAGAAAACGGCCGTTACTGCGGCTTATCACTGGTTCTCGTTGGCCTCGGACGGCGACCGAGCCTACAACGTGGCAGGAAGCCCGGTCGGCACTCCTGGCAATGGTCGCAATCTGGGCCATGCGCTAGACCTTTATGGCTACTATTCCATTAACCCGAACTTCGACATTCAAACCGGCTATTCCTGGTTCTGGTACGGCACCTTCATTGAGAACACCGCTCCGCGGGGTGATGCGTCGCAGTTCTATGTGCAAACGTCGTATCGATATTAAATTCGATGTAGCGGTGAGTTGATTCGTTTCAAGCGTGGCCCGCGTTGTAAACCGATCAAACGTAAGACCAGCAGTACGCCGCTCATTCCGACTACGGCCGTGACGCATGAGGCCACCGCGACCATGGGGTTTGGCGAATAGCGCAGCTGTGGCCAGGTCACGGCCGGTAGTGTCTCATTCGTCGGTGTCGCGAGGAAAATACTCACCAACGATTCGTTCAGCGACAACACGAACACCGCGATGCCTGCGGCGACAAGAATCGGGCTCAATAGCGGAATCGTGACTCGTCTACAGGCGGCCCACTGGCTAGCCCCCAGCCCGGCTGCGGCCGCTTCTAATTCACTTAGCTGATCGGTGACACACGAGCGAACAATTAAGAACACAATCGGGAGTCCGATGGCTGTGTGAACCAGAACCATTCCGAGCGTCGTGCCCCACAGTCCCGTGAAATAGACCAACGGCAGCAATCCGAATCCCAGCGTTGCGGGAGGAATCAACGCGGGCAGTAAGAACAAAAGACTCAGCAGACGCTGGTGGGGCAGACTCATCTTTCTTAGCGACCATGCTGCTGGAGTCCCTGCGATCACCGCGAGCACGGCGGACATTCCAGCAACCATCAAACTCCGTAGCGTGGCGTTCAACCACCGCTGGTCGTGAAGGAACGCTAGGTACCATTTGATGGACCAAACGGTAGTTGGCGGAGTTAGGAATGAATCGGGCGAGAACGAAACCCAGATCGTATGCAGTACGGGAGCCAGCAATACGCAGATCACCCCCCATCCGACGATGAAAACACTCAGTTTGCGAATCATAGGTGGGCGACCTTTCGCAATCTCGCGATGGCGGGCAGCCCGAGTGCCGCGCTTCCCACTAGAACCAGCAACACGACCGCCTCGGCTGCTGCGAGTGGCCAGCGGCCATATTCGAAGGCTTGTCGATGCAGCTCGACGGCCAGAGTTGTTTCATTGGGCCCGCCCAGGAATAGCGGGCCCAGAAATGCTCCTAAGCCCCACATCAACCCCAACTGAAACGCCAGAAACATCCCAGGAAAGGACAAGGGTAATGTCACCCGTTGGAAAATTTGCCAGCGATTGGCCCCCAAGCCTCGCGCGGCTTGCCCTAGAATCGGATTCAAAGAACGAATCTGAATAAAAATCACTAATACAGAATAAGGCAGCACGAGATAGACTTCCGCGATGATCGCAGCCAACAGGCCTCGTGGCAGCCAGCGTTGGAGACCGAAGAGCATGGCTAGCAATCCGGCCGTCTTGGGAACCAGGATCAATCCCAATGCGACTAACTGCTGACGAGCCGGCAGTGAGCACAGAAAGATGCCTAACAAATATGCGATGGCCAGTGAGGCCGTGGCGACTGCCAGGCCACAGAACAGGGTGAAGCCGGCAATGCTTAAGATGTGACTATCGGCCAACGTGGCATAGTTGGCGAGGGTCACCGTTCCTGGCGAATAGAATCCTCGACCGACGGCGGGCTCATACAGACTGACGCGAAGCAGCAGCAATAACGGACTAATCACCAGCCCGAAGACCAGCGCTGCTGACGGTCCGACTGATAAAAATGAAGTCGTGCGGTTCATCGCGGAGTGCTCTCCGCGGGGATTTCCCACAGATTGTCCTGGGGCAGGTCCAGCGCGATCGCATCTCCCACGGCTAATTCTGTCACCGCGCGGGTGCGGATCTTTAATACGAAGTCGGAGCATTGCACGTCAGCCACCAAGTCCGCGCCGTGATAATTCACTGCCATCACACGACCGGGCCAGTTACTGCCGATCTGCACTCGTTCCGGACGAATCAGCACCAACGCAGTCGGATTCATCCCCAATCGACGCCCCTCGATCAGATTGGCATCTCCCAGAAAACGGGCGACGAATGGGCTGAGCGGTCGGTCGTAGAGTTCGCGGGGTGTGCCCACCTGCAGCAAGCGACCCGACTGCATCACCCCGACAATGTCGGAGCTGGCGAGGGCCTCTTCTTGGTCGTGAGTGACCATCACCGTTGTGACGGCCGACTGTCGATGGATGCGGCACAGTTCGAGTCGGACTTGTTCTCGCAAGTGCCGGTCGAGGCTGGCCAGAGGTTCGTCCAATAGAAGCACTGGTGGTTCAAACGCGAGGGCCCGCGCTAATGCCACACGTTGTTGTTGCCCACCGGAAAGTTGGGATGGGTAACGGTCGCGTTCTTCAGAACTGAGGCCGACTCGATCCAAGACTGCGTCGACTTGTTGCCGGACGATCGCTGGGGCTCGGCCGCGGACTTCGAGTCCAAATGCCACGTTTTGCCTGGCATTTAAGTGGGGGAACAGGGCATAACTTTGAAAGACCATCCCGACCTGTCGCAAGTTCGGGGGCAGGGTGGTGACATCGCGACCTTGTAGAAAGATTCGGCCGCGTTCCGGGACCAGATACCCCCCGAGCAATCGCAACAAGGTTGTCTTGCCGCAGCCGGAGGGGCCGAGGAGCGTCACGAAGGCACCCGCCGGAATGGTCAGTGACACGTCCTTGACGACGAGTTCGCTGCCGTATCCGAAGGAGACTTCTTCGAGCCGGATTGTCTCATTCGCCCCGGAGAATGGTGCGGTCCCAGCGATCGGCAAACTCATTCCAGTGTGCGGCATAGACATCATACGGATAGTACTGGAGTGTCCGAAATTGTTCATCCGTGTGTGGGTAGAATGTTTTCCAATAGGGATCTTCGGCTGCCATTTTGGCCGCAGTCTGGGGGAGGGCGGTTGCCATTCCGCGGCGGGCGAACTCGTGCTGCACGGGATCGCTAAACATCAAGTCGAGGGCCGCTTCCGCCAGGTCCTGGTTCTTGGTCCCCGCTGGAATTGCCCAGAAAACCTGCACCATAGCGCGGTCATGTTCGGGAACCACCGCGGCGAGTTCCGGCTTTTCTCGAATGGCCTGCAGGTACTCGGGGCTGTGCATGTTGCCTGCCGAGACCGATTTATCATTGAGCGCGAGAATCATATCGGTCGATGTCGGCCACCAGAGCTTTACCGCTTTTCGATGCTCCCGAGCATAGCGGAACACCTCGTCGGAGTTGGTGCGCATCAGCTCATGTGCGGTGCCCGGTTTGTGATTCGCATCGGCCAGGGCGGCGGCGAATGTATAGAGGCTCAGATAAAAACTGTTATACATCCCGATTTTTCCCGCCGGCCCCGGTTGAAATAGATCGGACCACCGAGCGGGGGCGGGCGTAACGAGTTGCTTGTGGTAGGCCAACGTCATCACCGAGTCGGGGTAGGGCAAGCCGTATCCGTCGCGATAGACCCAGGTATCGAGGGCTGCCGGGGTCATCGCCTGGTGATTGGGAATGTGGCTGAAATCAATCTTCGCAAACAGGCCCTCGCGGGCGGCGGGGAAACCTTGTGTGGCGTCAGTGATCATCAAGTCGAACGGGGGGGAATTCGTTGGGGCGGTCTTCAACTTCGCGATCGCATCCCACCAGCCGGAATGCAGCGAAACCGTCACTCCCGCGGCGGATTCGAACCGCGGGACGAACACTTCACGCATCGTTTTCTCGTGACCACCTGCATAGACGAAGACTCGCAGTTCCCTTTTCGCGCCGGAGGTTTTTGACGGAGCACCAGGCTGGCATCCCGTCATCACCCCCGCAGCGATGCCGGCTGTGGTCTGCAGAAATGTTCGTCGCGAAAACTGATCCATGACAACTCTCTTAGCGAGGCTCTCGAAACGCGATAACTCCCGCTGCGATCCGTGCCGCAGTGGTCACCCAGCAGAGCGCGCCGAACGTCCAGGCTAACACGGCAAAGCGATCGTGCCACAGACAACACAGCACGAAGAATACGACCGTTTCGGTACCCTCAATCAGGCCCGCGGCATAGTAAAACGACTTCTTTCCCAGGCTATCAGTGGTCACCCCGCGTTTAGCGGCGATGGCGGCGTAGGCCAGAAACGAGCCTCCCGTCCCGATAAAACTATAAATCAGAAACGCAGCCGGTAAGGCGAATTCGGCACGCGAGACGGCGAACGCAAACGGCACCCCAGAATAGAAAATCATGTCGAGCACGATATCGAGGTAGCCACCGACATCGGTCGCACCGCGGCGTCGAGCAATCGAACCATCCAGACCGTCCGCGATACGGTTCAACATGAGCAATGTTAAGGCGATCCAGTAGTGCTGGAAGCCGATGGCGATACATCCCGCGACGCCCAGCAGAAATCCGCCCACGGTCACGATATTCGCACTCAGGCCGAATCGGGCCAGTAGCGATCCAATGTGATCCAGCATCGGGTCAATGAGCGACCGCACTCGAGAATCGAGCATGCTAGTCCCTCAAGAACCGAGCTTGCGGTTCATCGCTCAGTCCACGGGCTTCTCGATTGCGAATCTGGTCTTCATAAACCTTGCGGCGATCAATGAAGAACATGCCCCCTTTGGCACCACGCAACTTCACCCGCAAATAGGTCAGCCATGCCAGACCTTTCTCCGGCCAGCGAGCCCCGCTGCGGCCGGCGTGAAAAGGGCCGTTTGTCAGGTACGCTCCAGCCCTAATAGGAGGACGTACGACGGCTGCGGCTCCCTTGGTCTGTTTTAGGGCATAGACATCTCTGGCCCAAGCACCGGTAATCAGATTGGCTGCCGGGAAGGGGGCTGCATTGCCCCAGAGAACCTTTTCCTGCGGTCCATTCGGATTGCAAAACCAGGGAAACAGCGACCGCATACAGCACGAGAAATAGGCGTACTCACGCGGATCGTATTCGCGATCGCGGAAGAGAAACAAGATTTCACGACGCTCAATGCGTGCGAACCGGAAGAGCTCACGGCGGAATTTCGGGTCGGTGATATGCCG